>CAJWEP010000120.1 GCA_913030945.1 uncultured Verrucomicrobiota bacterium
CGTCGTTGGCCTTCACGGCATGGCGACAGACGGTCTTGGCGATCACGTCCTCGCCGAGTCGCAGCGCATTCACCCCCTCACCGGCTGCCTGCAGCTTGTCCACCAGTTCAAGGACGAACTGGCGCGCGTCAGCCGTCTTCACAAACGGCGGCAGCGCGTCGAGCAGGAACGTCCGTTCACCAAACTCGCTCAGGCCCACGCCGAGCCGATTGAGAATCTCCATCGTGCCGCTGAGAAACCGCGCCTCCCTCGGTGGCAGTTCCACGGTCTCCGGCAGTAGCAGTTTTTGCGAGGCTGCCCTGCCCTCCGACTCCATGCGCCGAAGCATCTGCTCGTACAGCACCCGCTCGTGCGCAGCGTGCTGGTCCATCAACACCATACCCTTGTCCGACTCGAGCACGACATACACCCTGCCGACCACACCGACTAAGCGCAGCGGCACATGCAGCAGCGGCACCGGAGCGCCATCCGCCTGATCTGCCGGAGCAGGCAACGGCGTCGCCCGGACCGGAACATCCTGGGGCGCAACCGATTGCGCTTGGCCAAGCGCAGCTGGCACTGGCTCGTCGCCAAGCTCCTGCTGCGTCTGGATCTCCGACGGCGAACCGGGCGTCATGTCCACCGCCTCATCTGCTGGCGTCGGCACAGAGGCCGGTTTTCGGCTGTGAAATGCCAGCAGTGTTTCCTGCACGGCCTGCGTGAGCAGTCGCCGCACATCCCGCTCGTGGTGGAACTTCACCTCGCGCTTGGCCGGGTGGATGTTGACGTCCACCTCGCCCGGGTCGATCTCGATGAACAGGCAACAGACCGGGAATTGCCCCTTCATCAGCGCGGTGTGATAGCCCTCCATTAGGGCACGATTGAGGCTGCGGTTCTCAATGGGCCGGCGGTTCACGAACAGGTGCTGGTTGGAGCGGGTCGATCGCGACACGCCCGGGGCGCCGATCAACCCCCAGGTGCGCACCGTGGTTTGGCCGTCCCATTGCATGCCGACCTCCGGATCGTCCGGGATCGCCTTGGCCACCCGGTAGTCGCCACTGGAATCGACGTTCAAAAGGCTGATGCCCTCGCCGTGCAACGCCGCCATTCGCTCGCGCACGGCGGAAAGTTGGGAGTCGGGAGTGTCATCCACCCTGCACGGCGGCAGCTCCCACACCTTGCGCTGGTCGCTGGTGAACACAAAACCCACCGCCGGATTGGCCAGCGCCGCCAGCGTCAGGAAATGCTGAATGTGGCTGCGCTCGGTTTCCGGCGTGCGCAGGAACTTGCGCCGTGCCGGCAGATTGTAAAACAGCGAACGAACCTCGACGGTGGTGCCGGCCGCGTGCCCGGCCGACTCCACCGCGCGGATCTTGCCGGCGTGTATGTCGATGCGCGTCCCCTCGCCGGTCTCATTGTCGCTGGCCAGCGTGGTCAGCGCCATGCGGCTCACGCTGGCAATGCTCGGGATCGCCTCGCCGCGAAAGCCCATCGTGCCGATCGAGGCCAGATCCTCCGCCACCTGAATCTTGCTGGTAGCGTGCCGCTCGAGGCAGAGCAGCGCGTCGTCACGGTACATGCCCCTGCCGTTGTCGGCCACGCGGATAAGGCTGCGTCCGCCGACCTGTATCTCCACGGTGATGCGCGTCGCCCCGGCGTCGAGCGCGTTCTCGACCAGTTCCTTCACCACGCTGGCCGGGCGCTCCACCACCTCGCCGGCGGCGATCTGGTTGGCGACAATTTCTGGAAGGAGACGGATGAAACCCATGCTGCGCCGCCACTCTACGGGCAGCACTTGGCCGCCCCAAGCGTTTTTGAGACGCGCTTGGCCAAGCGGTCAGCCCTTGGCCAGGCGGGACAGTTTCACGACCTGGTCGAGGTAGCGCTGCACGCTGTCACGAGGGCGCTTGGCCTGGGCCGACTTGAGCAGCGGCACCGCCTTGGCATACTGGCTGCGATGCACCAAGAACTGGGCATGGGCGATCTTGGCCCGCACCTCGAAATTGTCCAGCTGCTCGGCGCGCTGAAAAAACAGCTCTGCCTTCTCGGCTTCGTCATTGCGCCCGTGGTAGTCGGCCAGCAGCAGCAGCGACTCTCCGTCCAACGGATCCCTGTCAACAATCTGCTGAAGCGTCTTGACGGCCTTGGCCTCCTCGCCCTTGGCCAGCTGCACACGGGCCTCGAGTTGCAGGATTTTCAGCCGGTCGGCCTCCTTGAACTGGTTTTTGTGGATCAACCGAATCTGCGCGAGCAGCGTGTTGCCCCGGTCGAATTCCCCGACCGAGATCAGGACATCCGCCGCACGAATCGGCGGGGCAACCTCATTTTCCTTGTCGGCAACGGCAGCGTCGCGGTACGCCTCGAAGGCGAGGTCGTAGGTGCCTTCGTTGATGTAAATGTCACCGAGCTGGTTGAGCACCTTGGCGTCGGCCTTGCCCATGCGCCGGACCACCTCGTAGTTGGTCGCGGCCTTGTTGGATTCCGCCAGCCCGAGGTAGGCGTTGGCCTGGTGCAGCCAGTAGTCGGCGTTGTCCGGGTCCTTTTGGATCAGTTCGCCGAACAAGGTCACGCATTCGCCATACTTCTGCTGCTGCAACTGGCACTGGGCGATGCCGAGCTTCCAGTCGAGCTTGTCCGGCGAGAACAACGTCGCCTTGCGGTAGGCCGCCTCGGCCGAGAGATATTTCTCCGCGATCAGGTGGCAGTAGCCGATGAGGCCGTAGATGTTGCCATCCTCGCCGCCGAGCTCAAGCGTGCGCACCAGTTCCTTTTGCGCCTCCGCATGCCGGCTCAACTGGATCAACACCACGCCAAGGTTCATGTGGGCGCGCTGGAAGTCCGGGAACTTCTTGATCGCCAGCCGGTAATGCACCACCGCCCTGGGATAGTCGCTTGCCTGCACGTGCAGGTTGGCCAGCGTGAAGTCCAGCGCCGCGCTCGACTCCGGCGTGATGGCCCCGGCCAACATGACAATAGCCTGCTTCGGGTCGGCCTGGATCTGCGGGATGAGCTCGTCGAACAGTTCCTTTTCGTCGGCGTTGATCTTCGGCTCCACGTCGGACTTGACCCCGTAACTGGCCATGAACTTGTTGATGAACTCGGGGTCTTTCCAAAACTGCATCGTCCTGGCAAAAGTGGGCTGAGCCCGGCCAAGCGCCGGGCCCAGCAGGCCAAACACCAGCAACCAGCCAAGCCAGATGCGGCGGGTTTTGTTCGTCGGCTTCATCATTGTTTTCCGAAATAGAAGGGTTGAATTTTTCTCACAGCGACCTTTCTGCCGTCCTTGATTGCCGGGCTGAATTTCCATCGCCGAATCACCTTCATGACTTCGCGTTTGAATTCGTCATGAGTGAAGCGGCGAACCTTGTAATCCGTCACCCGGCCCTCCTCGTCGATCACGATTGATACGTCCACCCGGCCCTTAATACGGTTCAACAACAGCTTGGGCGGGTACTGCGGCGGAATCCGCACCAGCGGACGCGGCTCGCGGTCCACCTCCGAGAGATCGAAAATCTTCATCTCTGCGATGGCATCGGTCGACACTTTCGGATTCAAGCCGGCGTAGATGCCCACGCCGCCCGCGCCAGGATTGAGCGCCAGCTCAAGCTGGCTCAGGGTCAGCATCTGCTGTTCCTCCTGCAGTTCCGGTTTTTCCTCCTCCTCCTCTTCCTCGGGAGGGGGAGGCGGGGGAGGCGGGGGCGGCGGGGGCGGAGGCAGGGACACGTCCACCTTGAGGAGAAGGTTTTTCGGGTTCGAGCCGGACAGTTTCTGCGTGAACGGCAGGATCAGGAACAGGAGCAGCGAAATGAGCAGGCCACCGACCAGACCCCAGACGACCCCGGTGTTCCTTGTCTCGACCTGAAAGACCTTTCGCATAACGTGTGGCTATGGCAAATCGGCGGAGAGACTGATGTTTTTCGCGCCGCCGAGCTTGGACTCGTCGATCACCCGCACCACCAGCCCGGCGTTGGCGCCCTCGTCCACCTGGATGATCACCGGCATATCCTCCTTCGTCGTCAGGCGGCGGACAATCGCGCGCACGCCGTTGACGCCGATTTCCTTGCCGCCGTACACCACCTGCCCCTTGGTGGTCACGGCAATGAGGATGCTGTTCTTGTCGAGCTGCATCGCGGAAGCCGCCTCCGGCTTCTCCACCTCCACGCCGGTCTCCTCGACGAACACGGTGGTGACTATGAAGAAAATCAACAGGATGAACACCATGTCGATCAGCGGCGAGATATTGATGTCCATCGCCTCCTCGGCGTCGGTTATGGATCGGCGCGCCCTCACGATGCCGCCGCCTTTCGCTTGAACTGCTGCAGGGTCAGGCTCTCGAGCCGCACGAGAAACGCCTCGTACTCATCCTTGCGGCGCTTGATCGCGTAGGCCATGAAGTAACCCGGCACCGCGATCAGCAGGCCCATCTCGGTGGTGATCAGCGCCTCGGAAATGCCGCTGGCCACCACGTCCACCAGCTTGCCGCCGCCAACCGAGAGACCCTTGAACGTCACCAGCATCCCCATCACGGTGCCCAACAGGCCAAGCAGCGGCGCGGTGGCCACAAGAGTGTTCAGGAAGATCAGGCGCCGCTCAAAAAAAGACAACCGGGAGGCAAACACTTCCGAAAACCGGCTGTGGACCTCATCCAGTTTCCCCACTTCATCCTGCGTGTAGCGGATGATTTCGCCGACTTCCCCCTCTCCTTTTGTGGGTGTTTCCACCCAGCCGACCACGGTTTCGTCCTTGAGATGCCTGTACTCGCGCTTCCGGAAATTTAACAGAAGGCTGGTCGCCACGGTGTAAATCAAAAGTGCGACCAGCAGCAGCGGAAACATCACCACCCCGCCGGATTGCCAAGTCTCCACGATGTACTCAAGCGTGTCGGCCATCGGTCAACGTTCGGTTTTCACGGCCAGCCCGTTCACGAAACCGACCGCCGTCTGCTCCATGCTGGCGAGGATGCCCTTGGCCTTGCGCGACAGGAGCGCGAAAAGCAGCAGGCACGGCACGGCAATGATCAGGCCGTACTCGGTCGTCACCAGCGCCTCCGAGATGCCGGAGGAAAGCCGCTTGGGATCGCCGGTGCCGAACACGGTAATCAGCTTGAAGGTGTTGATCATGCCGGTGACCGTGCCGAGAAGTCCAAGCAGGGGCGACGTCGCCGCCGTGAGCGAGAGGAACGGCAGCAGGCGCTCGAGCCTCGGCTTGGTGTGCAGCATCTTCTCGTAAAGAATCTCCTCGATCATCTCCTTGCTCTCCCCGGTGCTTTGAATCGCCGTCTCCAGCAGTTCGCCGGCGGGGCCCTTGATGCGCTTGGCCAGGGCCAGGGCGGAGGCCGGGTCATTGTCGTTCACGCGGTCGAGGATCGACTGCAGATCGCTTGGATGTATCCGGCGCAGGTTGGCCAGTTGCAACCACTTGATCAGCGCCACCACCGCAGCCGCCAGGCCAAGCGCCAGCAGCGGCCAGATCACCACCCCGCCCTTGTTGATGTGTTCCCACCAGGTTTCCTCCACCTGCTTGATCTTGAGCGCGTTGCCCATGGTCGAGTCGAGCGGCAGTTGGCCGCTGCCGCTGGCAATCACAGCGGCAATCCCGGCCTGATGCTCCACACCGATGTCAATGAGCGTCGCATCCGTCGAGCCGCGCAACTGCTCGGCCAACCCGGCCTTGCCGTCGTTGCCGGCGAACACCACGAGCGGCCCGATCATGGCGAACTTGCCCCGCCCGGCGATGCCTTCGGCGTTCAGCGCCGAGCCGTCATAAATGTGCCCTCCGAGAAGATTGTCGAGCCGGTCGAGCGCCGCCTGCACGACGGTCAACTGCTTGGTGAACACCGACTCAGCCGGGCTGGCCGGGTTGTTGTTGGTCTCGCGGGCCTCCTTGATGATTGACTGGTAATGCTCCTTTTCGCTGGCATGGACGCGCGTCTCAAAGCGCCGGATGTATTCCTCAAGCAGTGTCTTGCGCAGGTAGTCGTTTTGATCCGTGAACCCCTTCTCCTCCGCCTTGAGCTTGCCCAGGTCCACCGCCTTGCGATCCTGAAGACGCTTGGCATCCGCATGCTCGCGGCGCTTGGCGATAACATCGCTCTCGAGCGTGTTTAACTCGCGGGCCAGCGGAATTTTTTCGTCAGCGATTTGCTTCTCCAGCGCGCTCAACTCGGCCAGCGCCTTGTCGAGGTCCGACTTGGCCGTGGCGGCCGCGGCGTCGAAGGTCTGCGCCTGGCCAAGCGCGGCGGCGAACAGAAGGGAGAGGGCCAGTACTCTTTGTTTCATCATCCGCGCTTCCTACTGGATGTTCACCGGCACCGGGACGAACTCCGCGCCGCGCTCATTCTCGTAAATATCGATGACCTTCCGGATGGCCGGGCCAAGCGCGGCATTGACCGTCCAGTCCCACCCCTCGGCGCCCCCCCAACCGGTGCCGGCAAACGTGCCGCCCTGGTCCGCGTAGTACGCCTGGCCAAGCCCAAGGTAGAGTGCCTGCACCTGCCGGTCTTTCCCCTCGGCATCTTTTCTCACCTCGATCGCCAGCGTGATGGCTGAGTTGAATCGATCCGCCTCGTTGAGCATGGCCACCACATTCTGCATCCGCTCGGCGGCAGAACGGCCCCGCAGATCCTCCTTCTTTAGCGGGATGCGTGAGCGGACGTTGGAAGTGCGATCCTTGAGCGGTTCCGGGAAACGCGCCATCAGCGCCAACGCCTGGCGCTCCATCCCCCACAAGGCAGCGTCCACCACCTGGTTCGCCTTTTTAAGATCCTCCAGGCCCAGGGTGATCCGTTTTTTCTCGGCATCGGCCTCCGAGTCCACCTGCTCGCTCTTGTTGATCTCCCCCTTCAGCAGGTCGATTTCCCTCTTCAGCAGTCCAATCGACTGACCGATGCTCTCCCGCTCCACCCGCCAGTCGGCACTCCTCTTGGCGATGAGTTGGCGCGTTTGAACCCATTTTTCGATATGTGCGCGGGCCTCGTCGAACTTGGATTCCTGAGCGAAAACAGGCGGTTCTGTCAGCCCAAATGCAAGTGAAACCGACAAAAGCGCCCCAAACGGTAGGCGAATCATATTCTGTACTGGATTTGGTTACCGAGACCCCCACCACCGGAAAATGACAGGATCGGTTTGTGGCTCAGCCGCCGGGGCGGCGCACCGGGAAAATTGGCAAAACAACCTCACCCACGCAAGGATCAAAAGCAGGAAAACAAAAAATACAAGTCAGCGCACATCAAGTAAAAACCCCGCCAGTGTCCCGGCGGGGTTTTACATAATTATCACTCAAAAAACAGCTGATCAGATCGGCCTGTATCTCTTATGACGATAACGTTCGTGCACCCACTTGAAATCCGGGTTCCTCGCCGTGCCCCCCGACCAGTAAAAACTGTTTTGCCCCGCCGCGGAAGCACGGGTTGCCCTGAGTGTTCCTTCATCAACCCATTTGTGGTTCTCCGCGTGGCCGTCCGCAAAGCTGAACGAACTGTCATTGCCGTGGGCCACGGCAAAAGGATCCACCCAGCCGGTCGGGACGTTGATCACCCAGGTGCCCAGGTTTTCATTCCGCGGATCCTGTTCCTCAACCATCACCATGGACATGGCCGGCTCACGAATTTCAGTCACCTTTGTGAAATACGGCTGGGAGCCACCCGTCGCAGTAGAACCCTGCCAGCCACCACCATTCATGGGATTTGCCTTGGAATAACTGACCCATGCCCAAAGGTTTACGTTACGCCCCTGCTTGGCACGTTGATCCCCGGGGCAGTGGTACACACCCGCGCTGGGGCAATACGACCACAGCGGACTAACCTGCAATCCGGCAATGGCACCTTCCATTTTCCTTTGAGTCCCCCTGGATCCCGCGGAGTAACCCCCATCCGGAGTCAACGCACCAACCCAAAAGCCGCCCCTACCCATGCCACGTGTTACATTATCCGGCCCTCTCCAAGGGGCACTGGGAATAATATCCCCCCTCAAGTTGGCCGGACTGGCAACAGGGGAAGAGTCCTTGTTGTCATCGGCAAACATCACGAATCCCAAGCCCAATTGTTTTTGGTTGTTCAAACAGTTGGCACCCAGTGCCTTGCCCTTGGCCAAGGCCAGGGCCGGCAGCAGAAGGGCCGCCAGAATCGCTATAATGGCGATCACCACCAGCAGTTCGATCAACGTAAATCCCTTGGAATATGAACGTTTTGACTTCATTTTAAGAATTGATGCACAGGAAATCTACCCGCTTGGCCAAGCGTGGCAAGCCCTTTCTTACCGCTTGGCCAGGCAACAAAAAATCCGGCCAAAGCCGGAGGAAAAGTTTTCATTCAGCAACGTCTGCGCTGTCACCGGCGTGAGGATGGTGACCATTGCAGCAAACCCAAGCTGGTGCAGGATGGATATTTTTATTTATGCATTTTCATCATCATAAGGCTGGAAAAATGGGGTTGTTTGCAGATAATCCCGCTGCGTGTTCGAGCTTATGAGACCGGTGCGAGCCGTATCGGGCGTCTTGAACCACGACAACCTTTTTTTCGATCCATTCATCAGGACATTGTTTCAATGAACAACCTCTCCGCACTTATTGTTGCGTGCGCAGCCCTGATCACTGTCGGCTGTACCGAAAACAGTTCCGCCCCGGCATCCCAAGTCAAACGAATGACCAACGGCGTCCCGTTGGGCCAAAATAGTCCCGCCCCGGCTTTGGAGTCCAAGCGCATGACCAACGGCGTCCCCCTGGTTCTCGATGACGAACTGCAAAACCGGAAGGACGGAAAGTGGTACTGGAAGGGCACCACGAACCTGTTCACCGGAATCGAGGTGCTCCACCACACCAACGGAGTCCTCAAGCTGCAGTTGCCGTTCACCAACGGGGTTCCCCATGGCCACCGGATCATGTGGCATCCCAACGGCCAGAAGGAAAGCGAGGGGGACTACGTGACCGGCCAGCGCTCCGGTCTGTGGAAATTGTGGTATCCTAACGGCAACCTGGACAAGCGGGGAAGGTTCGTGAACGGCAAACCGGACGGCCTGCAGGTCTTTTGGCACACCAACGGGGTCAAGTCCGTCGAGTGGGATCACAAGGATGGCTACCCGCACGGCAAAATGAAGGCCTACCATCAAAACGGCCAGCTCAAGCAACAGGGAGCATTTCTGGAAGGAAAAAAGAACAGCAACTGGACCGCCTGGGATGAAAACGGCCGCAAGGTCAGGGAGGCCCTGTTCCTGAAGGGCAACCTCATCACGGAAAAAATCTTTGAAGACTCAACGGAGGACAACGAAGCCAAGCCGGCGTCTCAAGGCCCCGACGGGTAGGGCAGCACCGCCTCCGCCTGGCCGGGCTTGAGCGGGAGGGTTGTGTTTTTTCCACTTGGCCAAGCGGCCTCAACGGCCACCGCCTCCCCCGCCGCCCCCATCACCTGCGTCGTGGCGTTGGCCGAACGGTAGCCGGAGACGGACTGAACCACGCGCGCCGGGCCCTTGGTTCCATCCGTGTAAATCAATCTCAGAATCGCCCCCTCTCCACCGCCACCGCCATCGAACCGCACCCGCAAGCCCCTGGCCTGCGCTTGGTTTCGGAACAGTCGCGTCGCCGCCGCGTTTTGCGTGACGACCAGATCCACCCGTCCGTCATGGTCAAAGTCGGCCAGCGCCGCGCCGCGCTGTTCGCCATCCACCCGCACGCCGGACTCGCCTGGGCCAATCGCCCGAAACGTCCCGTCCCCTTGACCAAGCAGCCACAGCCCGGTGCCCGCATCGTTCCGGGGATCCTCCGGTCGGACGCCGAAAAAATTCTGGCTAAAAAACAAATCGTCATTCCCGTCGGCATCGACATCGCCGACACAAACAGAGAACGCCGGTGAGAGTTGCACCTCCATCGGCAGCGGTGCCGGTTCGAAGCGATCGCCCCGGTTGATGAACAGCGTGGTGTCCAGGTGGTTGACTTCCATTTTTTTCAGCCGCCCAAATGCCGGCTCGGCGATGCCCTCAATCCCCGCCTTGACCATCTCGGCGTGCACCGGGAAGCGGCTCCGCAAATTCGGCAGACCCTTCTCCAGCGCATGACGGTCGCGCACCGGCAGCCACCGGCCGGCGACCCGCA
>CAJWEP010000121.1 GCA_913030945.1 uncultured Verrucomicrobiota bacterium
CCCCGCCTTGGCCCGTTTTAAGCACCATGAAATTTTGCCTGAACACCAGCACCATAAAGCCACAACCGTTGATCCGCAAAATCGAATTGGCGGGCAAGGCAGGGTATGACGGAATAGAGCTTTGGGTGAACGATGTCTATGATTTTATTGGTCGGGGCGGTGAGGTTCGCGATGTGGAACACGCCTTGACAGACAATGGCCTCATCGTACCCAGCATGATTGCCATCCGGCAATGGGGTGACATGGACGGCTGGGAGTATGAGTTGGTAAAGGACGAGGCGCGTCGTCGTTTTGCACTTTGTGCCCGACTGGGCGCGCCGTACATCGTCGCCACGCCGCCGCTTGAAAAAAAAGAGACGGAACACCTCCCTGAGCGATACCGCAACCTACTACAAATCGGACGAGAGGAGGGCATCAGGCCTACGTTCGAGTACATAAGTTTTTTTAAATCGGTTTACCGCCTGGCAGACGCATGGAAAATCGTGCAGCAGACTGACGACCCGGACTCCAGCATCATTCTCGACGCATTCCACAATTGGAACAGTCACTCCACCCTCAATGATTTGAGGGCCATTCCTCTCCAGAAGATCAGCCATTACCACATCGACGATGCCGCGCCAGGTAAATCTCCTGCTACACAAACCGACCCTGACCGGGTAATGCTAGGTGATGGCCAAATCGACCTCGCCGCAGAGATCGCCGTGCTCAAGGAAAAAGGCTACGACAAAACGGTTAGCCTGGAACTGTTCAACGCCGAACTGTGGGAGCAAGATCCGCTCGAGGTCATCTCCACCGGCTTGGCCCGTATGAAAGCCCTGTTCGCATAGCGCTTGGCAGGCAGCTTGGTTTACTTGAAATAAAACAGCATGAAGACGGCACAGGCCGCGAGCAGGCCGCCCCAGAGTTTATCGTCTTTGAGGAGGTTGCCTGTCGGGTTTTTGAGCGCAGCGCTGATGAACATGGCCCATGTCCAAGCTGATCCGATCAACGCTGCAATCGGCGGCGCAACGATTTCGCGCCACATCAGAAAACCCAGCAGCGCGAATATGAGGAGACTGGCTCCCAGTTTTGCAGTGAAATTCCTGAAACTCGCGCTAGAGAAAATGCCAAGCCCGATCCATGTGTGCATGGCTTGATTCTTTTCGGCGATTGGGTTCTTTGTCATTAGACTGACGACAATATGAAGAATCGACGAAAGGATTGCCGCCACAAATACGCTATGCATGAAGTTGAGTTTCTCGCCAAACACACTGATTAACCCTTCGCTAGCACCCATGGTGTAAAGGTGGGGGATACCGTACGAGAAAAGCACGCCGGAAACGATCGCTACAAACCCGCCTGTGGCTGTGGCTCCCTTCCATAAGAGCCCCAAAAAGAAAGCGACAACAACACCCGCGATGAGCTTGGATTGGTGGCTGGCTATTTGCAGGAAGAAACTGTCTTCAGAGTTTGGGTTCATTGTGAAAATGGTGACCACGGCAGCCAGCATCAGGAAAAACAGCACCCAGAAACGGCCAACTTTGATGAGCTTTTTATCGTCAGCGCCCGGATTGACGTATCGTTTGTACAGATCGAACGTTACGAGCGTGGCGCCGGAGTTCAGCATGGAGTCAATGCTGGAAAGTATCGCGCCAAACACCCCTGCCGCCACCAGCCCAACCAAGCCGTAACCCACCGGTTGAACCAAGTCGCCAAGAAGCTGCATGAAGACCGCGTCCTGAGCGACGATCTGGGCGCGGTTGGAATAGTAGTACCAAGCTGCGATCCCACACCCGACCGAGAAAAATGGAATCAACAACTTCAGGAAACCGGCGGTGATGATTCCTGTTCGCGCCTCCTTGTCGCTCTTCGCGGCCAAAACTCTTTGAACAATGAACTGGTTGGCGCCCCAGTAGTAGAAATGTAGCACCATCAACCCGGTAATCACGCCGCTCCACGGGAGGGTTGTATGATTCGAAGGGTTATAGAGATGAATCCGTTCCAGACCCCCGTTTTGCGCT
The DNA here is from genome assembly GCA_913030945.1 of uncultured Verrucomicrobiota bacterium. Taxonomy (GTDB): domain Bacteria; phylum Verrucomicrobiota; class Verrucomicrobiia; order Limisphaerales; family UBA1096; genus UBA1096. The sequence continues at coordinate 2,001 of CAJWEP010000121.1, forward strand.
GAATCAGCCGCCACCATTGCGCTCCAGCCGCCGATTTCGTTGAACATGAAATAAGCCAGCAAGAGGCCGCCGATCAGCATCAAAACCGATTGGATGACATCCGTCACGATGACCGCACGCAACCCGCCGATCACTGTGTAAGTGCCGGTTATCAACGCCATACCTAGGATGCCGATAATGTAATAAAGCGGATCGATATCTCCGGGCGAGAGTCCCGTCTTGGCTGAACCGCCGGCAATTGAGACTGTCGGAGTCTTATCGTATCCGGAGCCTCCATCTACTATTTCAATTCGGCGTATGCCCTTTTCGACAACAGCCGCATACGCCGTGGCCCCCGTGCCCGACACGGGCGGGGCGATTGATATTTCGGGCGCTTCGGAAACATCAAATCCAACTCCTCCATCGATGATCTCGATTCCAACAACCATCCCGTTCATCACAACTGATTGCAAAGAGGCTTCACCCTCACTCACCGTCACGGATGGAGGGGCTTTTGACGAATAACCCGACCCCATCGTCTTAACATTTACTGCGGCGATAACACCCGCCCCAACGATCGCTCTCCCCACCGCGGCTTTGGCGTCTGCTTTTGTTGGTTTGCCCACAACAACAGTCGGTTCTCCGGCATAACCCCGTCCTGCGTTTGAGATCGCCAAGGTCTTGACTGCACCGTTTTCAACATTCGCAACCGCAACAGCCTTCTGGCCAGTGTCCCCCTGTAACAGGTAATTGACTGAACGGGAACCGATATAAAACGCAGGCACCGTCATTACGAAAACAATGATTGAAATCATGATGACGGAATAGGCGACACGGGATCGGTCGTCATACCGTCGACCCAAATACTCGCTAAGAGTGTAAATGTTCAGTTTGCGGTAAACCGGCAAAAGCAGGTAGCAGAGCATCAACAAACCGGCGATTGCCGTGATCTCAAAATGGCTTTGAGCAAAACCAACCGCGAAGCCGACTCCCATCATGCCGATCATGTGATTCGCGGAAACATTGGATCCGAAGATGGATCCGGCCACCCCCCACCAGCGTGCATTTCGGCCTGCCAAAAAGTAATCTTTCGACGACTCTTCCTTTCTGCCGACCCATAGTCCCACGGCCATCACCACAAACAGGGAACCAAAAAAAATGACGAAATCAATCGTACTCAACAGTGATCCGCTTGTTTCCATGATTGTGTTTAGTTGTTAAGCCAAGGGGCAGCAGCAGCATAAGACCCACTCGGCCAATACGCAACCCCGCTTGGCCAAGCGCTTGGTTTTTGACCGGTTGAGCGCTAGCGCACTCAAGTGCCGACTGCGCTGCTGGCCGGTCTCGTCCTCGAGAGGGAAGAACGCCTGCTGCAGGATTTTCTCCTCATGTTCCAGCGCCGTGCCTACGTGCCCGTTGCCTTCGAAACGATGGTCCAGCGGCTTCTATAATTGATATCGATTGCCGTTTGCGAAGGTTTTGGAGGTCGCATTACGGAAAGAAGAACGGGCAATAGTCGAGTTTGATTTTCCGCGGCCAAGGGTGAAGAGATTGCTGGAAAAGGAATGGAACTGCTTACTTCAAGTTTCACATATAGGGCCTGACAGTAAGCCAGAGTTTAAACCGCAAACTTTGTCCTGTCGCCGTATTTCAGGAGATTAATTATTCCGCATCGAGTCGAGACCGACCTCTTCATGCAGCAGGAAAGCTTTTGCTTCAGGTGTATTCTGATCCTTCCAGCCGTAGAAAAGCAGCATGCCGTTCACGATCCTTCCATCAGGGCGGACAACGGGCTGGATATTGTTGTAGCGCCAGTCTTGGTAGGGTTTGCGATTGGGCATCAGGTCGCGGTTTTTTTTCCAGCTATTCCCTTTATCCCGTGAAATCCACTCTTCTATGCAGCCTCCGCCATGCCGGTTCATGTAGCCACCCTCAAGGTAGCCTTCGCCGACAATGACGTAGGCGTGGAGAATCCCTTTGTTATCTCTGGCAAGGTACGAGCTGTTCCACTGATGATTGGAATCGCAAATAGGCGTCTGCTTCCATTTCCCTTTTTTGCGCCGAACGTAGTAGTAGCGGTGGGATTTCAAGCTGTCTTCAGATAGGACATGGAGGAACGTGGGCTCGCCGTTTTCGTCCAAAGAAATCACCGGTGGTATGCCGGCCCCGCGCCATTTCGTGTCCCAAACCAGGCAATTCTCCCTTGAGTAATCGATATCGATGGGCGTCTTCAGAACATTACCCTCAGCATTGCGAACAACGTGTGTCTCCAGGTCAATCTTTACATAGGAAAGATTATACTTCCACTCATTGGACGCTAATTGGTCATAGCGCGGATTATAAAACCTTTTAGGGTCAGGAGAGTTTTTGTTGTCGTCATAATCGGTATACACCACGTGCAAGTGTTTGCCGTCTTTACTCGGAATCTTGGTCTGATAGGAGGACCAATCCAGTTTTCCCCTGCTATCCAAATCGGTGACATCCTTCTCGGGTCCCGCCCAGGTCCTGCCATTATCCCCAGTAATAAGGTAGGTCCAGGAACTGGTATGACCATCGGTGCGATAATAGATCATCTCCTTGTTGCCGTGGATCCTGTACACCGTCGGATAGGATAGCTTTAGAGCGATCTGAGGCATCTTTTCCCAGGATATCTCCGGAGCCCCCTTTTGCACGGGATGTTTTGAAATGAGATGTGTTCCCGGAGTTTTGTGACAACCAAAAAGAACGTGCAAGGAGTCATTTTCATCCGCCCAAATGATCGGGCTGTAATGATGGTCATTACTACTTTTTTGCCCTAGTCGAACCGGCCTGGAGAAGCTTCGGTTCTTCGGATCGTAGGTGATCAGCATGGGCCGCGCGCTGCCCTTGCTGTTCTTGGTGGGTTTGGCGTCGCCGTTGTAGACGATGTAGAGCCGATCATTCAGGTAGACCGACTGCGGACGCTGTCGGGCGTCGTAAAGCATCTTGAACTTCCCGGCTTCACCGAATGGGAGAAGCTTGCCCTTCGCGACCAGATCATTGGCACGTAATGCGTCCGTGTAACTGCAAATGAAAGCGAGGATGAGAAGTCGACTCGTCTGGCGCATCATCGTTTCATTTCTTTATTCTTAGTTTCCGGCACTTTGCCCAACCAATCGGGAACGCCATCTTTTCGCAAGGCCTCGACCTTTCGTCCATGCGAATCCAGACCTCCGTCCTTCATTGACGATGGCTGCACGTTCTTGCTAGGGAGATATCTCCTGAAACGTTCCTTGATCTTCGCGTATTTGGGGTCCCCGGCCAGGTTCACGTGTTCATTCGGATCGCTCTTGTGGTTGTAGAGTTCCTCGCTGCCGTCGCGGTATCGAATGTAGCGCCAGCGCGAGCCACGGACGGCGTGGTTGTTGTAATGCCAGGTGGTGACGACCGGCGCGCCGCGACTGGCGGACGGATCCGCAAGTTGAGGCCGGAGACTGACTCCTTCGAGTCCCTTCATCGAAGGCAGTCCGCACAGTTCGATCAGCGTGGGATAGATGTCCAACAAGCTGACGGCGCGATCGCAATCCTGGCCGGCATTCACTGCGCTGGGCACGTGAATCGACAAAGGCACGCGCGTGGATTCCTCCCAGAGCGCCTGTTTGCGCCAATGCCGTTTCTCGCCCAGATGCTGACCGTGGTCGGACCAGAGAACGATGATCGTGTTGTCGGCGTAAGGACTGACTTCCAGCGCGTCCAACAGCTTGCCCGCCTGGGCGTCAACAAAGGATACGCAGGCCAGATACGCGCGCGCCATCTCCTTCCAATAATCTGGCCCGATATTGAGCACGTTCCAATGGTCACCCCCCTCGATGGTGCCCTTCGCCATCGCTTTGCCGTGGAGCGGGATGTCATCCATTTCATTCCCGGGCACCTTGGGAACGACAATGTTCTTCAACGGATACAAATCGAAGAACTCTTTCGGCGCGGTGTAGGGAACGTGTGGTCGGACGAATCCGACCGCGAGGAAAAAGGGTTGTTCGTGCTTTTGCTTCAAGCGCTTGACCGCCCAAGCGGCAATCTGTTCGTCCGGCATGCCTTCCGGCGGCATGTCGGCCTTCTTCAAGGCACCCCAGCACAGCGACTGTCCATCCACACCCTTTTGATACTTTTGATAGATCGCACCGCCGTCAGGAGGGAATGGATAAAAGTGTCCTCCGCTTTTGCCTTGGTAGCCGTGACCGCGAGCAGTGAGTTTCTTGGGCCATTTGTATTTGGGACGCGCCTCCGTCCAGTAGTCGTAGCCGGCAACGTCACTCGTGCCCTTGTGGAAGATCTTTCCGGCGGCGAGCGTCTTGTAACCGTTCCGCTTGAAATGGGTGGGCAATGGGGTCACGCCGTTCAAGGCCCTTTCGTAATCGGCGCGCTTCTTGGGGGTGTTGGAATACCAACCGGTGGTGGAAGGCCGAAGTCCGCTCATCAACGCGTGTCGCGAGGCGGAGCAGACCGGTGCCGCGCAATGCGCATTGCTGAAATTCACGCTCTTTGCGATCAACCGATCGAGATTGGGTGTCTTGGCTTGGGGGTGGCCGCCCAGCGCCTCGATCCAGTCGTTCAAATCGTCAACGGCGAGAAACAACACATTGGGTTTGGCGCCTTCCGGGGCCGTGCCTGTGGCAGGCTTGAGCAGCGGTTTCGCTTTTTCGTAGACCTCGCTCTTCGACCCGGTCTTGCGTGTCTCAGCGTCCACCTCGTCAAGGAAACCCAGCATCAATGCGTGCAGTTCGTGGACCTTCTCCGGCCGACTGCTGAAAAGATCGCGCTCTTCATCCGGGCCCTTCGAAAGGTCGAAGAGCTCCAGTTGATTCTTGGCCCAGGTCTTCACGAGCTTGTAATCATCGAGAATCAAGGCCGTTTCCGCGGAACGGGCCACGGCCTGATGAAAAAACAGAAACGGCTTGCTACGGGTCACCCGACCTTGACCGCGGTTGAACATGACAGGAGTCATGCTGCCTCCGTCCAAGGCCTTGGGCAGTGCTGATCGATATCCTGCCAATTCGGCGATCGTCGGAAAAACATCCAAACCCGTCACCGCCACCCGACTCACGGCCCCTCCCTGAACTCCCGGTCCGCGGACGATGAACGGAACCCGGATTCCACCTTCATACACCGATCCCTTGCCATCACGCAGTGGATCATTGCGATGCAGTTTCTTGCCCTTCTGCCTCGGCATGGTGTTGCGACCGCCATTGTCCGAGAGGAAAAACACATAAGTGGAATTCTCCAATCCCAACGACCGGATCTTGTCCAAGACCATGCCGACACCCTCATCCATATCACTGGTCATGGCTGCAAACTCCGGCATCGTGTGTTTCCTGCCGGGCTTTGTGTCACTCACTCCCGCAAGTGATTGTTTGCGATAGAAGATATCCAGGTGAACGGCATAGTGGGACACCTGCACAAAGAAAGGATTCCCTGCCTTCGCCTGTTGCTCCATGAAGTCACAGGTGCGTTTCGTGATGCCAAAGATCTGCTTGGGATCCTCCTTTGCCGCAGGACCGCCGGAACCCTTGCCTCCACCGGTTCCGTTGTCAGTGTAACCGTCGCTGACGTCATAACCCATCTCGCTGGGCGTCACGTTATCGAAGCGCATATCCCACTTGCCAAAATGTGCGGTTTGGTATGCCGAGTTGGCCTGCTTGAGCATCAACGGCAGACTCAACTGCTTGCGGTAGTTGACGGTCCAGTGCTTTTGGTCCTTCTGGTAGATATGCCGTGCCGGTGACTGGCCTACGAGCAGACTGCGCCGGGTGGGACAGCAAAACGGTGCAGGCGAGTACCCTTGAGAAAACAACATACCGTGCTTCGCCAGGCGCTCCAAATGCGGCGTGCGAAAATAGTCACTGCTCGTACGCTTGTCGGCCGGATCCATTAACACCGACGATCCCACCCAGCTCTGATCGTCACTGAGCAGGATAACGAAGTTCGGCAGCTGGTCGTTCCCCTCGGCCGCATGTAACGGCGAGTCGCCGTAAGCAAACGCGAGGGCGGCTGCGATTGTTGTGAGGAGGAGGTGTTTCATTTGCCTTCAGATTTCAATTCTTCACCCGTCTTGCCGCCGTGTTTGCGGAGGAGGGCAGCGATTTCGCCGTAAAAACTATCGAAGTAGTCGTTATTCAGCCTTGGTCGGCTTGCGAAGATAGACCCACACATTGCCGTGAGTGCCACTGCTGACCGACTCTTCGAATTTGTCCAACTGGTCGTAGTAATTGTCGCCGCGTTTGCGAAGTAGTTCAAAAATTCGGCGTTGGATTTTTGAGGCGGCATCACGATCAAGGCACACCTCGCGCTTGGCAACCAGCCGGGAGATCTCCATAGTGTCGGCATCGGTGCGATTCTTAAAGTCGGCGTATTCCCCCAGTTGTTTCTTGGACAGGGTGCGTTTCGGACGGGTGGTACTTGGGGAATTAACGTCACCAACGAGCAAGTCTGCAAGACCGTCGCCGTTGTAGTCGGCTACGTGTATTTTGAGCCGGCCACCAGGATGATCCTTGCCTGACTGCAGGCCGGAGCTGGGATCCGGTTCGCGGATGAGCACTTCACTTTCAGTAAAAACCGGTTCGCCTTCACTGGCGCTGTCGAACAACGCGATCACACCGGTGCTTTCAAGGCCAACCAGCAAGTCGGCGCGGCCATCACCGTTCCAGTCGGCAATCTCCACTCCGAGACGGCCGCGCAGGCTGACGGATTTGCCTTTAAACTTAACCTTCTCGATTTTTGGATCGAACTTCGGCTCCTTTCGCGTGCCAATATTTTCCACCACATGAATGTTGCCCGATGTGGCGATTACCAAATCCAGATCGCCGTCGCCGTCCCAGTCGTGTGCACGAGGGTTGGTGGAGTAGTTTGGTTTAATGAATTGCCCTCCAGTATCCCTTAGTATCTTGGCTGCGGCGTATTCGCCTTTGCCGTCGTTGAGGTAAAGGTAAAGGTGCCCGGGGTAACTGCCGGTGAGCATATCCATATCGCCGTCGCCATCCCAATCGACCGGTTCGGGGCAGAAGCTCACGCAGCAGGTGATCGGCACTTCGGCGATTTTGCCATCGGCCTGAAACCACTTGAAACCGTCATAGTGCGGTTTGGTCTCGCTGCCAACATTTCGGTAAATGCGCAGGCGACCTCGCACGTAAAGTTGACCCTCGAAATCGAGTCGTCCCCTGCCAAACTCGCCGACAAGCAAATCATGGACTCCGTCACCATCGAAATCGAACAGGTACGGCGCAGCGTGGCCGGTGTTGACGTCGATGATCTCGCTGCCGGATTTCAGGCGAAACGGCTTTTTAAGATCATCGCTCGCCTGCAGACTGGAAGTGGTCGAGGCCAGCAGGGAGACGACCGATAGCGCCAGTAGTGTGTGTATCTGTTCCATAAGCCTAAAGTGAGTTGAAAGATAGCAGGCCACTTGAGGTGCCACAATGCTTTAAACAGCGTGGTTGCGACGTTGGACAGGTGTCGGAAGTTTCATTTCCTTTCAGCTTTTAATTCTTCACCCGTCTTGCCGCCGTGTTTACGAAGGAGGTCGGCGGTTTCGGAGGAGGCGTTTACGTTATCTGGATGAGTAGCGAAATCTAGTGGTGTTTCGCCTTTGTTAAGACCGTAAGGAATCTTCGCATTCACATTTGCACCATTATCAATTAATAATTCAGCGAGTTCCTTGCGGCCGTAACTAGCAACCCAATGCATAGGAGTTGATCCAGTTTCATTCTTTGCATCATTTACATTTGCACCTTTGGCGATCAGTAATTCGGCGGCTTCCTTGTGACCTTTCCAAGCCGCTGTATGTAAAGGTGTCATTCCGCTTTTATCCTTCGCATTCACATCCGCATCAGCTTTGATTAGAAGTTCGACGACAGCATTGCGATCCAGTTGAACCGCGTGGTTTAACGCTGTACCCCCACAGCTCTTACATCTTAATTCAACATCCGTGCCAGTTGCCAAGTACTGTTTAACCGCTTTGACGTTTCCCTCAATTGCTGCATCGTGAATTGAGATGCCTGGTGACTGCGTCGTCGCGCACCCCACCAA
>CAJWEP010000122.1 GCA_913030945.1 uncultured Verrucomicrobiota bacterium
GAGGGGCACGCCACGCATTCCGAAGGGGAGCACGCTACGCATTCCGAAGAGGGGCACGCTACGCATTCCGAAGAGGAGCACGCTACGCATTCCGAAGAGGAGCACGCTACGCATTCCGAAGAAGGGCATGCATCACATTCCGAAGAGGGGCACGCTACGCATTCAAACGCCGGGCCGGTTACCCTCTGGAATGCCGAGGTTAATCTATGGCAAAAATCTTTGAAGGAGAGGGAGCTTAATCATCAACCCGAGTGGGAAGATGTCGTTTTGAAATATGGAAATTTAATGGAATCTTTATCCAGCTTTAATGATCAGCTCAAAACACTTCGGGATGGGCTTGATCTTACGCGATTTGACCACTTATTCCTGCAAGGTGCTGTTTTGCCTTTGAAAGTAGATGAATTTCTTGAGTTAGAAGATGCTGGCGATCTCGTCAGTGACAAGGTGAAGGCGCGCCTGGAGCGCTTGGCCAAGCTGCTTGACCCGTATGCCCCTAACTCGCTGGCTTACGACCTGAAATCTCAAAAGGCCAGCGGATTGAAGCTTACCCACACTCAGGCCGGTGAATTTTACGACCGTTTCTGGGAACAATGGAAAAAGTTCCATTTTGAAAAACAGTGGTTCGAGCTTGAGGGGGTTTCATCCTACTACCACTTGGCTCGCATTGGCTCCACGAGTTCGGCCAAGGCACATCATTAGCTTGAGGTTCAGCGTGGGTTTCTGTATGGCCAAGCGCTGATTTGTGGAAGGCCAGGCGTTCAAACTTCATTCACCCTTTGACCCGGCGGGGGATCAGCCCGAGGCGATCGAGCGACTAACCGACGGGTTGCTGGCCGGCGAAAAACACCAGACGCTGCTTGGCGTCACCGGTTCCGGGAAGACGTTTACCGTTGCCAACGTTATCCGCAACCTCAACCGGCCGACGCTCATCATCTCCCACAACAAAACCCTGGCCGCTCAGTTGTACGCCGAGTTCAAGGGATTCTTCCCGGAGAATGCCGTTGAGTATTTTGTCAGTTACTTCGACTACTACCAACCGGAGGCTTACATCCCGCAGACCGACACCTTCATCGAGAAGGACTCGAGCATCAACGACGAAATCGAGCGGCTGCGCCTCTCGGCGATGAGTTCGCTCCTGGCCCGGCGCGACGTGATCGTCGTCGCCAGCGTCTCCTGTATTTACGGTGTCGGCGAAAAAAGCGATTTCGAGGAAATGGTCATCCGGCTTGGCGTCGGCGAGGCGTTTGGCCGTGAACGCCTGCTGGCGCGCTTGGTTGAGATTCAGTATGAGCGCAATGATATCCAGTTTGAGCGCGGCAAATTCCGTGTGCGCGGCGACACGGTCGAGATACGTCCCGCTGAAATGGAGGAGGGGATCCGTGTCGAGTTTTTCGGCGACGAGATCGACCGCATCAGCCGTTTTGATCCGCTCACCGGCAATGCCCTCGAGCAGGTGCCGGGCGTCATCGTTTTTCCCGGCAAGCAGTTCATCACGCCGATGGACAACATCAAGCGTGCCGCGGTCACCATCCGGGATGAGCTTGGCAAACGGGTCGCCGAGTTGGAGAAACAGAAGAAACTGCTCGAGGCCCAGCGCATCCGGATGCGCACCGAGTACGACCTCGAGATGATGCTTGAGATGGGGTTCTGTTCCGGCATCGAGAATTACTCGCGCCACCTGAATGCCCGTCCGCCCGGTTCACGGCCAAGCACGTTGATCGACTTTTTTCCAAAAGATTTCCTCCTTGTGATCGATGAGTCGCACGCCACTGTCCCGCAGATCGGGGGGATGTTCGCCGGCGACCGATCCCGCAAGTCTGTGTTGGTCGAGCACGGCTTTCGTTTGCCGAGCGCGCTGGACAACCGGCCGCTGAATTTCGACGAGTTCCAGGTGCTGCAAAACCAGACGCTTTACATTAGCGCCACACCGGCCCAGCGCGAGATCGAGTGGGCCAAGGGTCGGGTGGTGGAGCAGATCGTCCGGCCAACCGGGCTCGTCGATCCGCAGATTACCCTCAAGCCGCTCCGGGGCCAGATCGATGACCTGATCGAGGAGGCGCGGAAGTGTGTGGGCGAAGGCGAGCGGGTGCTCGTGACAACGCTGACCAAGCGCACCGCGGAAGAGTTGACCGACTACCTCGCCGACATCGGCGTAAGCGTCCGGTATCTGCACAGCGACATTGGAGCGATCGAACGGGTGGAGATTTTGCGGGCGCTCCGTCACGGCGAATTCGACGTACTCGTCGGCATCAATCTGTTGCGTGAGGGGCTGGACATTCCCGAGGTGTCGCTGGTTGCGATCCTCGACGCCGACAAGGAGGGGTTTCTGCGTTCAACCACGAGCCTGGTGCAAACCGCCGGACGCGCGGCGCGCCATCTCAACGGGAGGGTGATCCTTTACGCGGATGAAAAGACCCGGAGCATCCGCGAGTTCCTGCGTATATCCGAATACCGCCAAAAAAAGCAGATCGCCCACAACGAGAAGCACGGCATCACGCCACGCAGCGTGAGCCGGCCAATTGAGCAACGTTTGGGCGATCGCTTTGGGGGGCGGCAGGCCAACGCGGCGACACTGCGCGAGTCGGCGGAGGATCTCGACGTCGTTGAAACTATTCGCGAACTGGAGAAGGAGATGATCGAGGCGGCCGAGAAACTGGAGTTCGAAAAGGCCGCGCTGCTGCGCGACCAGGTCAGCGAGCTCAAAAACCTTTCCGGTGACGGGACGGAAAACGTGCCTAAGCCAAGCATTGTCTCCTACCTCCCAAAAAAGAAAACCAAGCGCAAAGTCTGATCCCAGCGTTTGGTCAAGTGCTTCTCTATATTTGCTGATTCTTGGATTGGAAGGGGATGCCGTGTTGTTTTGAAATGAGATTGGCAGCTATACGTCCGGATTCATAGATCGTAGGGAGACCACTTCCAGGATGAGTGCCGCCACCAACAAGGTAGCAGTTGTCCAATTCCTCAAACTTGTTTCGAGGTCTGAAATAAAGCATTTGCATAATTGAATGAGCGAGGTTGAAGGTCGCTCCGTATTGGATATTCATATCCTGCCATGTTTGAGGCGTGAAAACGATTTCCTCGCGAATGTGATCCTCAAGGTTGGTCATTTCTGCACGTTCTATAAGCGCCTTAATGACACGATCACGGAGGTTTTTTTTCTCAATGGCCCAGTCAATTTCAGACTTCTGGTTTGGCACTGGAACAAGAACGTAAACAGATGAATGGCCTTCAGGGGCAAGGGTCGGATCCGTTACGCTGCCATTGCGAACATAGAACGAGAGATCTTCAGACAATACCTTGTCTTTAAAGATATCCTGAATGTTTCCCTGGTAGTTTTCGGCAAAAAAAATCGTGTGGTGCGGAAGGTTATAAATCTTGTCGAGTCCCAGGTGCAGCATAAAGGTGGAGCAGGAATACTTTTTGCTGTCAACTTTCTTCGGGCTGTACTTCTTGAGGATGCCGGGAGGAACTAGATTCTTCACGGCATAACCAAAGTCGGCGTTAAGTACTGTTTCATCCGCAAGAATTTGTTCTCCATTATCCAATTCAACGCCGCGGACTTTTTTGTTTGCGATGACCAGTTGCTTTACCGGGGTGTTCAGGTGGATTTCAACCCCATGTTCACAGCACACTTTGGCCATAGCTTCAGATATTTCACTCAGTCCACCTATCGTGTGGTAGATTCCAAATGCATGTTCCAAATATGAAAGAATGGCAAATGCTCCTGGGCACTCCCAGGCTGACATGCCCAGGTATTTTGACTGGAATGTGAATGAAAATTTTAATTTTTCGTCCTTGAAATAGTCTCCAAGGACGCTGATTAACGATCGACCTAAGGAAAGGTTCGGCGCAGCTTTCATGAAAGCCTTGGAGAAGTATTGGCTGAAGGTGGCATAATCTTTTTGTAGGCAAGGATACATCAAGTCGAAGCGCCGTTTTTCTGAAGTCATGAAGCGATCATACCCGTCCCTATTTCCGGGAAAGGCTCGATTGATTTGCTCAAGCATGGCTTCTTTTTCAGTTGTCGGTTCGAGCCTGATATCATTGAATTGCAGCCGGTACATCGGTTCCAGTCTCACCGATTTCAGGTAGTCATCAATGTTTCGGCCAGCTTCCTCGAAGACTTCATCAAGGATGAATTTCATCATCAGGAAGGTTGGACCGACATCGAACTTGTATCCGTTCCGAATAATGGCGGCATTGCGGCCACCGACTTGATTCGCTTTCTCGAATAGCCGAACTTTGAAGCCTCTGTGCGCCAGCAACATGGCGGCAGTCAACCCCCCTGGTCCTGCACCCACGATATTGATGCTAATATGGTCTCCCCGGCCTCCTGTCAACATTCCAAATGAGTCTAAGCCTTGGAGAAAACCTCAGCGCCTTGCTCGGTGAACTCGGCGGATTTTTCGCGCATGCCTTCCTCGAGTGCCTCCTCGTCGCTGAGGCCCTTTTCGGCCGCGTATTTACGGACGTCATCCGTTATTTTCATTGAGCAGAAGTTGGGGCCGCACATGCTGCAAAAGTGCGCGGTCTTGGCACCATCTGCCGGAAGGGTTTCGTCGTGGAATTCACGCGAGCGTTCCGGGTCGAGGCCGAGGTTGAACTGGTCTTCCCAGCGGAACTCGAACCGTGCCTTGCTCAGCGCGTTGTCGCGGTGCTGCGCGCCGGGGTGGCCCTTGGCCAAGTCGGCGGCGTGGGCGGCGATCTTATACGTGATGACGCCCTCCTTCACGTCCTGCTTGTTCGGCAGGCCAAGGTGTTCCTTCGGCGTGACGTAGCAGAGCATCGCGCAGCCGTACCAGCCGATCATCGCGGCGCCGATGCCGCTGGTGATGTGGTCGTAGCCTGGGGCGATGTCGGTCGTCAGCGGGCCAAGAGTGTAGAACGGTGCCTCGTCGCACCACTCGAGCTGCTTGGTCATGTTGTCGTGGATCATGTGCATCGGCACGTGGCCGGGGCCCTCGTTCATCACCTGAACGCCATGCTTCCAGGCGCGTCGGGTCAGGTCGCCCTGCACCTCGAGCTCGGCGAATTGTGCCTCGTCGTTGGCGTCGGCGATGGAGCCGGGACGCAGGCCGTCGCCGATGCTGAAGCCCACGTCGTAGGCAGCGCAGATTTTGCAGATGTCATCCCAGTGCGTGTAGAGGAAGCTCTCGGTATGATGCGCAAGGCACCACTTGGCCATGATGGAGCCGCCGCGGCTGACGATACCGGTCATGCGCTTGGCCGTCAGCGGGATGAAACGCAGCAGCACTCCGGCGTGAATGGTGAAGTAATCGACGCCCTGCTCGGCCTGCTCGATGAGCGTGTCACGGAAAACCTCCCATGTCAGGGCCTCGGCGCGTCCATCCACCTTTTCGAGCGCCTGGTAAATAGGCACGGTGCCGATCGGGACGGGGGAGTTGCGGATGATCCATTCGCGGGTGGCGTGGATGTTTTTGCCGGTAGAGAGATCCATCACCGTGTCGGCGCCCCATTTGGTGGCCCAGCGCATTTTCTCGACCTCCTCCTCGATGCTCGATGCGACGGCGCTATTGCCGATATTGGCATTGATCTTCACGAGGAAGTTACGGCCGATGATCATTGGCTCGGCTTCCGGGTGGTTGATGTTGGAGGGGATGATGGCGCGGCCGCGAGCCACCTCGTCTCGGACGAATTCCGGCGTGATTTCGTTCGGGATATTCGCTCCCCACGGGTTGCCGGGATGCTGATGGGCCAGCGAGTTGGCCGGCGCTTGGCCTTCGCTGCAGCGCTTGGGCAACCCCATGTTTTCGCGGATGGCGATGTGCTCCATCTCCGGCGTGATGATGCCCTGCCGCGCGTACCAGAGCTGGGTGACCGGGTGGCCGGCGGAGGCGCGGAGCGGCCGGCGTTTCAACCCCGGAAACTCGGCGAGCTGGCTGCCTTTCTCGCGCCGGGTGGCCTGCTGGGCGTGTGCCTCGGAGAGGTAGCCGTTGTCGAGTGACTTGGCTTTGCGGCCGTCGTATTCCTCGACATCGGCGCGATCGCGGATCCATGACTTGCGAAGGGCGGGAAGGCCGTCGGCCACATTGCCGCTGAAGTCCGGATCGCCCCACGGACCGCTTGTGTCGTAAACACGCACTGGCGCATTTTCATCGACTTGGCCGCTGAGCGATTTGGTGGGGTTTTGTGAAATCTCGCGGAACGGCACGCGGACGTCGGGATGGATGGTGCCGTTGAGGTAAATCCGTTTTGAGTTGGGCAACTGGTACTGGCTCGACGGCTCAAAGGAATCGTTTGATGCGATCATTTTCAGGCGGGAACGGGAAGGCGTGACTCCCTACGTCGGTGCTGGCCGAATCAGGTTCGATGGGTCACCCGCGCACCCGCGCAGGTCTCTCAGCCGTTCGCCGCAATCGGCCGGTAGGCTCCCCGTTCACTCGGGAGAAAGTCGCCCACGTGTCATTCGGTGTCAAGTAGCTAACAGCTTGGGTGCTCGGGCAGGCTGGCGTCGAATTCGGCAAACAACTTCGCTTCGTAGTCACCGGCGTAGGTGCTGGCGAAGAACCGATCAAGCGCCTCGCTCTGGAGTCGCTCCCAGGACGCCTCCTCGCTGCCGGGAAGGATCGGGTAGAACAGCACGCCATTGGCCTTGGCCGCCTTGTGGTCGCCCGGCGCGTCGCCGATCATAAGCACTTTCTCGGCCGGATACTTGCTGGCGGCGGCGAACTGGAGGTGCTCGGTCTTGGTGCCCATCTCCTGCCCCGCGATGGCCTTGACAAAGCGTGCGAGGTCGTGCTCGGCCCACTCGCGTTCCAGGGCGTCGCCCGGCGTCTGCGAGATGACCATCAGGTCCGCGCGCCCAAGCGCTTGGCCAAGGCACTCCCGGACGAACGGAAACGGAGGCACACCGTGGACGATGTCGGCAATCTGCGCATTGACGGCGTCCGACCAAATCTTGACTTGGGCCAGGCCGTCGTTGCCGCTCTCGACCTCGGCGGCGAGGGTGGCGTTGCCGAGCTTGGTTTCTCTCTCGATCCACTCGCCGAGCGCCGGGTAGCTTGGCACGCTGGCATTACGGGCCAGCACCTCGGGGCGTTCGCGAAGCAGATCAAGCGCGCGCACAAGGGCGGGGAAGCGGTTGACGCCCCGGGTCTTCGAGTAAAGGTTCACGAACTCCCAGACCTGCCGGGCATACTTGCTGACCGCCTGCAGGCCGTGGTGCTTCACGAACATCGGCGCGAAGCATTCCTTCTGCTTGATCTCCATCGAGTCGAACACGCAGCCGTCGGAGTCGATACCAATGAAAAACTCGTTGCCTGGCACGAAGTCGCGCAGGGCTTGTGCGGGGTCGCTCATTCTCAGGCGTCGTAGGTGGAGGAGGAGACGTCGCCGCCGCGGCCGGTCCAGTTCGTGTGATAAAACTCGCCGCGCTCACGGTCGATCCGCTCGTAGGTGTGTGCGCCGAAATAGTCGCGCTGGGCCTGCAACAGGTTGGCCGGGAGGCGTTCACTGCGGAAGGCGTCGAAGAAGCTCAGTGCGGTCGAGAAGGCCGGGACCGGGATGCCCTTCTTGGCGGCGGTGGCCACGACGTTGCGCCAGCCGCGCTGGCTCCTGCGGATCTCGCGCTTGAAGTGCGGGTCGAGCAGCAGGTTTGGCAACCGCTTGCGCTTGTCGTATGCCTCCTTGATTTTGCCGAGGAACTGGCTGCGGATGATGCAGCCGCCGCGCCACATGAGGGCAATTTCGCCGTAGTTGAGTTTCCAGCCATACTCGGCGGCGGCCGCGCGCAGCAGCATGAAGCCTTGTGCGTACGAGATGATTTTCGAGGCGTAGAGGGCGCAACGGATGTCGTCGATGAATTTCTCGCGGTTAGTCTTGATGACCGGCTTCGGGCCACGAAGTTTCTTCGAGGCGGCAACGCGCTCCTCCTTCATTGCGGAGATGCAGCGCGCAAAGACCGCCTCGCCGATGAGCGTGATCGGGATGCCCAACTCGGCTGAATCGATCACCGTCCACTTGCCGGTGCCCTTCTGGCCGGCGGTATCGAGAATCTTCTCGACCAGCGGTTTGCCGTCGTTGTCCTTGAAGGCCAGAATGTCGCGAGTGATCTCGATGAGGTATGAGTCGAGATCGCCCTCGTTCCATTCGGCAAACACCTTGTGCATCTCGTCGGCGCTCATGCCAAGGCCTTCCTTCATCAGGTGATACGCCTCGCAGATGAGCTGCATGTCGCCGTACTCGATGCCGTTGTGCACCATCTTGACGTAGTGGCCGGCGCCGTCGTTGCCGACCCAGTCGCAGCACGGCGAGCCGTCATCGACCTTGGCCGAGATGGCCTGAAAAATATCCTTCACGTGCGGCCAGGCATCGGGATGGCCGCCCGGCATGATCGACGGGCCGCGTCGTGCGCCTTCTTCGCCGCCGGAGACGCCTGTACCGATGAACAGCAGCCCGCGGGCGCGTAGGTACTCGGTGCGTCGGATGGTGTCCTGATACAGCGAGTTGCCCCCATCGATGATGATGTCACCCGGTTCGAGGTACGGGATGACGCGGTCGATGAAGTCGTCCACCGGTTGCCCCGCCTTGACGAGCATCATTACGCGGCGCGGCCGTTTGAGGTGGCCGACCATTTCCTCGATCGAGTGGGCACCGATGACGTTGGTGTCCTTGGCCTCGTCATTAATGAAATCGTCCACCTTGGAGACGGTGCGGTTGTAGGCCACGACCGTGAAGCCGTGGTCGTTCATGTTGAGGATCAGGTTCTGCCCCATGACGGCCAGCCCGATCAGAGCGATATCTCCCTTGGGTTCCATTCCTGTCATTTGTCTATGCTGCCACTATTCAGCCGTGAAGCTGCAGGCGCTCGTCGTCGGCCAGCATGGTGTCGAGGTTTTTCCAGCGATTTTCGTTGGAGGCGTTGAAGGCAGTCAGGTAAACGGCCACCAGTTCCTGGTCGTACTTTTCAAGCAGCAGATCCACCGCCTCGTTGAGCGGGGCGTCGTCGATCGACTCGGGCAGTTCGTCCACCATGCCTTCCTCGTGCTCGATGCCCAGTTTGCCGAGGAAATCGGTCAGCACGTCCTTGTGCTCCTTGAAAAGCCAGCCGCGAATCAGGTTGGCGGCGTGTTCTTCCGAGCCGATTCGGGAGAGCATCTGCACGAAACTTTTGTGGCGGCGCTCCTTGGGTTGGCGTCCGATGAACACCGGACGCATTTTCTGCGCCTGGGCCATTGCGGCTACCAGCGCGCGGTATACCTCGCGGTTGTTGCCCTGGGTGTCCTCGAGGATTTGGTTCGCCATCTTGGGCGACATGAACCCGATCAGCTCGTGAAAGGTCAGCATGTTATCTTGTCAAAAAATGTCCTGTTTAAGGGGAGGAGATGACCGTGGTTACGGTGATACCGTTCGCTTGGATTAAGGACTCCACTTCCTCGTGCTCCAGAAGAATAGTCTTGGAGGACTCGACCGCCAGGACGGCGATCTTGGACGCGGCGCAGGATTCCAAGGTTTGCCGCCCGATGCAAGGAATATCGAAACGCATGTCGTGGTTTTCCTTGGCGACCTTGACCGCCACGGCGCCGCCTTTCGGCCCGGCCAGTTCGCCCCCGCGCCGCAGGCAGGCGTCCGTTCCCTCGAAGCCCTCGGCCGCCAGCACCGTGCCTTCCTTGACGACCACCGTCTGCCCGATCTCCAGTCGCGAAACCTCCTTGGCCAAGCGCTGGCCAAGGGCGATGTCTTCCCGTTGCTGCTCCGTCAGACTGGGGCCAAGGTGGAAATCTGGCCCCGGCATCGCCTGGCCAAGCCACGGAATCGCCTCGATCAACTCCACGCCGCCCTTGGCCAGTTCGTCACCGATCGCGCCAAAGATCGTGTGGGCGTTGCGCTCCTTCAGCCGGAAGAGCATCGCGGCTGTCTTCAGGTCGGGCCGAAACTCGAACAGGTTCTTGGGTGCAATCTGTCCCGCCATCACGCAGTGCCGGACGTCACGGCTGCTGAACGCCTTGATCAGCTTGGCCAACTGGCCCACCCGCAGCCA
>CAJWEP010000123.1 GCA_913030945.1 uncultured Verrucomicrobiota bacterium
GGCGGCTCGATCTGCGGATTCAATGGCGACGAGTTGTTCGTTGGCCCGGAGAGCGCGGGAGCAAATCCCGGGCCGGCCTGCTACGGAGCCGGTGGCCCTCTGACGATCACCGATGTTAACCTGCTGCTTGGCCGGCTCGACCCGGCACAGTTCGGCATTCCCGTCAGCACCGATGCCGCCCGGGCCGCGCTCAAGCAGGTTCGCCAATCAATTCCCGACCCTCCGCCAGAGCAGGAACTGCTGTCCGGTTTTCTCGACATAACTAACGAGCGGATGGCCGACGCTGTTCGCAAAATATCCATCCGCGAAGGCTACGATCCGGCTGACTACGCGCTGGTCGCCTTCGGTGGCGCCGGTGGCCAGCACGCCTGTTCCATCGCCGAAAAACTGGGCATCACCACCATCCTCTGCCCGGCCGACGCCGGGCTGCTCAGTGCGCGGGGCCTGCGCGACGCCGTCGTGGAGCGTTTCGCCGAGCGACAGATTCTCCAGCCTCTCGACGCACCTGGCCAGGCTCTCGGCGACATTTTCGCCGAGTTGGAGACAGACGCACTTGGTTCGCTCAAAAGCGAAGGCTTCACCGCCAAGGAAATAACAGTGCGACGGCGTTTTGTTTCGCTGCGGCATGCCGGGCAGGAATCCACCGAGGAGATCGCCTACGTTGAAACGACCGATTTGGCCACTGCGTTTCGCGAGCGTTACGAAAAACTGTTCAGCTACTGGTCGGACAACAAATCGATCGAAGTCGTCTCGGCTCGGGTCATCGCCTCGACGCACCCGCCGACAATTTCGACAGAATCGTTCGGCGATCCTGCGGGGCAGCCAATCAACGAGCCGATCATCAGCCGCGAGTCGCTGAACACCGGGCAGCGCATCGCCGGCCCGGCGATCGTGCAGGACCGGTTCTGCACACTCGGAATTGACCCCGGGTGGATGGGCACATTCGGCTCCGAAGGCACACTCAAACTCGAGGCGCTTCGCAAAGACAATCTTGGCAACAAAACTGCCCACTCGCCGCTGGTCGAGTTGGAATTGTTCACCAACCGCTTCAGCTCGATCGTCGGGGAGATGGGCCAACTGCTGCAGCGCACCGCCGTCTCGACCAATGTGAAGGAGCGGCTCGACTACTCCTGCGCGTTGCTCGATCGCGCCGGCCAACTTGTCGTCAACGCGCCGCACATCCCGGTGCACCTCGGAGCGCTTGGCCTTTGCGTGCGCTCCATTGCGCTTGATCAAGCGCTTGGCCCGGGCGACATGATCGTCACCAACCATCCCGGCCACGGCGGCTCGCACCTGCCGGACATCACTGTCATCAGTCCGGTGTTCGATGACGCCGGGCAACTCCTTGGCTACGTGGCCAACCGCGCGCACCACGCCGAGTTGGGCGGGATCAGTCCCGGCTCGATGCCGCCCCTGGCCAAATCGCTCGCCGAAGAAGGCGTTGTCATCCTGCCGACTCCTCTGTATCGCGGCGGCAAGGCGCAGTTTGGCGAAATTGAAAAACGGCTGACCGGCAGGCCGCACCCGTCACGCTTGCCGGAAGACAACCTGGCCGACCTCAAGGCTCAAGCCGCCGCGAACCTGCTCGGCTGCCAGTCACTGCAGCGCTTGGCCGTAACGCACGGCCCAGCAAAAGTCGTCGATTACATGGGCCAAATCCGGCAGCGGGCGGCCAACGCCATCGTCCGGCGCATCGGCACCCTTGAGCCGGGACGGCACTCTACCATCGAGTTGCTCGACGACAGCACCCGCCTCGCCGCCACGATTGAGGTTGGCGGAGGAAAAATCTGCATCGACTTCACCGGCACCGACGCACTGCACCCAGGCAACTTCAACGCCACCCCGGCGATCGTCCAAAGCGCGGTGCTTTATGTCGTCCGCCTGCTCGTCAACGAACCGGTGCCGCTCAACGAAGGCTTGATGGAGCACGTCGAGATCACGCTGCCCCGCTGTCTGCTCAACCCAGAATTCCCCAACGACCCCGTGCTTGCCCCACCCGTCGTCGGCGGCAATGTCGAGACGAGCCAGCGGCTCGTGAACCTGTTGCTCAAGCCGTTCGGAATCGTCGCCGCGAGCCAGGGAACGATGAACAACCTGATCTTCGGCAACGAACGCTGCAGCTACTATGAGACCATCGGAGGCGGGACCGGCGCCGGACCAGGATTTGACGGCACGGACGCCGTGCACTCGCACATGACCAACACCGCCATCACCGATCCGGAGATTTTGGAATGGCGCTACCCCGTCCGGCTGGAGCAATTCGCCGTGC
Source organism: uncultured Verrucomicrobiota bacterium (assembly GCA_913030945.1). Classification (GTDB taxonomy): domain Bacteria; phylum Verrucomicrobiota; class Verrucomicrobiia; order Limisphaerales; family UBA1096; genus UBA1096. Next base: position 2,270 of record CAJWEP010000123.1, read on the forward strand.
GTAAAGACTCCGGTGGCCAAGGCGAGTTCAACGGCGGCAACGGCATCGTTCGCGAGGTGGTTTTTACTGAACCGGTCTCACTCTCACTTCTCACTCAAAACCGCACCCAAGGCCCCTACGGCCTAAACGGAGGCCAAGCGGGCCAACCCGGCGAGCAGCGCTTGGCCAAGCGCGACGGTGAAGAAAAGGAACTCGCCTCGGTTGCTCAGGAACAACTGGAAACAGGCGACCGCCTCATCATCAAAACCCCCGGCGGTGGCGGCTGGGGCTAGGAGAGAATCCCGTGAACGACTTCACCTGCGACGCCAGTCAATCGTACGTCGAGGCCGGCATGGCGGTAGGTCAACCGCTCGTGATCCATGCCGAGGATGTGCAGGATCGTGGCGTGCAGGTCGTGCATGTGAACAGGGTTTACGACTGCAGTGTCGCCGATTTCGTCGGTTGATCCGTACGAAAAACCGGGCCTCACGCCCGCACCGGCAAGCCATGTTGTGAAACCGCGAGGATTGTGGTCACGCCCGCTACCATTCTGAGAAAACGGCGTGCGCCCAAACTCGCCACTCCACCAAACAAGCGTCTCCTCCAGCAAACCACGCTCCTTTAAATCGGCCAGGAGGCCAGCAACCGGCTTGTCAGTGGCGCGGGCATGATCCATGTGCTTGGGCATGTTGCTGTGCTGATCCCAGCGTGGGGTGGCGCTCTCGTCGGCGTAGTTCAACTGGATGAACCGCACGCCAGCCTCGGCAAGTCGGCGGCCCATTAGGCATTGCTTGCCAAATTCATCCGTTGCTTTCGACCCAATACCATAGCGCTCGCGCACAAACTTCGGCTCGCCGGACAGGTCGAACAACTGCGGCGCGTTCATCTGCATGCGCCAAGCCAGTTCGTACGACTCAACGACGGCGTCCAACTGGTCGTCCTGCCTTCGGTTGCCTAACTGCGTCCGGTTCAGTCTTTGCAGAAATCTGAAGTTGCGCTTCTGCTCAGCTCGCGAAAGCGATGCATTTACTGCGTTGCGCAATGTGGCTTCATCCGCCGGTTGACCGGCCTTGCCGATGGCGGTGCCCTGGTGGATCGCCGGCAGGAAGGCGCTTGAGTAATTGCGCGGCCCACCCTTGGACGCGGACGGCTGTAGCACCACAAATCCGGGTAGGTTTTGATTTTCGGTGCCAAGCCCGTAGGTCACCCAACTGCCCATCGACGGACGCATCAGATTCGTCGCACCAGTGTGCATGAACAGTGTCGATGGCCCGTGCGCCACGCCCTCGGTCTGCATTGATTTGATGAAGCATAAATCATCCACCATCTGCGCGGTGTAAGGGAACAAATCCGAGACATGCTGGCTGCATTGACCATACTGCTTGAAGCCCCACAGCGGCTTCATAAGCTTCCGTTTACTCTTCTTGCCGAACGTGCCGAACCGAACGCCGGTAAAGTCGTAATCCCTGTCGTGATTGCGGATCAGCTCCGGCTTGTAATCGTAGGTATCCACATGGCTAGGCCCTCCCGCCATGAAGATGAAAATCACCCGCTTGGCCCGCGGCACAAACATCGGGGACCTCTGCAACAGGGTTGTCGAACCGGTGGCCACGCCGCCTCGGCTACACAGTCCCGCCATCGCCAGTGAGCCAAAACCACACGCGGTGGTCTTCAGCAGCTTCCTGCGAGAAAGTTTTCTAGGGTTCATTCAGCCTGATTCCACTGGGGGATTTTGAACACCCAAATTCTAGTGACAGTGTTAATGGCATATTTTAACCCGTCGGGGTTTCTTCGGTTAGACTCCAGCGACGCCCCAGCCATCGCGGTACTTCCGCCGGAGAAGATTGTGAGCGGCATGGTTGTTGGTGACAGCTGGTTTTTTCGGATCCCAATAAAGTGTCTCACCCGGGTTGCGGATCGCAACGGTGCCCAGCAGGATGGTCTCTGTCATGGGACCGGTTTGCTCGAAATAGGATTCGTTTTTGGCGATGCCGATGATGGCGTCGAGGAAATGATGGTAGTGATTGCGCGGATCGAGCTTGGGCTGTGCGGTGCCCTTATACTTGTCGCGCGGCAGTAACATCGCTCCGCTGCCATTGGGTATCAGGACTGCGCCCTCGGTGCCGACCATCAGCGCTGACTCCGGTGGGTAGGTCTTGCCGGGATACCACTTCTGCGCCTCTTCCGGAGGGTAGATAAGGCCGTCGAACCACTCGACGGTGATCTCGTCTTTCGCAGTGTTCGATGTCCCCGGGAAGATCCAGGTGATATGGTCGCTCTGCGGCCATGTATCAGCACGGCGGGCGGGCGAGTTCTTCCATGACTCCTGCACCGTGGCATGCACCGTTTTCGGCGCAGTCAAGCCGAGCGCCTTCCAACTGGCATCAAACACATGGCAACCGATGTCGCCGGACCAGCCCGTCCCGAAGTCCTGCCAGGCACGCCACTTGGTCGGGTGATAAATACCCGGGACGAAAGGCCTTTCGGGTGCGGTGCCCAACCAAAGATCCCAATTAAGATGGCCTGGAGCGGCGTGCTTCTCCCTCGGGCGCGGTCCGATGAGACGATAACTATCGATTGCACCCGGCCGGTTCGAACAGAGATAGACGTGCTTCACTTTTCCAATCAACCCCTGCTTGACATAGTGCACACCCATTCGATCGCCGAAGCCGGATGCAGCCTGCGTCCCAAGCTGGGTTTTGACACCCGCCTTGCGCGTTGCCTCAGTCAGCGCGCGCACCTCGGCGACATCGTGGCAGAGCGGCTTCTGACAATACACGTGCTTGCCCGCACGCACCGCTGTCACCGCGATGGGGAAGTGCATGTGGTCTGGCACGGTAACGTTGACTGAATCAATCTTGTCGCCCTCTTTCTCGATAAGCTCGCGCCAGTCGGTGTATCTGCGCGCATCTGGCACTTCCTTGGCGACACGGTCCAAATGATTGCGGTCGACATCACAGATTGCGACCACCCTGGTCTTGGCATGCGAGCTGAAGTTCTTGAAATCGTTGTATCCCATCCCACCGACACCGATGCAGGCGTGTTGGACCATGCCGTTTGCATCTGCCGTGCGGACCACAGCAGGCGCGGCCAGGGCGGCGACTGCGCTAGCTTTAATAAACGATCGACGAGTTTGGGGCTTAGAGTACAAGGGGTGTTGAAAGTTTTCAGCGTGATTATGATTGCGACTGATCGAGTGCATGTGGGAAGGGTACTTCATCTGCCTCGTCCGTCAATCCAAGGTTCGGAAGTCCACACAGGCAAACAATGAATGCAACAACGCCGTCCAATCCCCAGTATCTGTTTGCCCGAGGAACTCCAGTGCCAAACCGGCCTCGTCCGCCCTCGGTTCGCGGCCTAGCACAAGCCGGTAAGCCATGCGAACTCTTAACGTGTCCGTTGTGTCAACCCGGGCCAGACGCCCCCCCGCACGCCTAGCCTCGGCGTTCATAAACGGGCTGTTGAGCATGTACAAGGCCTGTGTGGGCAGCGTGGTTTCGGTGCGACGACCGGTCGTCACATTCGGGTTGGCAGCATTAAACACCTCCAGTACCTCGAGCATCGAGTTGCGAAAAAACGGCACGTACACACTGCGTCGGATGGTATCGAACTCATACCCCAGATCGTACTGCGAAAACTTCCGGATCGTGGGGCCACCCTGTTGCATGTCTAATTGTCCGCTCACCGATAGAATCGAGTCGCGGATTGCCTCGGCTGAAAGGTGCTTTCGGTTGGAACGCCAGAGCAAACGATTCTCGGGATCATCAGTTTGGCCAGCGCTCTCACCGGTTGATGCCCGTCGATAGGCACGTGACAACACAATCTGGCGGATCATGCTCTTGACCGACCAGCTGTCATCGACAAACCGCCACGCCAACCAGTCGAGCAATCCGGCGTGGCTGGGAAGCTCACCAGTTTTGCCGAAGTTGTCCGGCGTACGCACCAGTCCATGACCCAACAGATGATGCCAGATTCGGTTGACCATCACGCGACTCGTCAAAGGATTGCCGCCACTCGCCACCCACTCGGCCAATTCGAGTCGGCCACTCCTGCCGGCGGCAATCGTCGGCTGCGCGACTGTTTTGGCTTTGCTGGCAACTTGAAGAAACCCACGGGGCACGATTGCACCTTTGTTGCGGATTTCGCCGCGAATATGCACATGCCAGTCGCCGGTTTCCTTCTCGTCCTGCACCGACATCGCCTTTGGCAGGTCCGTTGGCTTGGTTTTCTTGAGCGCGTCCACGCGCTTAACAAGGCGATCAACCTCACCCCGCAGCTTGGCCAAGCGCTGCTCAAGGTCGGAATCCTTTTTCAGTTCCGCGATCGGCACGAACACCACCGCATCAGCGATTACCACGTCGCTGGTGTGATCGTTCGAAATCGAGACAACCGCCTTGCCGCTGGAAAATTGAAAGCGGCCCAGGACCTTGAAGTTGTTGTTGATCGGCGGCTTCTCGCGTTGGTTGATAAGGATCGTAGTCGGACCATTGGTGTGCCCGATCGTCACCGGCGCCTTTTGGGCGCGATTCGCCCCGGCCGTGTAGCCGAAACGAACCTCATACTCGCCAGCTTCCGGCAATTCAGCAGTGAAAATGACCTTCTTCTGCCCCTTGCCCTCGCCCTTGTCGTGAATGTAGTTGTCGCCAAAAAACGTCTTGTTGCTCGTCGACTTCATCCAGTCGCCGACTTTCTCCGCCTGCAGATTGTCGACAACGATCCCCTCCCCACCCTGAATCGCCTCGACTTCTAGCAGTTCTTTCTTTGCTGCCTTTAGCGCGACGTTGGCTTCCTTGGTCTTCGCGGCATGCTTATCGATCGCCTTTTTCAGTGCCGGCTCCAGCAACAAGTCGTGCGCCACCCAGCCGGAGACGTTGCCCGGCACGAGCGACTGGGTGCTGCGAAGGATGCCTGCCAACGCGTAGTAGTCATCCATCGGGATCGGGTCAAATTTATGTTCATGGCAACGCACACAGCCGAGCGTCATGCCGAGGAATGCCCGACCTATGGTGACAATCTGCTCATCGACCACCTCCATCCGCAGCAGTTCCTTGTCCTGCAACTCGTAGTTGTGCGGACCCAGCGCCAGGAAGCCGGCGGCGATGAGTTGCTCATTGCGCTGTTCGCGACTCGCGGCCGGCAACAGGTCACCCGCAATCTGCTCACGAATGAATTGATTGAACGGCTTGTCTTCGTTGAAGGCACTGATCACATAGTCACGAAATCTCCACGCATCCTTGAACATCAAACTCCGCCCACCGCCGCTGCTCTCCGCGAAGCGCGCCACATCCAGCCAGTGTCGTCCCCATGTCTCGCCAAACTGCGGTGAACCCAGCAGGCGATCCACCAACCGTGCGTACGCCTCCGGCGACGGATCGGCCAAAAAATCGTCGATCTGCTCCGGAGTCGGCGGCAATCCAATTAGGTCGAAGTAAAGACGGCGCAACAGCGTCTCCGGCTTGGCCAAGCCGACCGGCTTGACATTCTCCCTGGCCAGGCGCGCGAGGATGAACCAATCGATTGCATCCAGGTTTTCCTCTTGGCCAAGCGCTGGGTTCATCTTCGGCACAGCGTGATGGGCTACCGGCCGAAACGACCAAAATTCGCGTCCATTGGCCAGGTCGATTCCCATGCCCTTTCCTACGACTTGGGAAACACGCGGATCCGGAGCTCCGGTCTCTACCCACTTGGCCAACGCCGTACGCTCGTGATCGGCGAGCTTGTACTTGGGCGGCATTTGCAGATCGTCATCCTCATAACTAACAGCACGCAGCAGCAGGCTACCTTCCACATCACCCGGCACAATCGCCGGGCCGGAATCGCCGCCGGTCGCCCATCCCTGCCGACTGTCCAACAGCAAACCACCCTTCAATTTCTCGGCCTCGGCGGAGTGGCACTTGTAACAATGCTCATGAAACAGAGGGCGAATCTCCTTTTCAAAAAAACCAAACTTCTCAGCAGCCCTCGCACTGGACAGGCCGACAATAAGCAAAGAAATTGCGGCAAACCTTATTAAAACATTACCCATTTAGATTACCATTTAAGGAATCATTCCAACGCCGGGAATTTAAACGAGTCACCTCCTTCAGGTCACTCAACATATCAACAAGTCCAAATTTCCTTTTTTTGGACAACAAAATCAATCGTTTTTCATTAAACAGAAATACCCTTTGTGAAAAGTTTGGATCAACATCCCGGAATTCCTGGAACACCAGGATCGCTGCATCGACATGATGCGACCCCCCGAAAACCGGGCCAACGAGCGACTAACTGAGTTTCCAACCCTTGCGGTAATCGCGCCGAATGAACTGCTCGGCATTGGGAGCGTTGGTGGCGCGCATCGTTTTCGTATCCCACTCCAGTTTCTTGCCGGTTCGAAAAGCGACATTTCCCAAGTGGTTGGCCTCAGTCAACAAACCGGCATATTCAAAGTCGCTCAGTGTCGGAGCCCCGCCTTTGCATGCGGCGATCCAGTCCTCGTGATGGCCGGGCGAGCGGGGAATGAACGGGTCCGGGCCTTTGAAATCGGCGAACTTTTCTTCAGGAAGAAAAACATGTTCTCGGTAATCGGATAACAGCAGGCCCTTGTCGCCAATGAACAGATGACCGTTGGCCCACTTGGGGATACCGTTCTGCTTCCAGATTTGCGGCTTCTCCAATCCCTGATACCAGGTCAGTTTCACCGGCGGCAATTCGCCGCGCGCGCCGTATTCATAGATCGCCTGCATCGAAGCGGGAGCAATATCGTGATGAGGTTTGGGTCCCCTGGCCTCGACCGTCAACGGAGCTTCGAGTTTCAGGGCCCAGAACGGCAGGTCGACCCAGTGGCTGCCGAGATCGGACATGGTGCCGTTTCCAAAATCCCACCAGCGGTACCATTTCGGACCTGGGAAATAATCGTTGTGGAACGGCCGGGCCGGTGCCGGACCCAGCCATAGATCCCAGTCTAGACCGGCTGGTATCGGGGTGGATCCCTTTGGCGTGCGAACCACGATGAAGCGATCCTTGGCTTTGCGGGCAGCCTGCTCACTTTTGTGCCATCCCCAGGCACGCGAATGCCAGACGTGAACTTCGCGAACCGGGCCAATCGCCCCTGACTGAATCAGTTCGACCACGCGCCGATAGTTATTGTTGGCGTGGTTTTGCGTTCCCATCTGCGTGGCAACTTTCGTGCGGCGAGCCGCCATGCGAATGATGCGCGCTTCCTCGATGTTGTAAGTCAGCGGCTTTTCACAGTAGACATGCTTGCCCAATTGAAGCGCCGGTAGTGTTGCAAAGGCGTGAGTATGCTCGCAGGTGCTCACGACAACCGCATCAAATTCTTTCTGGTGGTCAAACAGTTTGCGGAAGTCAGTCGCTTTGCGGGCCTTGGGGTATTTCAGGGCAGCGGAGTTCAGGTTGTTTTCGTTGACATCACACAGGGCAACGATGTTTTCCGATTTGAATTCGGCGAGGTTGCGTCGACCACGACCACCGGAGCCGATCATCGCGATATTGAGTTTCTCATTCAGATTGCGAGCGCGCAATATATTTGGCGCCGAAAGAGTCGCGGCTGCTCCGATGGTGGCACTGGTTTTCAGAAATGATCGACGATTGAAACGATTAGAGGTTATTATGTTTTCCTGTTTAGTGGTCATTATGTTTTAGAGGTTGGTGCACTTCCATACCGCGAACGTAGTAAGATGTTCTGCGAGTCACCTATTCAGCAACAACCTTGACGTCGTCGATGAACCAG
>CAJWEP010000124.1 GCA_913030945.1 uncultured Verrucomicrobiota bacterium
CAGCGGTGTATCACGACACGGTAAAAGATCGCCTCTACACATCACCCGCCAACTCGACGCGTCGACGCTCGACGCAGACGGCGATTTACAGGCTAGTGCAGGGCTTCGCCAAGATGCTCTCGCCGATGCTCGTGTTCACCGCCGACGAGGCATGGGAAGCCATTCCCCACCTCGACTCTGCCAGTGTGCACCTGACCGATTGGGAGCCGTTTGAGTTCAGCATCAGCGCCGAAGAATCGGCCAACTGGGAGACGATGTTCGCCATCCGCGAACGCACCCTGCCGATGCTCGAGGAAGCCCGCCAAGCCAAGCAGATCGGCAAAAGCCTCGAGGCCCGCGTCACCCTCACCGGCACCGGCCGCGAACTCGAGATTAGCCAAGCGCACCAAGAGGATTTGCGCGAACTCATCAACGTCTCGCAACTTAAGCTCGAGGCGGGGGAAGGCGAGGCATTGCAGGCCACCGTAACCAACGCTGACGGCGAAAAATGCGAACGCTGCTGGCGCTGGGAACCCACCGTCGGCTCCCACGACGATCACGCCACCCTCTGCACCCGCTGCGTCGAGGCGGTCAATCAGGCGCTTGGCCAAGCGCAATAAATAAATCGTCTTTTTCTTTAGTGCTCGGCCTTTAACTGATGTTTTTTTAGTTGCCTTCCAAAGCGGTGCGGAGAGCCGCACTCCAAGACGCTAGCGCGTTTTCTCTCCTTCCACTTTGGATTTCTATATTCCTAGTTCGACATTCGATATTCTAACCGCTCACTTCTCTTCGCGTTCATCGGCGTGTATTCGCGGTTTTTCCCAGCTTGCCCAAGCGCTTGGCTTGACGGCCGGGGCGGCGGGAGGTGAGGATGCCGTTACCCTATTGGCTTATGACAACTCCACAAGTTTCCCCCATTCGGCGCAGAGATTTTCTGAAGACCACTGTGGCTGCCACCGGCGCGGTCGTCTTCCCGATGGTGGTGCCGCGCCGTGTGTTCGGCGCAAACGAACGGCTTAACATTGCGGCGATCGGTTCCGGCGGCAAGGGACAGGTCGACATCGACGGCTGCGAAAGCCAGAACATCGTGGCACTTTGCGACATCGATTCCGGCCGTGCGGCGCACATGTTCAACCGCCACGCGAAGGCGGCCAAGTATGCCGACTTCCGGCAGATGCTGGAAAAGGAGGCCAAGCGCATCGACGCCGTGACCGTCTCCACTCCCGACCACACCCACGCCACGGCCGCGGCGATGGCCATCCGCCTTGGCAAACATGTCTACTGCCAAAAGCCTCTGACGCATTCCGTCTTCGAGGCGCGCGTGCTGACCAAGCTCGCCCGCAAACACAAGGTCGCTACACAGATGGGTAACCAGGGGCACTCAAATCCCGACTCGCGACGCTACGTCGAGTTAATTCAGGCCGGCGTGCTCGGCGACGTGAACGAGGTGCACATCTGGACTGACCGGCCGATCTGGCCGCAGGGCATCGGCCGGCCCAGCGGCTCGCCGCCAGTACCGAATAATGTGAACTGGGATCTGTGGCTTGGCCCGGCTCCCGAGCGCCCGTACCACCCGGCGTATCATCCGTTCAAGTGGCGCGGTTTTTGGGATTTCGGCACCGGGGCCGTCGGCGACATGGGCTGCCACAACTCTGACCTGGCCTATTGGGCGCTCAACCTGCGCGACCCCAAGACGCTCGAGGCCGTGTCATCCGGCATCAATGATGAAACCGCACCGAAATGGTCGATCATCACGTATCACTTTCCACAACAGGGCAAGCGCAAGCCGGTGAAGGTTGTCTGGTACGACGGCAGCAAAAAACCAAATCCGGCCCTGGCCAGGCAGAAGGAACTGCCCGGCAACGGCTCGATTCTCATCGGCAGCAAGGACTCACTGTACATCCCGATGTACTGGGGCAAAGGCACGTTTCTTTCCGGCGCGACCGAGGCGGACTTCAAGACCGTGCCGGAGACGATCGAGAAACCGGCCGACTTCAACCGGCACCATTACCTCGAGTGGATCGACGCCTGCAAGGGCGCCAAGCCGGCGTGGTCCAACTTCGACTATGCCGGGCCTATGACCGAGGCGATGCTGCTTGGCCTGGTTGCATTGCGCTCCGGCAAAAAGATCGAGTGGGACGCCAAAAAAATGCAGGTCAAGAATGTGCCCGAGGCCAACCGATTCATCCACAGCGAGTACCGCAAAGGCTGGGTATTGTAGCCCAAACTTTAGCCAAGAGCTTGGCCAAGTGCTCAATCTTCCCTAATTTGTGTCCGTGGGATTTCCGCCGGATTATCACATGCACACACCGCTCTGCGGCCATGCGGAGGGCGAGCCGACCGAATACGCCGCCCAGGCGGCACGCGTTGGCCTGACCGAGATCGGATTCACCGAGCATGCGCCGATGCCGGGCGACGATTACGACGACTGGCGGATGCTCGAGAAGGATTTGGACCTGTACATCGAAAAAATCGACCGCGCCGCCGCCGAAAATCCCACAATCACCGTCCGAAAGAGCCTGGAAATCGACTTTGTGCCGGGTTACGAGGATTGGATTCACAACTTGGCCAAGCGCTATAAATGGGATTATTTGATTGGTTCAGTGCATTATCTTGGAGGGAAGTGGAGTTTTGATCACCCAGACAAACGGGATTCCTGGAAAGGGAGGGATGTCGATGCGGCTTGGGAGGAGTATTTCGACATCCTGACGCAGTCGACCGCTCTGGGTGTGTTCGACATCATCGGCCACTGTGATTTGATCAAGGTTTTCGGCGACCGGCCAAGCGGCGACTGTTCGGCGGTGTGGCGTCCGTTTCTGAAGGAGGCGAAGCGTCAGGACATCGCGATCGAGATCAACACCAACGGCCTGAACAAACCGTGCGGCGAGATATTCCCGGCACTGGCGCTGCTGGAGATGGCGGCAGAGATTGGGGTGGGGCTGACGTTCGGCTCGGACGCCCACAGGCCGGGCCGTGTCGGAGAGGAGTTCGACCAGGCGATCGCCCTGGCCAAGCGCAGTGGCTTCACGCACCACCGGCGGTTTGCCGGCGGGCAGTACGAGTCCGTTCCGTTTTGAATTGAAAACCGCCCATTTCTGTATCCCAATGCCGGCCATGAGTAGTGTCATTGAGGGGCCGGTTTTCGTGGTGCGGGACAACATCGACACCGACCAGATCATCCCGGCCCAGTACCTGAACCTGGTCCCGACGATCCCGGAGGAGTACGATAAACTCGGTAGCTTTGCGATGATCGGGCTGCCGGAGCCGCTGTACCCCATGCGTTACGTGAATGAGGGCGAACTGGACTCGAACTACCCGATCGTGGTCGCCGGCCGGAACTTTGGCTGCGGCAGCTCCCGGGAGCATGCGCCGATCGCACTTGGTTCGGCCGGGTGCAAGCTAGTTTTAGCCGAGAGTTTTGCGCGGATCTTTTTCCGCAACTGCGTGGCCACCGGCGAGTTGTATCCGTGCGACATCACGGACCGGCTCTGCGAGGTTCTCACCACCGGCGACGAGGTGAGGGTCGACCTCGATGCGGGAACCGTCTCGGTCAAGTCCACCGGCATGGAGCATGCGATCAAGCCGCTGGGCGAGGTGCGTCCGGTAATCGACGCCGGCGGGCTGTTCAATTTTGCCCGCGAAAGCGGCATGATTGCCAAGTGACCCGCTCTTGACCGAGCGGGGTATTTCATTGATGTCTGACAACAACCGGACACGCGTGATCGTCGGTTTGAGCGGCGGGGTGGACTCATCCGCGGCGGCCTCGCTGCTGGTCGATGAGGGGTACGACGTGATAGGCATCACGCTGAAGGTCTGGCCGCAGGACTGCGCGGCCCGGGCCGAAGACAAGTGCTGCGGCCCGCAGGCAGTAATGGACGCCCGCTCGGTCGCCGACAAACTCGACATCCCGTATTACCTCATCGATGAGTCGGCGGAGTTTCAGCGGGACGTGATTGACTACTTCGCGGCGGAGTACAAGGCCGGCCGCACGCCGAACCCGTGCGTGATGTGCAATGAGAAGCTCAAGTTCGGCAACCTGATCACTCGCGCGCGAAAGCTCGGGGCGAAGTACGTGGCCACCGGGCATTACGCCCGGCTCGAGCAGCGCAACGGGCGGACGGTGATGCTGCGGGGCCGGGACGCGCGGAAGGACCAGACGTACTTCCTGTTCTCGCTTGGCCAGGAGCAGCTCGCGCACATGATGTTCCCGCTGGGCAACCTGCAGAAAAGCGAGACACGCGAGGTCGCCCGGTGCGTAAGCCTCAAAACGGCGGAGAAGCAGGAGAGCCAGGAGATTTGTTTTGTGCCGGACAAGGACTACAAGAAATTCCTGACATCGGCGGGATTGGTGGAGGAGCACCGGGGCGAGATTGTGGATACCCGGGGCCGGGTGCTGGGGCATCATGAGGGAATCGAGTTTTACACCATCGGCCAGCGCAAGGGCCTGGGCCTCTCGTCACCGACGCCGATGTACGTGGTCGAGCTGGATCCGGAAAACAACCGGGTGGTGGTCGGCGAGGAGGGGTTGCTGCTGCGGGACGAATTCCGGATTGAGCGTTGCAACTGGATCGCGTTCGAGCGCCTGGCCAAGCCGATCGAGGCGGCGGCAGCGATCCGGTACAACCATCCCGGTGCCGAGGCAACGGTGATTCCCGACGAAAACGGCTTGGCGACGGTGAAGCTGCGGGAGCCACAGCGGGCGGTCACGCCGGGCCAGGCGTGCGTCTTCTATCAGGACGACCTCGTGGTGGGGGGCGGCTGGATCATGCGGGATTGAGCGTGATATTCGGCTTGGCCAAGCGGGGTGCCACGGGCATAAAAAACTCACAAAAGGATTGCCGGGCCGGGGTGTTTGTGGCTTCATCTCCGGCCCTGATGTGCGGGTGATGCGCCTCGACGGCAATGAACCGATGCGCTGGCCGGAGCCACGCCGGTCCGGCTCCTCCGAATATGAGTCTGGTTCGAGTCCATGTACACTACTCGGGGCGGGTGCAGGGAGTGGGGTTCCGATACACAGTGAAGTCCCTGGTTCCCGGGTACGACGTTCTCGGCATCATACGGAATCTGCCTGATGGCCGGGTGGAAATGGTCGCCGAGGGAGAGCGGACGGAGCTGGAAGCGTTCCTGCAGGCGGTTCGGGACTCGGGCCTGCGCCGTAACATCCGGGACGAGGAAATCGAATTTGGTGAGAGTCAGGATAATTTTAGAGGCTTTGAAATCACAGGGTGATTTCGGCTCGACTGAATGAAGTATGCCTTGATAGCAGACATCCACGCCAACCTCGAAGCGTTCGAGGTGGTGCTTGAGGATGCGAAAAAGAACAACTGTACGCACCACGTGTGCCTTGGGGATGTGGTCGGCTACAACCCGAATCCGCGTGAGTGCATGAAGATTGTGCGCGACATGGAGATGCCGTGCATCATGGGCAACCATGACGAGTATTGTGCCCTCGACACCGACTTGAGCGGGTTCAACCCGCACGCCGGCCATGCCATCCAATGGACACGGGAGCAGTTGAGCGACGAGGAGTGCGACTGGCTCCAGCGGCTGAAGTACCTGCGCATGATAGCCAACTTCACCATCGTGCATGCCACGCTCGATGCCCCCAAGCGCTGGGGCTACGTGATGAGCAAACTCGACGCGGCGGCCAGCTTCACCTACCAGAACACGGGCGTCTGCTTTTTCGGCCACACCCATGTGCCGCTGGCTTTTGTCCGCGAGAACAACTCCGTTACCGGCGGCAAGTACGACAAGTTGACGGTCGAGAAGGGCAAAAAATATTTCATCAACGTCGGCAGCGTGGGCCAGCCCCGCGACGGTGATCCCCACGCCGCATACACCATCTACGACCTCAAGGCCGGGACAATCGAGTTGCGCCGGCTGGAGTATGATTTCGAGAAAACGCAGGCCAAGATTTTGGAAGCCGGCCTGCCCGAGCGCCTGGCCAACCGGCTGGCCCTGGGCAAATAACCTGCTGCCGGCCCGGCTAAAACGAAACGCCGCCCAACGCGGGCCCTGAAAACTCGCGACCGGAATCGCGACATGCACAAATTAAGGCAGATCTTCGCCTTCGTGGCGCCCTATGTGAAACCGTACTGGGGCCGGATTGTTGCCGGCGTCTTTTTCGGGATTCTCTTCGGAGCGTCGAACGGGCTGGTGCTGTGGGCAACCAAGACCATGCTCGACCGCCTGGTGCCCCCGGATGTGTTGCCCCCGGATATCGCCACGGCTACAACGGCTCAGACGGCCGGCAACTGGTTCACAGAGACCGCTGCCTCGATCCAGTCCAATATTCTCGACACACTCGGTCCATGGCTGCCGATGATGGGCGTCGAACTGACGACGAAACAGATCATTGGAGGACTGCTTGTATTCCCGTTGCTGGTCGGCTTGCGGGGTTCCTCGAAATTCCTCGGCGCATACTGTCTGGCCTGGGCCAGTGAACGTGTTGTCAACGACCTACGTGTCACGGTCTTCCGAAATCTGAGTCGATTGTCCATTCCCTTTTTCAACCGCTCCTCCACCGGCGACCTCATCACTCGCATCAACGGCGATGCGTTGTTGTTGCAATCCTGCCTGGCCTCCGGTGTGGGACACCTTGTGGCAGAACCGGTGGCTATCGTAAGTGTGTTCACCGGCCTTTGCCTGATTGACTGGCAGTTGACCTTAAGCATACTTGTGTTGTTCCCCATCTGCATCATCCCCATCGTTCATTTCGGCAAAAAGGCCCGCAAGGCAACGGGTAAACGAGTCGCCGCCAACATCGACCAGTCTAGCCTGGCGGTGGAAATGTTCTCCGGCATGCGCGTCATCAAGGCGTTCGGGCTCGAAAACGCCCGAGTCGACCGGTTCCGGGAGTTGTCCCAGCAGCTTATCCGCCAGACAATGAAAACAGTGCGTTCTCGGGAGATCGTCGGTCCGCTGGTTGAGACGATATCGATGATCGGCATTGGCGCGTTGATCTTGTATGTCGTTCACACGGCGCGAAGCATTCCGGACCTGGTGGTGTTTTTCACCGGGGTGATAATGTTCTACACACCCATCCGGAAACTGGCCCGCTGGCACGTGCGAATCGAAGAGGCCAGCGTCGGTGTCCACCGGTTGATGGATATCCTTGACGAAAAGCCGGACATCCTAGATCGCACCGATGCCAGGCCGGTAACCGGGTTCGCGCAGGGCATTGAGTTCGATGGCATCTCGTTTGCATACGAGGACGAGCCGGTGTTGAGCCAGCTCGTCCTTTCCATCCCGAAGGGCACCAAGCTGGGCATCGTCGGCGAGAGCGGTTCCGGCAAGAGCACCCTCATCAACCTTCTGTTCCGATTTCACGATCCCGACTCGGGCGCCGTCAGGCTGGACGGGCACGACCTGCGCGACTTGAGCATCAAGGGATTTCGCGAGCAGATGGCGCTGGTCAGCCAGGAGGTGGTGTTGTTCGACCTGACGGTGGCGGAAAACATCGCGCTTGGCCAGACGGACTGCACCCGCGAGCAGGTCGAGGCTGCGGCACGGCACGCGCACGCGCACGAGTTCATCACTGCGCTGCCGGAGGGATACGACACCCGTATCGGCGAGCGCGGCGTGACGCTCTCCGGCGGCCAACGGCAGCGCCTGGCCATTGCACGGGCGTTTGTCCGGGACGCGCCGATTCTGGTGCTGGACGAGGCCACCGCCGCGCTCGACTCCAAGGCCGAGGGCGAAGTGCAGGCGGCCATCGACCGGCTGAGCAAAAACCGCACCGTGCTGTGCGTGGCACACCGGCTCTCCACCCTGCGCTCGATGGACCGGATCATCGTCCTGAGCCGAGGCGGAATTATCGAGGAGGGCGGTTTCGATGAAATGTTGGCCAAGGGGGGGGTGTTTTCCGGCTTGGCCAGGGCGCAGGGAATCACCGCCTGAATCCTGCCCCCGCTTGGCCAAGCGCTGCTTTTCCCAGCCACAAATCACTTGCCAGAATAGGCTCGTTACTGTAACGCCAAGTCTTTCCTATGAACCCATCAATCGTTATCAACCCCATTTTGGCTTCCGGCGGAGACCACGGATACCTCTACGGACTGTTTTTTCTGATATTGGCTCTGATCATTGGTGCGGCGGCAAACCACTTTTTGCAGAAGGTTCCCCTGCCGTTCACGGTGGTACTCATGCTGATCGGCCTGGGGCTTGGGTTTGCTCATCGTGAAGGCCTGTTCGGAGTTGGCGGTCATGCGGGGTCAGGGCACGGCGCGGGGCATGAAGGTTTTCTCTCCAAGCTGCTGGATGCCCTGCGCGGCTCGATTGAATGGGGGGCTAACCTGGATCCGCACCTAATCCTTTATGTTTTTCTTCCGATACTAATTTTCGAGGCGGCGTATGCGCTGGATGTGCATGTCTTCAAAAAATCATTCTGGAACGCGTTTTACATGGCTGGACCGGGAATTGTCTCAGCCACAGTCATGACCGGCTTTTGTATCATAGGGATTTACTCTTTTGGATTGGGCCTAGCCGATTGGAATGTCCCCACTGGAAATCTGGGGCTGTATCTGGCGATGTTGTTTGGTGCCGTGGTCAGTGCCACCGACCCAGTAGCTGTGGTTGCCTTGCTAAAGGAGCTGGGCGCAAGCAAGAAACTCGGCACACTGATTGAGGGGGAGTCTCTGCTCAACGATGGCACAGCAATCGTAGCATTTCTGCTGCTAATAGGTGCGGTCACCGGTTTAGGCGTGTTCACTGCGTTTGGCGCTGTAAAAGGATTTTTTTACATAGGACTGGGCGGAGCTGCGCTTGGCATTGTTATAGGCCTCGTGGGTGTGGCGTGGGTCAAGCGGGTATTCAACGATCCTCTGGTAGAGACCTCGGTGATGTTAATGACGGCGTATCTGGCTTTTTATTTGTGCGAACATATCTTTGGTATGTCCGGCGTGCTTGGGCTTGTGGCCCTGGGCCTGGTCTGGGCCGGGATCGGCCGCACGCGAATCAGCCCGGAAGTGCAGCACTTCATGCACGAGTTCTGGGAATTCGCTGCTTTCGTGGCCAACGTGGTCATCTTCATCGTGGTCGGCGTGGTCATTGCGCTCAAGGTTGAGGCGCAGCTGGTTGATTTTCTCGTTCTAGGTCTGGTTTACCTGGCTATACACGTGGTGCGAATCGTGAATATCTTAGCCCTGTACCCGATCATGCGCAAAACCGGCTACGGGCTGCCAAAGAAAGACGCGGTGGTGGTTTGGTGGGGGGCGTTGCGCGGAGCAATCGGCTTGGCCTTGGCGCTGGTGGTTTATGGCTATGCGCCCGAGTTGGAGTTTACTGTCAAGGACGGTGGCCACGGCTACACCGCGGATTCGAAGGTCTTTTTTGAGGATGAGAACGGCAAACGGGAGCCGCTCGAATCTGTTACGCTCACGTTGGCAGCAGCGGACCACGGCGAAAAACACGACGATTCCCATGGAGAAAGTCAAGAGGGCGAGCACGCCGAGAACCACGAGGGTGCTGCCATCGCCAGCTTGGCCATCGGCGGTGCCTACGTAGAACCGTTCGACGAAAACTCGAAGGAGCTTGCGATTAAACGCGATAGCTTGACCAAAGGCAAAATCGTGATCGAGGGCAGCGGCTCCGGGGCCGTGATCGAGGCCAATCTGATCGGAATCTCCAAGCGGATTCGCGACCAGTTCCTCTTCCTGATTTCCGGCATTGTGCTGCTGACCCTGCTGGTCAATGCCACAACGATAAAGGCCATCGTCAACAAGCTTGGCCTAACACGCGTCCCTGCGGTCAAGGCCAAGATGATGACAGCTACCTCGGCCAGCATCGTGAAGAATTGCGAAAACGAAATGGACGTCCTCAAGTCGGACTCGTTCCTCGGCGGCGCGAACTGGAGTCGTGTGCGCGAGTTCCTGCCGGAGCCGATCGTCATCACCGACGTCGAGGGCGACCCGGACGCGATCGACACGGTGGCCGAGACGCGCCGACGCATCCTTGAGAAGGAATCGAGCAACTACTGGAAACAAAACCGCGA
>CAJWEP010000125.1 GCA_913030945.1 uncultured Verrucomicrobiota bacterium
CTGCAGCTATGCACCGGTGGACCAAGCCTTTGATTTCGCGGTGGAGGATATTTATTACAAAGGCCAGTTCGGGTTTCATGGCATCATGACGATTTTGATGAACAACAAGTTGGCGAAACAATATGATTCGAATGTCGATCATGAACTGATCCGGTGGGCGCAGCGAAACAGCACCACACTGAATCTGGCTGAAAGTTATGAGATAATAAAATGGTATAAGAGCCAAAAACAGGGGAATATGGCTGATTTGCGTTGCGCAAAACCTTCAAACTAAAAAGGTCAATTGTGTGTGTTTGTGTAACTAATTAATCTCTCACATTATCAAGAATTTTGATGCAATCGATATTGCACAATCATACCCTGCTTTGGATTGCGCCGGTGTTTGATGCCTCGGGATTCGCGGATGAGGCGCGCAATTTTGTGTTGGGGATGGATGATGCCGGGATTCCGGTTCACTTGAAACCCATTCCTTGGGACGTGTCGGACACGGAGCTGGATGCGGAAACCCGGAGCCGACTTGAAGCGTTGACGCAGCGTGGATTGTCTCTTGATTTTATCTGCGTCAACCAGTTTTTTCCCACTCAGGTTCCATTGGCTGAGGCGGCCGCGCTCAACGTATGCCGGACGATGTTCGAGACGGATCGCATCCCTGCCGAGTGGGTCGGCGCTTGCAATGAATACGATTTTGTCTGGGTGCCGTCCGAGTTTCATGTGGCTTCTTTTGCCCGATCCGGGGTGGATGAATCCAAGTTGAGAGTGTTACCGGAGGCGATTGATGCGGGGTTGTACCGGCAATCTGCCTCGCTTCTTTGGCCGAAGGATGACCCGGGTTTTACGTTTCTCTCGACGTTCGTTTGGCAGCCGAGGAAGGCTTGGGACATTTTGCTAGAGGCGTATTCCCGGGAGTTCGCGAGCGATGAAAATGTCTCGCTCATTCTTAAGGTGTTTCCTGATCGCAACCAATCACCCGCAGACATCGAGGCCGAGGCATGGGGCTTTATCCAAGACCGGCTTGGCCTGTCGCGGGAGGAGACGCCTGCGATTCGGATTGTTCACGATTCCATTCCCGTGAACGACATGCCCCGGCTTTATCGCGGCGCGGATTGTTTTGTGCTGCCGACCCGCGGGGAGGGGTGGGGGCGGCCGTTGATGGAGGCGATGGCCTGCGGCCTGCCGGTCATTTCGCCGACTTTTGGTGGACAGTCCGCCTTCATGAATTCAGACAACGCCTACATCGTGGATCACACGGTCGTCCCGGTCTCGGAGGAGGCGGCCAGGCTGTATCCCAAGTTTGCCGGACACAACTGGGCCGAACCCTCGCTGGAGCATCTCCGCCAGTTGATGCGGCACGTCTATTCAAATCAAAGCCAAGCGCGGGAAACCGGCAGTCGCGCACGAGAGCACATCCTCGCCAACTTTGGGCGGGACCGGGTGGGCGACTGGATTCGCAGCCTTATTTAGTTTGCGCCTGGCCAAGGGCGCATGGGGCGAGGATGGCATCTCTCATGCCGTGGATTATTTTTTTATCGGCGGGACAGATTGTGGCCAGCACGCCGCCAAGCTTGACCTTGGCCGTTTCAAATTCGCCGTGGACGAAGTAGTAGGGGCAAAGTCGGACGCGGCCCTGCATCGGCTGCGCTTGGCCAAGCTCGAAGTCGAACCACTCGGCCTTGACACGGGCAGGGTGGTGGTAGCGTTGGAGTATCCGTGGTGACTTGTCGAAGCCGTCGATCGCTTGGTCGACTGCTCCCGCCCATTCGTCGCTTCGCAGGTCGCTGCCGAGCCAGACACCCCGCGCCCCCCAGGCTTGTTCGGAGAAGCCGGAGATTTTGAGGATCAAGCTGCGCTCCTTTTGCGAGAGTTCCTTGAGCTGATGCCAGTCGGTCAGGTCAAGCCCCGGAAAGGCGGCGTGCGGCGGCAGCGGCGCGGGATCGACCACCCACGTTTGCGGCAGGAGCGCCTCGAGCGTGCGCCGGAAACTCTCGCCAAGCTGCTGCCGCCACGTATCGGCGAGATTGCGATTGTGGAACAGCGCGAAGAGCATTTTCTCCTCGAGGAACGCCTTCGGCGGCGGCGTCACGCGGATGCGCTTGTCGGCCGCGGAGGCAAACAGCGGCCCGGCGGCGGGAACGTTCGGCAGGTCGAACAGTTCAAAAAACCGGTACACCGCGTCGCCGTCGGCGAAGTCGGCGAAATCCTGCCCATGGACGCTGAAGCGGCCGGGGTCGATCTGCCCGGCGAGCCACTCCATCTCCGGTCGGTACGTGGCGGATTCATCGGAGACCACCAGGCGCACGTTTGCCGCGTCGCCGAAGATGCTGGCGAAGCCGTCGAGCATGCCGGCCGCGCCGCCGAGCACTTCGGCACCGGCACCGGCGTAGGCGTGGTTGAGCCAGGCGGTCAGGCCGATGCCCCCGGGGATGCTGTCCAGCTCGGTGATTTGTAGGCCGTCATCGGTCAGCAAAATGTCAGGCCGGATGACACGCGGAAGCTCGGCGCGGAACGCTTTGCTGCGCTGGAGGTCGATGATCGACTGCGGCTTGCCGCGGTCCAGCCACGCGCTTGGCCAAGCAGGGAGCCGTTCCTCGGCGCTCCAGCGGTAAACCGTGTTGGCAGCCTGATAAAACTTGAGCAGCACGCGGCCCAGTTGCTCAAGTTGCTTGACGGTTTTTTTGTCGAGCGGGAACGGTCGCGTGGCGATGCGCCACCGGTGCCCGGCGAAGAGTCCGTCGGCTGGTAGGCTTTGCCGGACATGTTGCGCGGTTTCTTCGGGCGAAAGTTGGGTATCCGTTCCCATCAGCTGGAGCCAACGTGAAGCCTCGCACCGTCGCGGGTCAAGTCCCCGGTGGCGGAGCGATCATCTCGCCGGAGAGAATTGTCACCGCTTGGCCGCCGAGGAGGACCCGGTCTCCAGCGAGTGTGCACCGGACAAAGCCGCCGCGTCTGGAGGCCTGAAAGCCAACGAGCTCGTTGCAGCCAATTCGCTCTGCCCAGAATGGTGCGAGGCAACAATGCGCTGAGCCGGTCACTGGATCCTCGTCGATGCCGAGTGAGGGGCAAAAAAACCTGGAGACAAAATCAGCTGAGCCGTTTTCTGAAATTGCAGTGACGATTACGCCGCGCGTTCCAAGCCTGGCCAAGCAGGCAAGGTCGGGAGCCAAGTTGCGAATCGCTTGCTCATTGGCGATTTGTACAAGGATGTCCATCCGGTTTTGGCCGCACCAAAGAATCTCCGAGCCAAGCGACTCGGCTAGGTCCTTAGGCGGAGTAAATTCGGCAGCCGGTTCGGCCGGAAAATCCATCTCGATGAGTTGGTCGTTTTGCCGGGCAGTCAGTGTGCCGCTGCGGGTTTGAAAGATGGCCGGCTTGTCGTTGCCCAGGCGTCTGGTTTCCCAGAGCGCATGAGCCGTGGCCAGGGTGGCGTGGCCGCAAAGATCCACCTCATCAACCGGTGTAAACCACCGCAGCCCGTAGCCGTCACCGCTTGGCCAGGCGAATGCTGTCTCGGAGAGATTCATCTCGGTGGCGACCCGGTGCATCCAGTCGGCCGGCGGTTCGGTGTCGGGCAGGCAGACGGCGGCTGGGTTGCCGGTGAACGGCTCGTCGGCAAATGCGTCGATCTGCAAAACGGGCAATTTCGCTTGGCTTGGCATGCGGCGGGAATGATTGCCGGGCGCGGCGGCCGGACAAGTCTTTTTGCAAACTTGTTTCGAGTTGTGGCTGGCGGCATGGTTTGCCGCCGCGAAGAAGGTACGATGGGCGAACCCGATTACAAATATGGCCGCAGCGGGCAGGGCGGCATGGTGTGGCTGGTGTTGACGGCAGTGCTGGTGGGTGCGCTGGTGTATTTCCTGAATCGAGATGCCGATGATGGCCAGGGTGGCGGGCAGACGTTGGTTGTCTACTGCGCGGCCGGCGTCAAGAAGGCGGTCGAGGAGGCGGCCGGTAAATTCGAGCTGGAGACCGGCGCGAAGGTGTCCCTTGAGTACGCTAGCAGCGGCGTGCTGGCGAACAAGCTCAAGATCGACAAGGAGGGCGGGGTGCCGCGGGCGGATGCCTATATTGCGGCGGACTACGTTTATGCCGAGCGCGCGCGCGTGGACGGACTCACCGCCGAGTCGCTCAAGGTTGCCACGTGGAAGGTGGTGCTGGGCGTCAAGCCGGGCAGCGGCCAGGCCCTGGCCAACTGCGACGATGTGCTGGCGCAAAAACTTTCATTCGTGATCTGCGATCCGCTTGCCGGTGTTGGCAAGAAGACGAAGAAAATGCTTGAGCGATCTGGCCACTGGGCGGCGGTGGACGCGGCCAAGGCAGCCTCGTTCCCGACCGTGACCGAGGCTGCTCTGGCGGTGAAGGAAAATGCCGGGACGCAGGCGGCGTTCGTGTGGGACTCGATCGCGCGGCAGTTCGGGCTGCGGGTGGTCGAGCTGCCGGAGTTGGCGGCGAGCAAGGCGGACATTTCTGTGGCGGTCACGGCCACGACAGGCCGGCCGGCGCTGGCGCTGAAGTTTGCCCGCTACCTCGCCGCGCCGACACGGGGTGGGGCGGTGTTTGCCCGGCACCACTACGTGCCGATCCCTGGCGACGAGTGGGCCGACGCGCCTCGGCTGCGCATCGACTGCGGTGGCGTGAACCGCGAGGCGGTGGAACAGACCATCCGCGAGTTTCAGCAGCGTGAGGGGGCGGAGATCGATATCGTGTACGCCGGCTGCGGCACGCTGGTCGGCAAGATGCAGGCCGGCAAGATGCAGGTGCTGCCGGACATTTTTATGACGTGCGACGCGTCGTACCTCGACATGGCGCAGGCAAAGATGAACCACCCGTTCGGCCCCGACCTCAAGGTATCGAGCACGCGCATCGTGATGCTTGTGGCCAAGGGCAACCCGCGTGGCATCCGCTCGCTCGCCGGTTTGGCCAAGCGCGGGCTGCGCATCGGCACGACCGATCCGAGGGCGAGCGCGCTCGGCGCGCTCAGCCACGAGTTGTGCCGTGAGACCGGGCAGTTTGACGCCATAAAAAAGAACATTGTGATGATGGCCGATACGGCGCATACGCTCATCCAGACCATGGAAGCCGGCGGCAAGCTCGACTTGGTGCTCGTGTATGAGGCGAACATCCAGCACCTGAAGGACCGGTTCGATACCGTGCCGCTCCAGCCTGCGCGAGCCATGGCGGTGCAGAACATTGCCGCCCGCAAAACCACGCGGTATCCGCGCTTGGCCAAGCGGCTGATGGAGCGGCTCACTTCGCGGACATCACGCCGGCGGTTCGAGCAGCTCGGCTTCAGTTGGGAGGCCAACGGGCAATGAGCGGCCCGCCGCCATCCGGTTTTCGCGTCGCCTCCGACAAGCCGTTCCTCGTTGGCCTCGGCGTGCTCGGCGGGAGCTACCTGCTCATCATCGCCGCGATGGTCCTGGCCGACCTGATGTTCCTCGACTACGGCGACCGGCCGGTGCTTGGCCCGGAAATGGTGAAACAGGGCCGGTACACCGGCGGCGAAGCCACCGTGGCGGTTGAGCCCGGCCGGAGTTATTTTTTTCAAAGAGGCGAGAACGAAGCCGGCCTGAAGTTGGACGATCAGTCCGTCACCGGCGACGGCCTGTTCCAGACAGACGGCAGCACGGTCACCCTGCTGCCGGACCAGCCGGGGCAGAACAAGCCGGTCACGGCTTCGCTGCGGCCGAAGGCGCGCGTGCTGGGCATCGCCGTCACGAATCACGTTGCCACGGTGACCACCGATGTGATGCACGGGCTGTTGTGGGGTGAGTTCATCCGGGTGAGTGGAACGGATGCGCCGGGCTGGGACGGCGTCCGCGAAATCAGCGACACGACGACGAACCAGCTTTCCTTCGCGGTGGCAGACGGCACGCCGGCGGCCACGACGCTGGTGCTTTCCAAACCCAATCCGCTCGTGCAGGCGCTGCGGAGCCGCGACATCCGTTTTTCCATCAAGCTGAGCCTCGTCAGCTGCACCCTCACCACGCTGTTGTCGCTGTGGGTCTCGGTGCCGATCGGGTACATGATGAGCCGGTTCGAGTTTCGCGGCAAACCGGTCATCGACACGCTGCTTGACATCCCGATCGTGCTGCCGCCGCTGGTGGTGGGCCTGAGCCTGTTGATCCTGTTTCGCTACATGCCAGAGTGGCTCAGCGACGCGGTGGTGTACAAATGGCCGGCGGTGGTGCTGGCGCAGTTCATGGTGGCGTGCGCTTTCGCCGTGCGGACGATGCGTGTGACGTTCGACCAGATCCCGCAACGCTTCGAGCAGGTCGCGCTCACGCTGGGTTGCAACCGGCGGCAGGCGTTTTGGCGGGTGATCATGCCGCAGGCCAGGGGCGGCCTGCTGGCAGCCGGCACGCTGGCGTGGGCGCGGGCGCTTGGCGAGTTCGGTCCGATTCTCGTCTTCGCCGGGGCCACGCGGCAGAAAACCGAAGTGCTGCCGACAAGCGCCTTCCTCGAGTTGCAGGCCGGGCGCACCGAGGGGATGCTGGCGGTGTCACTCATCATGATCGCCGCCGCCGTCGTGGTGTTCATCATTGCCCGGACGCTGGGGATGAAACGGATTTTTGCATGATCGTCCTCGAGAACATCGCGCTGCGGCAGGGCAGTTTTGAGTTGAGCGACCTCAGCCTCGATCTGGCCGCCGGCGAGTACGGGGTGCTGATGGGTCGCAGCGGCTGCGGCAAGACGACATTGCTCGAGGCAATTTGCGGCCTGCGCAAAATTGAAAGCGGCCGAATTATCCTCGGCGATCGCAATGTCACCGAACTGCCGCCGGCCGAGCGCGGGGTCGGCTACGTGCCACAGGATCGGGCCTTGTTCCCGACACTGATTGTTCGTGAGCAACTGGCCTTCGCGCTCGTACTCCGTGCGCTTGGCCAGACGGAGATCACCCGGCGTGTTGATGAACTGGCGGAACTGCTTGGCATCACCGATCTGCTCGACCGCACACCGGACAAGTTGAGCGGCGGCGAGGCGCAGCGCGTCGCGCTTGGCCGCGCGCTGGCGCATCGGCCGTTGGTGCTGTGCCTGGACGAGCCGCTGGCCGCGCTCGACGAGGAGTTGCATGACGAGATGTGCCGGTTGCTCGAGCGCGTGCATCGTGAAACCGGCGTGACGATCCTGCACATCACCCACAGCCCAAGCGAAGCCAAGCGCCTGGCCGGTTGCCATTTCCGCCTGGCCAATGGCAAAGTGCAGCGCGATGAATGAGCCAAGCGATCTCCCCGAACTGACCGATGCCGAGCGTGAAGTTTACTCCTGGCAAACGACGGTCAAGGGCTTCGGCGAGGAGGGACAGCGCAAACTGAAGGCTGCCAGCGTGCTCATCAGTCGCATTGGCGGTTTGGGCGGGTTGGTCGCCTACGAACTGGCGGCGGCAGGCATTGGCCGGCTGATTCTCGCCCACAGCGGCAATCTTAAGCCAAGCGACTTGAACCGACAGTTGCTCATGCGGCATGACCGGCTTGGCCAAGCGCGAATCGAAACCGCGGTTGAGTCGCTCAAGGCGCTGAACCCGCGGCTTGAGATCGTTGCCGTGCCGGAGAATGTCAGCGACGACAACGTGGCAGACCTCGTTGGGCGTGCGGATGTGGCGGTCGACTGCGCTCCGTTGTTCGAGGAACGGTTCGCAATGAACGAGGCTTGTGTGCGCTTGGCCAAGCCGATGGTCGAGTGCGCGATGTACGAAACCGAGGCGCACATCACGAGTTTTGCGCCGGGCAAGACCGGCTGTCTGCGGTGCCTGTACCCGGAGGCGCCGGGCGACTGGCAGCGGCGTTTCCCTGTGATTGGCGCGGTGTCGGGTACGGTCGGCTGTCTCGGCGCGATGGAGGCGATCAAGATCATCGCCGGCTTTGGGGAGCCGCTGTTTGGCAGGTTGCTGACGATGGATTTGCGAAACATGAGTTTTCAGAAAGTCAAAATCAGGCGGAATCCGGGCTGTCCGGTTTGTGCCGGGAACGGCTGATACTCCGGGCGAGGCCCGAGCCGAGGATGCGGTTGTATTTCAACCAAGGCAGATTTAGCCTGCCGGATGCAGGCAGCATGAAACGGCATTTGTTCACATTCAAAACCCGTGGCTTTACCTTGATCGAGCTGCTGGTCGTGATCGCCATCATCGCGATCCTTGCCGCTCTGTTGCTGCCAGCCCTGAGCCGGGCCAAGGCAAAGGGTCAGACGGCCCGTTGCCTGTCCAACATGCGCAACTGGAGCATGGCAACAGCGATGTATCTGGATGATTACGACAATTTACTGCCGCTTTTTGGCGATTTATCCACCGATTACACGAAGGCATTCTGGCATGCCAAGCTGGCTCCCTACATCGCAAAGCAGACCGATGACGGGAAATTCTTCACCCAAAGGGAGGTTTACAACTATGAACTCCGCAAGTGCCCCGGCGGGAGCGTGGGATTGGTCCCGTTTTCGCGTTCCAAGAAATCCTCAAGCGCCTGGAACTGCTGGATCGGTGCGAACTTTGGCGCCTATGGCGACCCGCTTAGTGGCCCATTCTACTACGGCAACCGGACGCCGCCACTGAAGGCCTCACGCATACGGAATCCGTCTGATGCGATGATGTTCATGGACACGGTGACGCACTATGTTTATTCGCCGGTGGATCAGGCCTACCGGTTCACAGTTGACTTCAACCAGGACGGAAAAGTGGACACGATGCCCCAGTATCCTGAAACACCGTTCAACTACGGCCGCCCGACGGTTCACAGCAATGGATCCAACAACACGCTCTTGGATGGCCACGTCGAGCGGGTCTCCTTTCAGGCGCTTTGGGCGATTGACGGAAAAAAACAAGTGACTCACCCATTCTGGTACATGGAGGACTAAACCGAAATGATTCAGGGATCTCGTCAGCACCCAAAAACCATCAAAATTCAGTTTTATTAGGCTGAAAAAATCGTTGGCATTTTGAAGGAAACAAGGTTATTTTTTCCTGCGCAATAAAATGAAACTGCTTTTCCATGCTCAAAAAAGACAGGGATTCACGCTGATCGAACTGCTTGTGGTGATCGCCATTATCGCGATTTTGGCCGCCTTGCTGCTGCCAGCCCTGGCCAGCGCCAAGGAAAGTGGACGTGCGATCAAGTGCCTCAACAACATGCGGCAGGTTGCCCTTGGTATCTACATGTATAAGGATGATTATGATGGGCATCTACCCTTCGCCGGTTCGACTGACCGAAACTGGGAGGAGGACTGGGTCTGGGGCGGCCCGGGTGACGCGGTTTTGCAAAGAAACAAGGATTGGACCAGGTATGACGCCAATGTTGCCTTCCATGCCGAGGCGGGATCAATTTTCACCCATGTGACCAATCAGGACATCATCCGCACCAGAGGGAGGCCTGACACCCGGAATCGGAAAGTTTATGGGGTCTACCGTTGTCCGAGCACCGGGGACATCGGTTTGGCGTTGCGGGTGAACATGAGCATGACCAGTTACATGAACGGCCAGACAGGTGGCGTGAATCCCGGGATTAAATACACGGTGGTTAAGAACCCGGTAGACAAGTTCCTGCTGCTAAACGAGGATCCTCACTCGATGCGCAATGCGAGCTTTCACCCAGGCGGAACCGCCTATGGTGGCGGTAGTGGTGTGAGCGCTTTGGGCGGCATGCTCCATGTCATGCACAAGGGCAGAATTAATGCCGCCTTTTTCGATGGCCACGCCCAAAGCATCAAAGCGGACGAACTTCTAAAGATTCAGAAAGATCCTCGTTTGGTTGATAAACATTTCAATCCATTTGCGAAATAGTCGCTTTGAAGCAAGATTCTTGATAATAAGGGCCGGGCTGAATCCCCGGCCCTTTTTCTTTAAACCAAAACCAAACAACCGAAATGAAACGAGATACTGGAGCGTTTTCAGGGCAAAAAAGCTGCATGACGCCGGCAGGCATCGTTCGTCGTTTC
>CAJWEP010000126.1 GCA_913030945.1 uncultured Verrucomicrobiota bacterium
ACCGGCAGCTCGGCCAGCACGCCTTTGTCCTCCTTTACCCGTGACGAGCTTTGGAGGGCGGACTCGCCTAAAGAGCGGCCCCGTTCACTGAGTGCCTTTGTATCGTCGCTTCGTTCCAGTTGCACCGCTGACAGGTCACGGGCTGCCTTCTCCAGTTCGGCCCCTTTTTTGAACACCCGTCCGAGCGCCGGGACGTCACCCAACGTCGTCACCTCCGCCTGGCCGCTCTCCTTCGCAACTTCATCGTCCGAGACCACACCCAGCGCAACCGCCCCCCGCGCCAGTGCCCCGGCCTCTGCCCGGCTTAATTCGCTCTGAAAGTAATGAAGTCTGGTACCAGACCGATCTCGATCCAGATCATTTCCAAGCTGCACTGATTTGTTGTCAGCAAATCCGCGCACAATCTGTCCATTGAGCGACTCGCTCTCCACCACGTCGCCGGCGGCTATGTTGAGCGCTTGGCCAAGCACCACCGACTCGCCCTCATCTGACTCCAGGGCGGAACGGCCGGAGTATCTTCGAGTGGCCTTCGCACCCAGTGTCTTGGCCGAATCCTGAGCCGCCTGGCCTCCCCCAAAGCCGTAGAGTTTGCCATCCTCCTCCGCTCCCCTGTCGCCATCGGCATCAAGTCCCGAAAAGGGAGCGCCAGCGACTCCACCGGAAACCGGTTCCGCCGCAACTCCGCCATTGGTCACCGGCTGCCCCACAGCGAGGCCGTCCGCGTACGCATCGACGACAAAACCACCCCCTCCCATGCCCATGCCGCCCTTGCCTCCCGGCAACGCCAGTTGATTCCTGCTCTCTCCGGCGACATCCGTGCGGGATGCCCCCCATTGGCGCGTGGCCTCCTCGCCTCGCTGTGGAATATCCCAGGTCAGGCCCTGCCTCCCCGATGCAGCGTTGGCGCCGGGGTTCAACCCTGCCCCGTACTCAGACTTATACCACAAGTTGTCCCTACGGCCGTTGTCGGCAACCCCCGCGTCACCCGCCAATGGGGTTGGCGGAGCCACTGGTCCCGGCAAGGGTGCTTTCTTGAACAACTCATCCGCCCTCGATCGCTTGGCCTCGGAAACCGAGTTGAGCGAGTCGATGCTCAAACGGCCCGTGCCACTCATTGTCGCGGTGTCAAGGGACGGTATGCCAAGGTTGAATTCGGCCGGGCCGCTGGCCGGCTCACCCGCCAGCTGCGCGGGTTGCTGCGCCAGGTTTTTTTGGAGTGATGCAACCGAATCCACGGTTTCTGCTGTGATGTTCGATTTGTGTTCATTTAAGGATCGGTTACTTCCCCCTTCCTTCGAATTCTGCCGGAAGCCGGCATACATCCCGTAGTTGGCAAATTCGTCCGGCGACTCGGCGCGATCCTCCGACTGCAACTCCGGCAGCGCCAGATCCGCAAGCTCCCTCTTCGGCGTGATCTGGGGGCGATTGCGGGCGCGGCCCTCACTGCGGCCGCCAACGGGCTTACCCCGCGCGGGTGTCACCCCAGTTGCGGCAGTCGGGCGATCCCCCCCGGCAGGCACCGGCGTGGCCTCCTCAACCGACTCATCGTACAGCACCATACCCTCGCGATCCTCCACGATACCGCTCTCCAAAAAATCCGCCTTGCCACTGAAATCATCCCCGAAGGGGGATGGAGCACTTTCGGACGACGGCACCGTCTGATCGGTTGCTCTCGTCTCGTTGGCGACCTGCACTCCCTTGACACGGGCATAGTTTTCAACGCCCGCAACGTCCGCCCGCAACTCCTCCTCTGTCTCAACGCGTTCCCCAAACTGTTCAACCGGTTTACTGTTTGCCGCCACAACCAACCCCTCCTTGGACTTGGCCAAGCTCGGCAGGAGCAAACCGGCGGTGACAAAAAGCACCGCGCACACGGCGGCGGCGATGGCCAAGGCCTTGCGAAAATCGAACCGCACAATATCGCGCTTGGCCAAGCCAGACTCGCTCCGAAAAAGCTGCTTCAGTTTGCTGCGCCGCTTGCGGGCCAGACGCGGTTTCGGCGACTTGGCTTTTGGAGCCTGGCCAACGTCGAGTGCCTCGTTGAGTAGCGGCAACGTCTGTTCGATCTCGGCGCAGAACCTGGCCAAGGCGTCGTCGGTTTTCAGTTGCTCGTGAAGTTGCTCCTCCTCGAACGGGCTGGCCTCGCCCAGCAACATCGCGACGATGCGTGCCTCCAATTGCTCACGGGACGGTTTTGAATCGTTTTCGGTCGAGTCACTCATGGATGTATCCGGATTGTTTCAGCGCAGTGGCGAGTTTCTTCAGCGACGTGTGGAGAATGTATCCCACGTTGGTCACTGTCAGGCCGGTGCGCTCACTCATTTGTTTGTATGAGAGCCCGTCCTCGAATCTCAGCCTTACCAGTTGCTGACTCCGGTCATCCAGTTGCTCGACACATGCGCGTGCCTGCGCCACGGCTTCCATCCGCACCAGCCTTTCGTCCGGTGCGGGCGATGTCGGGGGTTCCGCGCCGGGAGTTTCCTCCGGCGAAAAACCGACCGGCACCACCTTCTGCCGCTCGCGGTGGTGCGTCATGGCCAGGTTGAATACCGTGCGGTACAACCACGGCCGGGGCGCGCCCACCTCGGCATAGGAGCCATGCAGGCGCACGAACGCCTCCTGCACGATCTCCTGCGCCTGTTCCCCGTCCCTCACCATCTTGATGGCGTACGCCAGCAGGGGCGATTCGCATTGGCGAAGCACCTCCTCGATCGCCTCCTTCTTAGGGGCGGTCTCGGGCTGCGGGTCGTTCATGGACCGGGGAGCACCTTTCACACGCGTCTGCATGGGAGTCAGCTTGTCCTGCTGTCCTTTCGAGACATTCAACAAAGCTCTCAAACCCATGACGCGTCCGATCGGTTTTTATTAGGGAAGAATTAAAAGAGCCCGGGCCATCCAGGCCAAGCTCCAGTGTTCAAGACCGATTCAACACCGAAATGTTCAATAAGTTGGACAAAAACCGGGATCAAACGCGCGTGACGCAACGGTCAAAAGTATTCAACCGTTGCCTACGGATGGCGGTGGTGGTTCAATGCCGCCGATGTCAATCATGAGCAGAATCAGTCGATTATTCCTGTTGGGCAGTGCCGTGGCCGCGCTTGGCCTTGGCCAGGCGCGGGCGGAGCAGGCGCTGCCGAACATTCTATGGATCACGAGCGAGGACAACGGGCCGCATCTTGGCTGTTACGGCGACTCGTACGCGGTCACGCCGCACCTAGATCGCTTGGCCAAGCGCAGCCTCCGCTACACCCGGGCCAGCTCGAATGCCCCCGTCTGCGCCCCGGCACGAACGACAATCATCTCCGGCATCTACCCACCGGCCACCGGCGCGGAGCACATGCGCAGCATGACCCGCCTGCCTAGCGACTTCAAAATGTACCCGGTTTACCTCCGCCAACTCGGCTACTACTGCACGAACAATTCCAAGGAGGATTACAATCTCGAAAAAGTTGGCCATATCTGGGATGAGGGCGGTCGAAAGGCGCATTGGAAAAACCGACCCGACGGCAAGCCGTTCTTTGCCATATTCAACCACACAATTAGTCACGAGAGCCAGATTCGGAACAAAATCAACCCTGCCGACCGCATCCACGACCCGGCCAAGGTGCGAATCCCGGCCTACCATCCTGACACGCCGGAGGTGCGCAAGGACTGGGCGCAGTATCACGATCGCATCACGATGATGGACAAGCTTGTCGGCAAAAACCTCAAGCAGCTCGAGGAAGCGGGGCTGACCGACGACACGATCGTTTTCTACTACGGCGACCACGGCTCCGGCATGCCGCGCAGCAAACGCTGGCCGTATTTCTCCGGACTCAACGTGCCGCTCATCGTTCACGTGCCGGAGAAATTCAAACACCTCGCGCCGCCGGAGTACGCAGCGGGCGGCAGCACGGACCGGCTTGTCGGCTTCATCGACCTCGCCCCCACGCTGCTCAGCATCGCCGGGGCAAAGGCACCCGCCCACATGCAGGGCCACGCATTCATGGGGAGCCACACGGCACCCGCGCAACCGTTTAGCTTTGGTTTTCGGGGCCGGATGGATGAGCGATACGACATGGTGCGCACGGTGTTCGACGGGCGGTTCGTTTACATCCGCAACTACATGCCGCACAAACCGTACGGGCAACACCTCGACTACATGTTCCAAACGCCGACCACACGCGTCTGGCACGACCTGTACCACGCCGACAAACTCAACGCCGCACAATCGATCTTTTGGCAGACTAAACCGGCGGAGGAGCTATATGACCTCGACGCCGACCCGGATGAAGTCAACAACCTCGCCAGATCGAAGGAACACACGGATGCCATCAGGCGCCTGCGCAAGGCCCACCGCAACTGGGCCAAGGAGGTGCGCGACATCGGCTTCCTGCCCGAGGCCGAGATTCATTCCCGCGCCGGGAAAAGTTCCCCGTACGAGATGGGTCACGACGACAACCGCTACGATTTTGACGCCGTTTACAAAGCCGCCAACGCCGCCTCGCGCAAAGGCAAAAAGACCACCGAACAACTGCCCGATCTCATTAAAAGCGTCGACAACGCGGTGCGCTACTGGGCGGCGATGGGCTACCTCATCCGAGGCAAGAACGGCATCCGCAAGGGGCGCGCGGTGCTGACTGCCGCGCTCGATGACGAGTCGCCAAGCGTCCGCATCATCGCCGCCGAGGCGCTTGGCCGTTACGGCAACAACGGCGAAGGCGAGCGAGCCGCTGAGGTGCTGATGCAATACGCCGACCCGGCGAAAAACGGCATTGCCCTCTCAATGCTCGCCCTCAACGCGCTGGATGTCATCGGCGAACACAACACCCCGCACCGGGAAGCCATTAGCAAACTGGCGCGCACCGATCCCAACGCCAATTCACGAATGCGCAACTACGCAAATCGCCTGATTGGCCACATCCTTAGCGAAGCGAAGTAGCCAAGCGCTTGGCCAAGCGGCCACCCCATGCCGTTCACCGCACAGGTCCTGCACGGTTTCAATCCCCTCGAGGCGTTGGAGGACGAGTGGCGCGGACTGTTCAACCAGGCCGAGTCACCGAACCCGTTTTTCTCCGCCGAGTGGGTATTCACCTGGCTTAATCACCGTGGTGGCCAGGTGTTCCCCGTGACGCTCATAGTGCGCGACGCTGACAACCGTCTTGTCGCCACCTGGCCGTTTTTCGAGTACCCGGCGATCGGTGGGCGCGGACTTTGGGTGGGCCTTTCCGACATCGCCGACTGCCTCGAACCGCTCGTCATCCGGCCCGACGAGTCACTGCTCGGAACGGTTTTCGAAGCGCTTGGGCAACTGCTAGGCGATTACCGCTTCATCTGGATTCCGCTGCTCAACGAACGCTTGGTTCGCAGGCATCTCGAACCTGCGCTGCAACGATTCCCTAATCTGACCGGCATCCACCACCGCACGCCGAACTACTTTGTCGATCTCGCTGCCCAAGCCGGATTCGATGCCTATCTCACGGACGTCGTCGGCAGCAAAACGCACCGAGACTGTCGCCGGCGACTGCGCTTGCTCGAGCAGCTTGGCCCGGTCGAACACGTCACCTACCGCACGCCGGACGACTTGCTGCAGTTCGATGTCGAGATGCGCTCGATCGAGAAAGTGAGCTGGAAAGGCCGTGAGCAGTTGGGCCACCTCACCAAGGCCGGGTCTGGCGATTTCTTTAACGAACTGCTGCCGAAGCTGATGGCGCTTGGCCAAGCGGAGATCACAGCACTGCGCGTCAACCAAATGGCCATCGCGTTCGAGATCGCCATCCGGCAGGGAAGCAGCTACGGTTTTTTTCATATCGCCTACCTGCCGGACTACCAAAAGTACGCCCCTGGCAGGCAGCTCATGCTGTACAACATTGAGCGAGCAATGAGCGAGGGCTGCACCGAGTTCGACTTCATGCAGGGCGGCCACGAGTACAAGCAGAAGTTCTGCTCCGGCAACCGCGAGTTAATGGACGCCTTCATCTGCCAGCGTTCGCCCGCCGGCCGGCTGAACCACTGGCTGTCGCGCATCTTCACCCGCCGAAGGGCGAACTAGCCACAGCTGGCGCGAATCTCCCCCGCCCGCCACGGCCACGTCGAAACCGGTTTCCTCGGCCTCACGCCACAATCTTCACGGGTTCGATGCTACATAGTTGTTCGGCTACGGCACACGCAGTCATGTCAAAAAACGGGGCGACCGGCGACTGATACAGAAGAGAGTAAAACTTAATTCCTCGAAAACCGCAGAACCAGCCACGGGATGAGGAACAACAGGAATGCAGCCAGCTTGAACGCTCCCATTAGGAAGTAATTCAGCATCTTCGCATCATAGGAAAATTGTTCCATTTTAGCTTCCTCGATCCCTAGCATCGCACCATGGATGCCAAGCACCCAATCCCATGCGACAACCATCAACACGAACCAGAATAAAAGGAAGCCAAACGACACCAAAAACGCCCGTAAACAAAATCGCTCTGCCGCACGGCAACAGTCATTTGATGAATCAGACATGAGCAAACGCTACGCCTTGGCCAAGCGCTTGCAAGAGAAATCAGGATTAAGCAAATCCCATGTTGGCAAGGCTCGCCACTTCGGTTATCAACCGGGCATGCAATCTGCACTTCGACTCCTCACCCTGTTTCTTTGCGCGCTTGGCGGATCCCTTGATCAACCGGAAGCCCAGGCCAAGCCCCCCAACATCATCCTCGTCATCACCGATGACCAGGGCTACGGGCCTGTCGGACGGCATGGACATCCGTGGATCAAGACGCCCAACCTCAACAAACTGTACGACACGAGCACGCGATTCACGCGGTTCATGGTCAGCCCGACATGCGCGCCGACCCGCAGTGCGCTGATGACCGGCCGTCACCCGATGAAAAACGGCGTGACGCATACCATCCTCGAGCGCGAACGCATGACGCTCAAGGCCACCACGCTGCCACAGGTGCTCAAGCAGGCCGGCTACACCAGTGGCATTTTCGGCAAATGGCACCTCGGCGACGAGGAGCCGTATCAGCCGCACAAGCGCGGGTTTGACGAGGCGTTCATCCACGGCGCCGGCGGGATTGGCCAAGCCTATAAGTGCAGCTGCGCCGATGCGCCGGGTAACAAGTATTTTGACCCGGCCATCCGCCACAA
Source organism: uncultured Verrucomicrobiota bacterium (assembly GCA_913030945.1). Classification (GTDB taxonomy): domain Bacteria; phylum Verrucomicrobiota; class Verrucomicrobiia; order Limisphaerales; family UBA1096; genus UBA1096. Next base: position 7,117 of record CAJWEP010000126.1, read on the forward strand.
CGGTTCATTCGTGAAAACCAAGGGCTTCTGCACGGACTTGTTTTTCACCGCCGCGCTGGGTTGGATCAATGCGAAGAAGGATGGCGACACGCCGTTCTTCGCTTACATCACCACCAACGCACCGCACGGGCCGTTCATCGCGCCGCCCAAGAATACCAAGCGCTTCACCGACCTCGGCTTCGCCGACAGACAGGCGGGCTTTTACGGCATGATCGAAAACATCGACGAAAACATGGGACGCCTGATGGACAAATTGGCCGAGTGGAATCTCTATAAGGATACGATTGTGATTTTCATGAGCGACAACGGCATGACCGGCGGCGGCTCCGGCCGACTGGGTCAACCGGTGGCCAAGGGCCATCCCTTCTTCAACGCCGGCATGAAGGGCCTCAAAGGCAGTGCCGATGAAGGCGGCGTCCGTGTCCCTTTCTTTGTGCGCTGGGACGGCCACTGGAAGGCCGGGCGTAGTATTGATACTGTGAGTGCGCACATCGATGTGCTGCCGACCTTTGCGGCCATTGCAGGGATCAAGAAACTGCCAGAGGGACAGGTGGAAGGCCGAAGCTTCCTGCCGCTACTTACTGGTGAAAAGAAAACACTCCCCGATTCTCGCTATCTCTTTACTCACAAGGGCCGCTGGAAGACCGGTGCTGAGCCGAACGATTTTCAGTGGATGAACTTCGCTGTACGTAACCAGCGCTATCGCTTTGTCGGAGGCGGCACTGCGATAAGTGTCTCCGAACGGCAACGGAAACAGGGGGTCTCTCCCAAGGATGCGCTCTTCGACATGTTGAAAGACCCTGGCCAGCGGATGAACATCATCGATCAGCACCCCGAGGTGGCCGAGAAAATGCGAGCTGCTTATAACATATTCTGGAAGGAAGCCCGCCCGCTGATGGTGAACGAGGACGTGCCGATGTCCCCCACCCGCCCCTTCCACGTGTGGTACGCCGAGCAGATGAAAAACGGCGGCATCCCCCAGTGGAAAGTGCCTGAACTTTAGAGGTTATTTGGGTATGCGTTCATTGCTTCTTTGGTTGATGTTCGTGGCCGGGGTGTTTACAACTCTGGCCAAGCCGCCTCCTCCTCCGAATTTTGTCATTATTTTTGCTGATGACATGGGCTATGGCGATGCGGGTTGCTTTGGTTCGAAGGATATTCGCACGCCACGGATTGACCGGATGGCAAAGGAAGGCATGCGGTTTACCAGTTTTTATGCGCAACCCATTTGCGGCCCTTCACGAGCGGCCTTGATGACGGGTTGCCAACCACTGCGTGTGGCTGAGGTTGGCAATATCAAGAATGTCCATCCCGAATTGCACGACAAGGAGATTACCATTGCCGAGGTACTGAAGACCAAAGGATATGCCACCGCCTGCTTTGGCAAATGGGACTTGGCACGGCATAGTCAGCTTAAATTCAACCCGAAACTGATGCCCAATCATCAGGGCTTTGATTACTTCTTCGGCACGCCCACGAGCAATGACGGGTTTGTGGATTTGTACCGGAACGGAAAACGGATTGAAGAAAAGGCTGATATGAATCTCCTGACCCAGCGTTACACCGACGAGGTGATCGGGTTTATCAAGGCGAACCAGTCCAAGCCCTTTTTTGTCTACCTGCCCCACACCATGCCTCACACGCGCCTCGGTGCCTCCAATAAGTTCAAGGGCAAATCGCCCCGTGGTTTGTATGGTGACGTGATTGAGGAGATCGATCACAGCACGGGCCAAATTCTTGATGCGTTGGGGGAACTGGGACTGGAGAAAAACACCTACGTTTTGTTCACCAGCGACAACGGGCCGTGGCTAATTAAAAACCAAGGCAAGATCGATGGCACGCTTGAAGGCGATCACGGTGGCTCGGCCGGCATCCTTCGCAGTGGCAAGGTTTCGACCTGGGAAGGAGGCCAGCGGGTGCCGGCCGTATTTTGGGCCCCCGGCCGCATTCGCCCAAACACCACCTGCAAGACCATGGCCAGTACACTGGACATTTTGCCCACCTTCACCACCTTGGCTGGAGCAAAGACCCCAAAGGATCGCGATCTGGATGGCGAGGATATTAGTCGTTTACTGGCGGGTCGGTTTGATGAAGCCAGAATGGAGAAGGTGTACTACTATTACCTGCGAACCACGTTACAGGCTGTGCGTCAGGGTAAATGGAAACTGCATCTTCCCCGGCCGGCAAAACGTCCGTGGCTGGCGCCTTTTGCACAGAATAAGCACATCCACCCAAAAGATGATGCGGCTTTTGGTGAACCGCTTCTCTACGACCTGGAGGGTGATGTCTCAGAAACCACCAACGTGGCCCAGGCCAACCCAAAAGTGGTCAAACAGTTGCTCGCTATTGCAGAAAAAGCCCGCACCGAAATTGGTGATTATAATCGTATCGGGAGTGGCGCACGTTTTTTTGATGAAGGAGTGCATCGGCCGGACGTAAAGAAATGGATTCAGCAAAAATAAGCCATGAAATCAATAACCCGAAAAATAATTGTCTTCTGCATAATTCCGTTTGCTTTGCATGCGCAGCAGCAGCGACCCAACTTCCTGTTCTTCCTTGTGGACGACATGGGCTGGGCGGACATTGGGGCCAATGGCAGCACGTTTCACGAGACACCAAACATCGACCACTTGGCTAGGAGCGGCATGCGCTTCACGCATGGCTATGCGGCCGGTTCCGTCTGCAGCCCGACGCGCGCCAGCATCATGACCGGCAGGCATCCGGTCCGGGTCGATATCACCGACTGGATCCCCGGCCAACCCAACCGTGCGACGAATCCCCTGCTCCACCC
>CAJWEP010000127.1 GCA_913030945.1 uncultured Verrucomicrobiota bacterium
GAACAGATCGCCAGCGTTGGCAATAATTCGAGCCGTGTGGAGCAGGCCAGCGCCAGCGCCGTCAGGATCAGGACCGCAAACAAAATCAGCACCGACGCCGAGATCAGCCGCCAATCAACCACGCGCGGGTCCGCCCCGGCGCCAGTCGTCTCCGCCTCGGTGACTAGGATGATTGCAAACATTGCCGTCGTCAGGATTACCACCGCGATCACGGTCGTAATCACGAAACGAACCTGAAGAAAATAATTCAAAAATCCACCCGCCACAAACGCCGCCAACAAGCCGCCTAGACAATACACGCCAAACGAAAACGTGTCGGCCGAGCCGTACGCATCGTAGGCCATCCGGCTGGCCAGCAGGCAGGCAACCAGGTTTGCTAATAACAGCAGCGTCAGCGCCCCGGACAGCCCCACGTACTTGCCGAGAATGAACCGCGCCCGGCCCACCGGCTTGGACAACACCGCCAGCGCCGTGCCGGTGCGAATCTCCCGTGCCACCGACGAGGAGGCGCACAAAACAGCACCGAACAAACCGGTAACCAGCATGATTGCCAATGTGCTGGTCTTAACCATCTGGATGTCGTTGCCGAAACCGAAGTAGGGAACCATGGAAAGAAATACGCAAAAAAAGGAAGTACATGTCATCAGCAACAAATAAACCGGCTGCTGTGCCACCTCCATGAATGCGTTGCGGGCTATGGTTCCGAATTGTCTCAAACCAAAAGGGCCGGGAAAGATAACGGCCACGAATCCAATTGCAACCGAGAACTTCGCCTAAAAAAGCCTGTTTTTTAGGAAAATCGGCTAAAAATCGAGCACCTCGGAGACCCCCACGCCCCCGTCGATCAATTGCCGCCCGCCGCCGCCGGTGCGCCCGCCCCTAATAACATCGGCGATTTCGGTGTTGCCGCGCGCATTCGCAACCTCCAGCGGGGTTTTTCCCTCATAATCCCGGGCACTCATGTCTGCGCCGTTAGCCAGCAGCCACTTGGCCAGGGCGATGTGACGTTTGTTACCCTGGGACGCCGCCAGGTGCAGCGGTGTCACTTTCTTCTTTCCGCGCTTGTTGATGTCCACGCCGCCGGCCACCAACCGCTTGACCTTGGCCAGATCCCCCGCAATCGCAGCCGTGTGGATGTTTCCAGCTGCGTCTCCGCTGCATCCTCCCATCAGAAACGATGCACAGAAAAAGCTGAGCGCAAAAAATTTCAACTGTTGAACTCTAATCCTCATCAACCTGAATGATAAAAAACTTCTGTTCCGTGGATTTTAACTTGAACCGAACCGCCATCGATTGACCCCATTGGTACTCCTTGTCAACCTCCTCCAGCCTGCTGCCCTTCTTCCAACTTTTAAAATCAGTGGAGGATTTCACTGTAAAGGTTGGCGTCTTCACCATCGGCTTGTAGTCTAAACCATTAAAGTTCAAGAGATTAGTTTCGGGATTAAATATACCAACAATTTTTTTACGCCCAAAGAGTTTCGCCTCAACGGTGAAATCTTCAGTCACCTCGTAGTTTCCTATCTCAATGTAGTCGAACTGGAACCATTCCATGATGCCCACCTCGCGATGTCCGAAGGTGAGTTCATGCCGAGTCGGCGGAAACCAGGGGGGATCATTGGGAAACGTTTTTGCAGAAACAAATTTTATACTCTCCCAATCGAACAATTCAGCAAAACCCACCGAAAGTTCCACCACACCATCCTTGATGGCAATCCCGGCAATCTGCAGGGTTGACCCTTCCTCATCCCCTGGCCCGGCTACTGCGGGATAGGTCAAGAATCCAGCGAGAAGCCAAGCAGCAAGTAAGCGAGTCAATCTTTTCATTTTACTGGTCCCAAACCACCTCCGCTTGGCCAAGCGCAACCGGTTTATCAAGTTCACGACCTCAATCTACCCCAGTTCCCAATCCACATCGAGCCAAGTTTGGCCAAGCGGAGAAATGCGTTGGCATTGGCCATTCACCTACACCTGTGTCACACCAATATATCACGAATCACTTGGCCATGGACGTCGGTGAGGCGGCGATCTACTCCGTTGTGACGAACGGTCAACTGCTCATGGTCAATGCCCAGCAGGTGCAAAATGATGGCGTGCATGTCGTGGGAGGTTGTGCCGGTTTCGCTTTTCCAACCCCACTGGTCACTCTGGCCGTAAGCCGTCCCCCCTTGCACCCCACCACCGGCAAACCAGGTGACGAACGTTCCGCCGTTGTGATCCCGGCCCGCCTGCCCTTGGCTAAAGGGCATGCGACCAAACTCGGTGGTCCAGATCACAAGGGTGTCCTCAAGCATGCCCCGCGACTTCAAGTCCTTGATCAGTCCTGCAATCGGCTTGTCCACCTGCCGGGTCATGTAAGGCAGCTCGGTGTCAATGTTTGCATGGTTGTCCCAGTTTTTAGCGGGACCACCCGCTCCGCTCCAGATCTGGACAAACCGCACTCCTCTCTCCAGCATCCGCCGGCCAAGGATGCAGCGCTTGGCAAAATCCCCGGTGTTTTTCTCGTCCATGCCATAGAGTCGCCTCACGGCCTGGCTTTCGCCCTCGATGTCAAACAGTTCCGGCACACTGAGCTGCATCCGGGCCACCATTTCTAGACTCTGTATTCTGGCTTCAAGCCGTGAATCTCCCGGAGTGAGACTCGCGTGATTTTCGTTTAAAACATTCAGGACATCACGACTGGCCTGCTCGCTGGCGGCATTGATGTGGACCGCTTCCGCCGGTGGAAAAAGATAACGCACCGGACTGGAATCGGATGCGTTTATTACCGTGCCCTGGTGTCTTGATGGTAAAAAGCCGGAGGTGAAATTCCCGAGATTATTGTACGGAAGCCCTTTCGGATCAGGCATCACAATGAACTCCGGAAGGTTCTGGTTGATCCGGCCCAGTGCGTAACTGATCCAGGCTCCCAGGCAGGGGAATCCCGGTAACGTGAAGCCGGTTGTCTGCATGTAACTGGCCAGCCCATGAACATTCGTCGGCGAGTTCATCGACATCAGGAATGCCAAGTCATCCACCACCGAAGCCATGTGCGGCAGCACCTCGCTGACCCAGCGACCACAACCGCCGTGCTGCCGAAATTTAAACGGACTTTTTAAGACCTTGAAACCAGGCGAGTTGGTCACCGACTCCACCAAACGTCCATCGCCCGGATCGAATTTCTTGCCGTTCAACTCAGCCAAGACCGGCTTGTGGTCGAAGGTGTCCATATGGCTGACACCTCCATTCATGAACAATTGAATTACCCTCTTGGCCTTCGGAACGTGGTTGATGATTGAGCCCGATGCTGAATCGGCACACAGTATTTGGCCAAGCGCCAATCCACCAAGCCCTGCACCTGTTGACTGCAAAAAAAGCCTTCTGGAAATCGCGTGATTCACTTCAATTCATAAAGATAAATTCATTGCTGTTAAGCATCACCCGACAGGCGTTGGCCAAGCCGTGCTCGCGCGCCAGTCGCGAGACCAGGCGGCCTTCCCCCGGCCCCGGTTGACGATGGTACAGCAACTCAAACAATCGTCCCACCTGCCCGGTAAGCAACGGCTTTTCATGTTGAAGCCGCTTGGCCAAGCGCTCGCTTTGACGAATCAAAAAACGGTTGTTCAACATCGCCAGGGCCTGCAATGCGGTGACGGACGACTCCCGCTTGGGCGCATGTTGCGAGGCATCCGGGCAGTCCATCAACTGCATCAGCGGATCGGGCACGGTGCGAAAGACAAAGCGGTAAACGCTCCTCCGGAAATTCGCCGGTGAATCGGGATTAAACCCGACATAATCAAGGTTGGGGGTGACGTGCACGCCCTTGCTCATGTTGAAATGCCGTGCCGATGGGCCGCCCATTTGTAAATCCATATTTCCGGCCAACTGGAGCAGCGCATCTCGGTATGACTCCGCGTCGAGCCGCACACGGTTCATTCTCCAAAGCCAGCGGTTGTCCGCATCCCGGAGGACATACTCGGGATGGATCGACGATCGTTGCCGGTAAACCGAGCTCGTCATGATGGTACGGTGCAGCCACTTTAACGAACCACCACGCTCGCGAAATTCAAACGCCAGCCAACTTAAAAGTTCGGGATGGGTGGGGCGATCACCCATGTGGCCGAAATCATTGGGAGTGCCAACCAAACCCCGCCCAAAGTGATAATGCCAAACCCGGTTGACAATTGATCGCCACAGGAGAACGTTGTGTTCATTCGCCAGCCAATCCGCCAGGGCCGCGCGTCGCTGCCCCTCGTTATCCGGTTCTTTAACTGCAAAACGACTCTTCAGATCGCTGACACATTTCAATGTTCCTGGTTGTGCTTTTTTGCCGGGCGAATGAATGCTTCCACGCTTCAGCATATGCACCTCCCTGGGTTTGCCGGCCGGTTTAAAATTACCCTGCGCGGCAAAATTGCTGGAAACAGCATAGACCTTTTTTTTGGTGCCAAGCGCAGCCAGCTCGCGGGTATTTGCCTCCTTTGCAAGAAACAGTGCCAGCGCCTTGGCCTGTTCAGCAGTGCGCTCACCCGTCTCAGTCGCCAGCGCCTGGCCAATCAACGCCGGCAACACCTGCAACAGTTTTGGGTGAGGGACGCTCGTCACAGACAATCGCGGACGACCGATGAGATGGTTCCTGCCATGAAGCTGGTGCAGTTCAATCTCCACAATCTCTCCGCTTTTTGCCGGGAGCGGCTTCTCAAAGACAAACAGGGCTCGGTGCGATCTACCCTCTTGGGGATGAATCCCCCAGGCCGTGTCCCGATTTCCGTCAATTGCATGCCCAACCAGCCAGTCGGCTTGATTAAAATCAGCCTCGGCCCTTGCTATCTTGACCGGTTGCCCCCCGACCTTCACAACGATTTCAGAGAGGTGAAGATTGCCATTGCTCGCCCGGCCCGGTCCTCCCTTGGGGAGCGATTCATCGGTCAGCACCTCCAGTTGCACCGCCGTCACTCTCTCCATGGGTAGCTTCGCCATGAACGTCGCCGAGTCACTCTCCGGCGCTTGGCCAAGCGCAAGAAAAGAGCCATCCGGCTTGGCTTCAAATTTCACCCCGTTCATTGATCGAACCGTTGCAGAAGAAAGGACCTCCCATCCCCCTTGGCCTTCTTGAAGCTCGGCTTCCCGCTTGGTCTGCTCATCTGTGGACACCAGGCCGGCCGGCAGTTCCCCCTGGTGGAGTTGCTTCTTTACTGCAATCAACCGCTCACGGCGTTTGGCCAAGCCGGCATCCGGATCGTACAGGCGATCAACCTTGTCCACTCCTGAAAACACGGCCTGCAAGGAGTAGTAATCTTCCATCGATACCGGATCAAACTTGTGGTCATGGCAGCGTGCACAGTGAACCGTGACACTTATAAACGTCGACATCACCGTTGCGATCATGTCATCGCGATCGAGGTATTGGGCGATCTTCTTGTCAATCGTCCCATCCGAGATGCCCATCTGAGAACTCTCATCCCACGGCCCGGTTGCCAGCATCCCAATGGCACGAACAGTTGATGGTTCCCCAGGAAACAGCACATCGCCCGCCACCTGTTCCCGGACAAATTGAGCGTACGGCTTGTCCGAGTTAAACGACTCGATCAGGTAATCGCGATAAGGCCAGGCATTCTCGCGGATCGCATCCTCATCATGCCCGTGCGTCTCAGCATAGTGAACGACATCCATCCAGTGCCGGGCCCATCGTTCACCGTAGCGGGGGCTGCTGAGCAGGCGTTCAATGAGATTTGCGTATGCATTTGGAGAATCATCATTAACAAAGACATCCACCTCCAACGGGCTCGGTGGCAAACCGGTCAGGTCAAACGACGCGCGCCGAATCAGTGAGACCCGATCCGCTTGGAGCGACGGTGTAAATCCATGCTGCCGGTATTTTAGTGCGATGAACCGATCAATCGGATTAGATGCCCAATTAAAAAATTCAGACGCTTCTTTAGGGACCGCCTGTCTCTCCAACGGACGCAATGCCCACCACGTCTCGGCACTCTCCGCCGAAAGCAACCCAGCATGCCCACACAACAACAGGAAACAACCCCGCCTGACATACCCGCTAAGGCAGGTTAAGTTCATGAGGCTACAGAAAGAGTTCATCTTCGTGGCCAAAAACACCGAGTGGCTTAAAAAGAGATAATGGTAAACGCCGACTTTTTGAGTCAATCGTTTTATGGCGCAAAAGACACGAAATTTGAAGGGAGAATAGAAAATGGTCGGAGCGACAGGATTCGAACCTGCGACTTCCAGTTCCCAAAACTGGCGCGCTACCAAACTGCGCCACGCTCCGACCGGCCCAATGCTTTAAGCCAAGCGCATCGCCACCGCAATCCCGAAATGCCGGCCGCCTTGCCGCTTGGCCTGGCGGCTGGCACGCTGCGCCCGCGCTTGGCTGCGATGAAACCGCTTGAGCAATGTTTTCTATACGGCTTTGTGGACTCGGCCTATCTGGACGACCGCGACCCGCTGGAGTTGTGCCGGCAACTCTGCGATGGCGGAGCGGACCTCGTGCAGCTTCGAGCCAAGGATTGGCCGATCGATGACATCGCCCGCTTGGCCAAGCGGCTCGTTTCGATTACCGACAGGGCCGGGGTGCGGCTGGTGATCAATGATCATCCGCAACTGGCCACCGAGGCCGGCGCGCCGGTGGCGCACCTTGGCCAGGAGGATTTTTTCGACGCCGGACACCGGCACGTCGATGAGGTGAAGCCAAGCGGCTCGGCACTCGAGCTTGGCCTCAGCTCCCACGCGCCGGAACAGGCCAGGCGCGCCTGCGAGGCCGGGGCGGACTACGTCGCGATCGGGCCGGTGTTCGCCACGCCGACCAAGCCGGGCCGCCCGCCGGTGACGCTCGACTACGTCCGCTGGGCCGCCGCAAATCTCGACCGGCCGTGGTTCGCGATTGGCGGCATCGACCTCGAAAATCTCGACGATATTCTCAGTGCCGGGGCGCGGCGGGTGTGCGTTGTATCGAAAATTCTGCGTGCGCCGGATGTCGCCGGTGCTTGTCGCCAATTCAAGGAACGCCTACTCTCCGCCGCCTGTTAGCGGGGCGTTTCCCCGCTCAACCCAATTCAAACAATGAGCCTGCTTGTCTTTGGTTCCACTGCGCTGGACTCCATCGCCACACCGAAAAAAAAGAACCCGCGTCTGCTCGGCGGTTCCGGCAGCCACGCCGCCGTTGCGGCCAGTTTTTTCGTAGCGCCCAAGCTGATCGGCGTGGTCGGCACCGATTTTCCGCGCAAATACATTTCGCTGCTCGAGCGCCACAAGGTGAACCTGAGGGGGCTGAAGGTGCGCGAGGGCAAGACGTTCCACTGGGCCGGCGAGTACGAGGTGAACATGAACAACCGCCGCACGCTCAGCACGGAACTGGGCGTGGTGGAGGGCTACTCGCCGGTGTTGCCAGCGGCACATCGCAAGTCCAAATACATCCTGCTCGCCAACAATCCGCCGGGCGCACAGGAGGCGATCATTGAGCAACTCGACAAGCCCAAGTTTATCGTCGCCGACACGATGGACCTGTGGATGAACATTGCGATGAACGACCTGCTGAGTTTGCTCAGGCGCGTGGACATGCTCGTGCTCAACGACAGCGAGGCGCGGCAGTTGACCGGCGACGACAACGTGGTCTCAGCCCTGCCTAAGCTGCACAAGCTCGGCCCAAAATACGTGATCGTGAAGAAGGGTGAACACGGCTCGATCCTCTCGTCGCGGCGGGGCCTGTTTGTCGCGCCGGCATTCCCTCTGTCCAAGGTCGAGGACCCGACCGGCGCAGGCGATTCGTTCGTCGGCGCGATGGTCGGTTACCTGGCCAAGGCTGGCGGCACGGTCGATGCCAACATCCGCAAGGCGATCCTTTACGGGAGCGTGGTCGCGTCGTTCTGCTGCGAGGGCTTCGGCCTCAACCGCATCACCAAGACCACTCGATCTGAAATCAATCAGCGCCTGCGCACGCTGGAAAAAATCACTAGCGCCTAAAGCTCACCCAGCGCCTCAATCACCTCGGCGGCGTGATCAGCGACCTTCACCTTGGGCCAGGTTTTGCGGATCACCCCGTCGGCATCGATGAGGAACGTCATCCGCTTGATCCCGAGAAAGGTCCGCCCCATGAATGACTTGTCACCCCACACACCGTACGACTCGCAGATCGACTTGTCCTCATCCGAGACAAGAGTGAATGGCAACCCGAACTTGTCGATGAACTTGTCGTGCCGAGCCACCGAGTCGGCGCTCACGCCCAGTACCACTGCGCCCTTGGCCGTGATCTCGTCGTGCGCATCGCGGAAACCGCACGCCTCCTTGTTGCAGCCGGGCGTGTTGTCTTTCGGGTAAAAATAGAGCACGACCGGTCGGCCGCGAAACTGCTGCAGCGACACCTCGCTGCCGCCGTTGACCGGCGCGGTGAAGCCCGGCGCCGTGTCACCCTCCTTGAGTTTCATCTCCTTCATGCCGGCGGTAGCGTCAGGCAGCGCCTGGCCAAGGTCAATCCCGCGGCGAAAAACCTTGCGAGGCGCCGCTCTTTTCCTTAGCCACGGTTTGTGGCGGAGAACCTGAAACAGGCCGAGGCGGCCGAACTGCATGAGCGAAGTGTCGAGCTGTGGCTGCGAGGGCGGCACGACGAGGCCATCGCCGTGTACCGGCAGGCGCTTGGCCTCGAGTCGGACGCCATCTCGCTACAGCTCCGCGACACGCTGCCCAACTCTTACAGCGACCCCGACGCCACGCCGGACGGCCCGATCAACCTGCAGCAGCAGAACGCCTTCGCCGCCTATCGCAATACCGCCCGCCTGACCACCGACGACGCCCGTGCGTGGTTCAATGTCGGCCTGACCCACGAGAAGGAGGATCGCGCGGCCGAGGCCGGGCAGGCGTTCGTCGAATCGTTCAAGAGCTACCACCGCACCCACGCCGCCAAGGCGCTGCTGGGCGGCGGCAATGCGGCGGTTGGCGTGTGCCGGCGTGTCGTCGAGATCGACCCCCGGGACGCCAAGGCGTGGATCAACCTCGGCGCCGCGCTTGGCCAGGCGGAGCAACCAGACGAGGAGATCGACGCCTATAGCAAGGCCATCCAACTCGCGCCCAAGTACGCTGAGGCCTGGTACAACCTCGGCGTGGCGCAGGCCCGGCGCGAGGAGGACGTCGAAGCAATCCAAGCCTACAAGCAGGCGCTGTTGCTCGCGCCGAAATTCGCCAAGGCGTGGTTCAACCTCGGCGTGTTGCAGGGCAAGCTCGGCAACCCGCACGAAAAAATCCGCTCCTACCGCAAGGCGGTCGAGGCCGACTCCAACTTCGGCGAGGCGTGGCACAACCTCGGCGTGATCCTGAGCGCGGTGGGGAAACAGGAGGAGGGATCGGCGGCTTTCCAACGGGCGCGCAAGCTGCTCAACCCCAAGCTCCGCATCGCCGAGACGATCGAGTTCAAGTCCGCCACCACGCCGGACGGTGCGCCAGACCGGCCAGACGCAGCCCCTCCATCGTGAGCAGCGGCTCGACACGCCGAACCGACGGCAGCTTGGCCGCCATCAACGCCGCGTAGCCGCCGGTCGCCACCACCGGCAGCCGGGGCGCGCCCAACTCACGCTTCAGTTGCCGCACCAGCTCGGCAATCAACCCGCGATAGCCGTGCACCGCGCCGCTGAGCATCGCGCCGCGCGTGTCTTTGCCGACAATCGACTCCGGCTCCGCGATTTTGATGTGCGGCAGCAATGCGGTTTTCTCATGCAAATAATCGGTCATCGCCGACAGGCCCGGCGCGATGATCCCGCCGGTGTAGTTGGCCGCCGCGTCGACGACGTCGAACGTCACCGCCGTGCCGAAATCGACCACCACCACCGG
>CAJWEP010000128.1 GCA_913030945.1 uncultured Verrucomicrobiota bacterium
GGGTCTTCGGTCCACTTTTCACCGTCGAAGTGCCAGACCCCTTTCTTGTGGTCGTTGCTGATGAAGAACGAGGCGTTGCCGCTTGGCTGCAGAACGCCGAACCGGGCCCCGGCGTCGGTGCGCATTCCGTCGACGGCGATTTGCACGAGCGGCACCGGGAACGTTGCGGTTTTCCAGCGCTTGGCCTGCGGATTCCAAACGCGGGTTTGCCGCAGGTGCTCATTGCCAATCACGGCGTCCATGTAACCGTCGTTGTTCACGTCGAGCAGCCGGATGCCGTTGTCCTGCCCGTTGGAGGCGCGCAGCGGTTGGCCGCCGAGGAGGTTGTTCGTCAGCCGTTCGCGGGCCTCGCGGAAGCTCAGGAACTTCACCTTCTTGCCGTGCTTGGCAGTGATGTGGTCGATCCACTCGATCATTTGCGTGTTCTTCACCCATCCGTGCGGATGAAAGACGAAATTGAATGTGCCCTGCTTGAGAACGGTGGCGTCGATGGCGGCCTTCCAGTCCCCGACCGTCACAGGGTTGCTTGAGCCGTGGAGGTGCTGCGCTTCCCAGTCACTCGGCACCATGCACGGCATTTCCCAGATCCGGCTGCCGATGGCGTACGGGTAGGGATAGTTCTCGATGGTGACGACGTAGGAGTCGAACGGGACGTATTTTTCAAACTTGGGCTTGCCGTTGGGATCGGTGACGAGGTTGGCCGGCAGTGCCGGGTCGGCGCGGGTGAAAATGTTGAATACGGAACTGTCCATCTCGAGAAACTGTCCGGCGGGATTGCTGCGCATCAACAACTCGGAGAAGACGCGGGGACTCGGGGTGTTTTGCGAGTCACAACAGGGTGTCCGGAAGGCTGCTGGGAGATTGCCGGGGATGTGGTTCATCAGGTCCACGCCACCGTGGTAGGTGTTGGCCGCCGCCGTGAAGTTGGCCTTGGACAGGATGGGGCAGGGATGAGTGAGCGTGTGCACCTCCACGCTCAACCCTTCCTTGAGCCACTGCTGCAGAAGCGGCTCGGTTGGCGTGATGGTGTTACAGAAGATGCTCAACGGGGCGCGGCCGTCGATCTGCTTGAGGCGCTCAAGGATGGGTCGGCAGAACGACTCGTAAATCTGGTGGTCGCGCATGTCGTCGATGCCCAGCGTCACGACCGCCTCGACGCCGTTTTCGCCCACCCACTGCGGCGTGGCCAGCCTCGGAAAGGCAACTCCAACATGGAAGGGGTCTTCCCCGTCAAGGTAAGCCAGACGATTGGCCGGGGAATTCGGGTGAGCTTGGGCAAACGTAGCCAGCAGAAGAAAAGAGGCGGGGATTGCCTGGCCAATCGGGTGGGATATGAGGCTGCAAAACGTCATGAGTCAGGCGCTGACCATGCCCGCGGGTAGGAGTCATGACAAGTTTTGCAGTGGGATTTTGGCGTTCCTAAAAAAAGTCCTAAAGTAATTCATTGGCTTGCCGATTGTGATTCCGTGCAGCGCGGTCGAGAGGCCGCAGGAACAAGGGAAACGCCTCAAAGGTTTTCCAGCGGCATGGATGCCGTTTAACCCTCAGACGAAAGGACTTGTCACATGGTAATCAATACCAATATCACGGCTAATTCCGCATCGCGGAATCTAGCCGAATCCACCCGTCTTCTCTCCAAATCCTTGGCCCGTTTATCATCGGGTGCAAAGATTACCTCCCCGGAGGATGACGCCGCCGGTCTGGCGCAGGTCATGAAATTAGATGCCCAGATAAACCGAAACACTGCTGTCAGATCCAACTTAGGAAACGCCGTTTCCTTTGTTCAAACGCAGGATGGCTTCCTACAGAAGGTGCAAGCCTCGCTGGATCGCATGAGTGAGTTGTCCGTGCTCTCGCAGGACGTGACCAAATCCAACACGGATCGCTCAAACTATAGTGTTGAATTCACCCAGTTGCAGAGCTACATCAGCGACATCGGGACAAAGAGTTTCAATGCTGTGACGTTGTTTGGAAGCAGCACTAATAGTGTGACCATTGATAGTGATGCCGCCACATTCGGAATGAATGCGATCGACATGACATCGGCCACCGTGACGACTGGCTTGGCAAACATCTACATGGGGGTTAGCTCGGCGATCACGACCACGACGAGTGCGGCAAACGCGTTGAGCAACATCCAGACCGCCATCCAGAACTTGGCCGATATGCGGGCCAATGTGGGTGCGAACCTCCAACGGTTGAACATGACCGACGATCAGGTGGCCATCTATAATGAAAACCTGTCGGCTGCGGCCAGCCGAATCAAGGATGTGGATGTAGCAGAGGAAAGCACCCGTTACGCCAAGGCAAACATTCTGGTGCAAAGCGGCACAGCAATGTTGGCACAGGCCAACATCCTGCCTGCCTCAGCCCTACAGTTGATTGGCTGATAACAGGGTGAACAGTTCCCCCTTCCGGGACTTGGGGGTAGTTAATTAGTCCCTCGCGCAACTAGGCGGCACTTCGGTGCCGCCATTGCCATTTTTATGCTGTATAAATCGTTCGACAGTGGTGCGCTGTGGCAGATCAAGGAGAACGCATTCACACTACGGGCGGCGAGGAGGGGGTGCAGACGATCGACCACGCCGGTTACATTGATTTTCAAGTGATCCTCGGCGGCAAAATGCGCCTCACTTGGCCGGCCGGGAAGGGCCGCTTTGTTGAGGAGTCTTCCGACAGCATCGGCGATGCGGAGTGGCTGGCGGTCGACATCCGCCCGGTTCAAGTTTCCCAGGTGATGGTGGTGGATCTTCCCATCGGGGAAAACGGCATGCGTTTCTTCCGTGTGCGAAACTGACCGTCAGTCCAGTCCGTACTTCTCGATCCACGACTGCGGCAATGTACCGAAGCTCAGCAGCCAGTCGTTGAACCGGCGCAATGGCCAGCCGCGTTCCTCCACCAGCTTCCGGTAAAGCCGCGCGTTCTCCAGCCGGCCCAGCCAGTAGCTCATCGGCACGCCGGGGCTGCCGGTGTACCAATTCACGTCCGCCTCGGCGCGGGCCTTTGTGAAGCCGAGATGCTTCTGCATATGGCTCACCGCCTGCCCGTGACTGTACGCGCCGGTTTGCAGCCGGAGATCGACGAGGATGCGGTGGCAGCGCCACAGCGCATCGTGCAGTTGCTGCAACTTTAACTCCGGCGACTTGATGATCCCGAGATCGACGCACATTTGTTCGCACCATAGCGTCCATCCCTCGTAGAAGACGGCATGTTCATCGAAGACTCGCCGCCACTTGCGCGGGTGCGCGTTGGCGAAAATGAACTGCAGGTGGTGGCCGGGGTACGCCTCGTGCGCGCAGGTCAGCTCCAGCCCGAAGTGCTGTTGCCGCTCCGCCAATTTGGCGGCTTCGGTCTTTTTGCCCAAGCCAAGGTCGTTCACCCAAAAATAGCCGCGCTGCCGTTTGTCGAACGGCCCGGGCGGCGAGTAGGCCGCCATCGGGATGACGTGCCGCATGAACTCCGGCACGAGCGTCACCGACAGCGAGTCGCCCCTCGGGAACGTCATCGCCTTGGCCGCCTTGAACTTCCGGATGATCTCCTGGTTGGTTTTGCAGTAAAGCGAAAGCAAGTCGCCCTTGGGTTTCCACGACGTGCGGGCGGACTCGACAATCTTTTCAACTGACTTATTCCGGCCAAACTTCGCGCATGTCTTTTTGAGCAGACTGCCGACGCGGTCGATTTCCGACAGCGCTACCGCCTCCACTTGGCCAAGCGTGTAGTCGAGGCCAAGTTCGTCGCGGATGCGCCGTTGCATCGCTGCGGCGCCAATGGCGAATGAGCCCGGCTTGGCCAAGCGCTTGGCCAAGACCGAGTCGTGGTAACGCTGGCAGGCGCGCTTGGCTCTGGCTAACGATGTCGCATCGGCACGTTGGCTGCCGTTGGCTTGGAGAAACCCGGCCACCGCATCAAAAAACACTTCGGATGCCTTGAACGCATCGGCCATGATGCCGCGCCACACCCGTTCGGGCCGCGTGACGAGTCGAGCCGCTTGGCCAAGGTATCGCGGCGTGCCGCGCAGGAGGCTGCGGATATTCCTGGCTGCCCGCTTGGGTTTGTCCTCGCCGCGTTGAAGCTCCTTCAGCAGAAAGCCAAGCACCACGTCGATCCCGCCGGGATCCAGTTCATGCCGCCCGCGATCGAACTCCTCGCACTCTCGCAGCAGACGGGTGCGGAAGGCCAAGCGGTCGAGGTTTTGCTCGTTGGACAACGCGGAGGGGGCAACGGTGTCAAGCTTGGCCAAGGCGGCGCGGCGCCGGGCCTGTTGCCTGCGAAGGGCGCTCAGCGTAGTGAGGTTGAACCTGCCCTCGCCACTGCTCAAGCCGACGTGGGTGGCATCGGCGGGATGCTCAAGGTAAAACGTGTTAAAGTAATCGTCGAGCAACGCTTCAAAGGCTCTGGAAATTGAATTCATCCGTGGAACGATTTTAGAGGTTCACCAGGCAGCGGCCAATCCAAACCTCGCTCAGAGAAATTGCTTTCGATACTGCAGCGGCGTCATGCTCATGGTTTTCTTGAACTGCACCATGAAGGAACTTTGGTCGTAGAAACCAAGCGCGAAGGCAATGTTGTCGACCGGCTGGGAGCCGTTGCAGAGAAGATCGCAGGCTTCGTGGCGGACTCGCGGCGTTCCATGATGGCCCGGTCGTCCCGCCGATACTTTTCGGCCAAGTACCTCGGGGGCAACTCAAAGTCGGTGTGGCCGATGAACGCCTCCTTAGACTCAAAACCGTAAAGGGGAATCAGATGCCTGTTGGCGGCGAGCAGAACCCCGTCCCGGTCCTTGGCAAAAAAGGACAGCCCGGGGACACAATCGAAAAGATGATAAAACCGGCTTTCGGGATTGATCGCCTTGAGCAAGTTTAAACGTCGTCTTTTGACCTGAGCATGGGCAATCATCGTGGTTTAGGTCTGCATAAACAAGTCGATTAGCGTGTCGCTTTAATAATAAAACAGACCCAAAATTGACATGACATCTTTTTTGAATGCATGTACGCTTTTCTTATCCGCGCAGGGAAAAGACAGATGGCTATGGTTTTAAAAATTTTTGGCTCTAAAATAGTTTTAGCTCTGGGTAGCTTGGCCATGGGTTTAGCGGGATTTGCTGAGGAGTTACCGACTACAGAGGTCAACGCAAGAACCAAGGCAGCATGGGCGTTCAAGAGGCCAGGATCGATCTCGCCGCCCAAAGTGGACAATCCGGACTGGCAGGGAAATGGCATCGATGCGTTTGTTTATGAGCGACTGCGTAAAGCTGGTTTGCAGCCAAGCACACCCGCCAGCAGGCAGGTGCTGATTCGTCGGGCACACTACGACCTGACAGGGTTGTCGCCGTCATTGGCGGAGGTTGAGGCATTTGTTGCCGATTCCTCGCCGGAGGCGTTTGAGAAAGTTATCGACAAGTTGCTTGCCTCTGACCGTTATGGTGAAAAGTGGGGGCGTCATTGGCTTGACCTTGTTCGTTTCGCTGAGACCAACGGCTACGAAAGGGATAGTCGGAAGGACTTGATTTGGAAATATCGCGACTACGTCATCCGTGCCTTTAACCAGGACAAGCCGTACGATCGGTTCATCATGGAGCAGTTGGCTGGCGACGAGCTTTCGGATCGAGATGCGGACAGCATCACAGCCACCGGCTTTTATCGGCTTGGCATTTGGGATGATGAACCTGCGGATCGCGAACTGGCTCGATACGATTATCTTGATGACATTATACGCACGGTCGGGGAGACATTCCTCGGGATCACGATTGGATGTGGCCGTTGCCACGATCACAAAGTAGATCCTGTTACCCAGAAGGACTACTACTCGTTGCTCGCTTTTTTTAGCGATATTTCGCCGCACGGAAAAGGCAATCGCAACCACCTTCCGATCAGCGATCCGGTTGACAAGGCAGCTTTCGATAGGGCCATCGCGGACAAGCAAAAACATGAAGTAAACTTGAAGGCTAAGATTGTTCCCATTGAAGCGGAATTTATTGCCGGGCTGGCGAAGCGCAAACCGAAACTCAACCTAACCAGTGGCACGGTAAAAGGAAAAAAGGCTTCACGGGTGATTCCCGATGCCACCCGAGGGAGAGGCATTGAGTGGGACTTCACTTTCGACAAACCGGCAGAGAACTGGTTTGAAATCGCATTTGATGACAGCAGGTGGCGCAAGGGGCGTAGTGGCTTTGGCTCACCCGGCACTCCCGGTTCTAAGGTGCGGACGCCTTGGCACTCGAAAAACATATGGATGCGTCGTGATTTCCGTTTGGACAGGATTCCGGGAAAACTGACACTGAAAATCCATCATGACGAGAGTGCCGAGGTTTATCTTAATGGCAAACAGATCAAGACATTCAACGGGTATCTGAAACAGTACACCGAGGTCGATGTCACTGCAGAATGCCTTGATGTGCTGCAGACCGGTCGCAACACTCTGGCGGTACACTGCATGCATACAAGCGGTGGGCAGTACATCGACGTTGGTTTGGTTGTCGATCAAAGCACCACACCGTTGCCTCACTTGGCTGTGAAGTATGGCAGGGATGTGTTGGGAGAGGCGAAGCTGGCAGAGTACAACAAACTGCGCGATAAGCTGAGTAAAGTTCAATCGATTAAGCTTACTCCAAAAACCGAGTATGCCATGGCAGTGGCAGAAGATGCCCGGCGCAAGATGTGGATTTTGCGTCGCGGTCTGCCGGCAATGAAGGCGGCAGAGGTTGGGCCGGGTTTCCCGGACATTCTCGCCGGCCCGGCCGTACATGTGCCGGAGCATTATGCTGTGGGTAAATCCTCGGGCAAGCGCCGTGTGCTTGCTGAGTGGTTGGCCAGCGCGGAGAATCCGATGACTTCACGGGTTATGGCAAATCGTCTTTGGCAACATCACTTCGGCCGCGGTATTGTAAGAAGTTCGAACAACTTCGGCTTCGTTGGGGCACAACCGACTCACCCCGGTTTGCTAAACTGGCTGGCCAACGAGTTGTCCGCCTCTGGCTGGCGGCTTAAGCGAATGCACAAGCTCATCATGATGAGTAACACCTATCAAATGTCATCGAAGGGGAGAGAAGTCGCCTTGGCCAAGGATCCGAACAACGACCTGATGTGGCGTTACGACATGCGACGCCTGTCGGCGGAGGAGATTCGTGATTCCATTCTGGACCTAACCGGACAGCTTAACCTCAAGATGGGTGGGCCAAGCGTTTACACGGAAGTCCCGAAGGACGTGTTGGCAACTGCTTCACGTCCGGATGCTGCCTGGGGCAGATCCCCTGAAGAGGATCGGAATCGCCGCAGTGTATACATTTATGTCAAGCGTTCGCTGCGCGAGCCATTCCTGAACGCGTTCGACTGGGCTGATACCGACAACACCTGTGATGTACGGTTCGTGACCACGGTCCCCACGCAGACGCTCACTTTGCTTAACAGCAAGTTTCTCAACGACTCGGCGGCGAACTTTGCCAATCGCTTGGCCAAGGGGGAGTCGGCCGAGGCCAAGACACAGGTGGCACAGGCGCTGCGCTTGGCCACCAACCGAACACCGACTGCTGAGGAGATAGACGATGGCTTGAGGTTGATTCAGAATTTAAAAGACAAAGCCAAACTGGACGACAGCCAAGCGCTACAGCGCTTTTGCCTGTTGGTGCTGAACCTGAATGAGTTCCTGTATTTGGACTAATCCTGACGTTTAACAAGACTATGAAGAACAATAACAACATGCCGAGAAACACATTTTGTGGTCGTACCGCAAGGCGTGAGTTTTTGCATCAGGTGGGCGGCGGATTTACGTCGCTGGCGTTAACCGGGTTGATGGCCAATGACGGCTTCCTGAACTCCCAGGCCGTAGCGGCCGATGGTAGAACTTCGTGGATTAACCCCTTGGATCCGAAGGCCCCTCAGCTGGCGGCTAAGGCAAAAAACGTGATTTTCCTGTTCATGTACGGTGGCCCGAGTCATGTGGACACGTTCGATTACAAGCCCAAGCTTTATTCACTTGATGGAAAGACAGTCAAGGTGGACACCTTTGGGCGGGGCGGTAAAAAGAGCGAGGGCCGCGTTGTCGGCCCAAAATGGAAGTTCAAGCAATTCGGGCAGAGCGGCAAGTGGGTGAGCGATCTGTTTCCCAATATTGCCCAGCAGGTGGACAAGATTTCGTTTCTCCATTCGATGACTGCGGATTCACCCATCCACGGTTCAGCGATGTTGATGATGAATTCGGGCAGCATCCTCAGCGGACGACCCTCGCTGGGATCGTGGGTCAACTACGGACTGGGTTCCGTCAATGAAAACCTCCCGGGCTACGTGGTGATGCTTGATCCGACCGGGGGGCCGATCAGCGGTGCGAAGAACTGGACAAGCGGCTACATGCCAGCGACATATCAGGGCGTCGTTATGAATGCCAGCGGGACGCCTATTCTTGACCTCCAGAATTCCCACAACATGAGCCGGAAGGAGCAGCGATTACTTATCGATCAGTTGAACAAATTTAACGGACAGCACCTTGGCGAGAGATCGGACAACTCAGCGTTGGCTGCCCGCATCTCTAGCTACGAGTTGGCCTACAAAATGCAGATGAGCGCGCCCGAGGCAGCCGATTTCGACAGTGAACCGGGATACATCAGGAATCTTTATGGCCTCAACCACAAACGCACAGATGATTTTGGCCGCAAATGTCTGCTGGCCCGGCGACTTGTTGAGCGCGGTGTTCGTTTCATACAGATCTATTCGGGAGGCAACCATAACGACGCCAATTGGGATGCACACGGCGATCTGGAGAAGAACCACAACTATCATGCAGGCAACACCGACAAGCCGATCGCCGGTTTGCTGCAGGATTTGGAGCAGCGCGGCATGCTGGACGAGACTCTCGTTATCTGGGGCGGCGAGTTTGGCCGCCAACCCACCGCTGAGTACAATGCAAAGCCGGGTGCGGGAAATTATACCGGTCGCGACCATAACAGCTACGGTTTTACCATGTGGATGGCTGGGGGTGGTATCAAGGGTGGGACAAGTGTCGGTGAAACTGACGAGTTAGGGAGCAGGGCCGTCGTCAAGCCGCTCCATGTGAAGTATTTGCATGCGACCGTGCTTCACCAACTTGGTTTTCATCCAAACCAATTGACCTACTTCTACCGTGGGCTGGATCAGAGCTTGGTAGGGGTGGAGGATGTGGAACCCATTCACGAGATTCTCGCATGATTCTTCCTGTAAACGAGATTTGGGTGGGAGATTAGACAACAGATACCGTGTGAGTGTTTGGATTCCTGTTCTGCCATGAAATGTGTGGTTGTGCTGTTATTGAGGGGATAGCTTGCCATGAGCCGAAATCAATTAGCCATTTTCTTGTTTATCATGGCGTCACCCTTTTTGCCCTACGCCGCCGACACGGTTGCCGACCGGCTTCAGAAACTCGACCGCAATGGTGATGGGCGGCTGTCACGAGAGGAGGCGCCGAAGTCGATCCGCAAATTCAAGTTTGACCTAGCAGATCGAAATAAAGATGGCTTTCTCGAAAGTCGGGAATTGAAGAGATTGCTCGATAAACTGGTTGAGAAAAAAAAGGCAACCCCGGGAAAGCCGTCCGAGCCAGTTGTGCCGAAGGTCGGGCAGATGCGGGTGGTTCAGGATATTGGCTATCAGGAGCGGGGCAAAGATGGCAAGGCCCAAAACAAGCTGGACATTTATTTGCCACGGGACAAAACAGGTTTCCCGGTGCTTTTCTGGATTCATGGCGGCGGATTGCATAGTGGGGACAAGTCGAAGATCGCCGGGGTTGCTGCGCGGTTTGTTGCCGACGGGATCGGCGTGGTGTCGGCGAACTACCGCCTGTA
>CAJWEP010000129.1 GCA_913030945.1 uncultured Verrucomicrobiota bacterium
TCTTTTTCATGTGGGTTTCAGTCTCACTTCACGCTGCCGCCTTGCGGCCCAATATCGTGCTCATCTTTGTCGATGACATGGGTTACGGGGATCTGGGGTGCTATGGGAACAAAAGGAACAAGACGCCCAATATCGACCGGTTGGCGGCTGAAGGGCTGCGCTGGACAAGCTTCTATTCTTCAGGTGCGGTGTGTGTGCCCAGTCGCACCGGACTCATGACCGGTCGGCATCCGGCCTTGTTTGCTGCTGGGAGAAATAATCTGGCCAAGGTTCGTGACAAGTTGATGGCTGCCATGCTCAAGAAGCAGGGCTATGCCACAGCGATTCTTGGCAAGTGGCATTTGGCTGGTTACCCGAAGGACTTCAGCAAAAGCCCGATGCATCCCTTGGAATGCGGGTTTGATTATCATTTTGGGACACCGGGCAGTAATGACGTGCCCGCACCACCGGGTAAGCGCCAGACGCGCAATCTTTTTGATGCCTGCGATAAGTTTACCTTCAAGGTGCCGCTTATCCGCGGTCGTAAACTGATTGAGGTTCCGGCCGACCAGGAGCTCCTCACTAAACGTTATACGCAAGAAGCTGTGAAGTGGATTGGCACCAATAAGGAGAAACCTTTTTTCCTGTATCTTGCCCACAACATGCCCCACGCGCCGGTGTTTGCCTCCAAGGCATTCCAGGGCAAGAGTAAGGGAGGACGTTTTGGGGATACCGTTGAGGAGATTGACTGGTCAGTGGGGCAGGTAATGAAGGCGATCAAGGAAGCAGGTATTGATGAAAATACTCTGGTTGTATTCACCAGCGACAATGGGCCGTGGTCAATGTTCGGGCCGCATGGGGGCACTGCCAAGCCTTTGCGCGGTGAAAAGGGAACCTCCTGGGAAGGCGGTTACCGGGTGCCGGGGATCTTCCGTTGGCCGAGCAAGATCAAGCCGGGCGAGGTGGGTGGACTGGCGGCGAATCTTGATTTGTATGCTACTTTTGCAACCTTGAGCGGAGGCGATCAACCCAAGGGGTTGCAGGGGTTTATTTCGAAGGATATCTCAGGCGTGCTGCTGCGCGGTGCGGCCAGCCCGCGCAAAAAGTGGTTCTACTCCAGCGGAGCCATTGCCTTTCGCTCGGGCAATTACAAGATGCATCTGAGCACCAAGAACCGCTCCTCCAATCCCGATACCCGCGCCCGCGAGCCGATCAGGAAACACGATCCGCCCTTGCTTTATGATTTATCGACTGATATCGGGGAGCAAAACAACATCGCCGCCGATCATCCCCAAATCATCTCGCGTCTGCTCAAGGAGATGGCTGCCTTCCGTGAAGGAAGGTAAAGTCATCCCGCCGGAACAAATTTTTCTAAAGGAAATCTGATGCACTTAAATCGAATCTTCGCCCTCATTCTCATGCCCTTCGCCATGGCGGTTTGTGCGGTGCACGCGGCCAAGAAACCCAACATTGTCCTGATCATGGCTGATGACATGGGCTTTTCGGATATCGGTTGTTACGGGAGCGAGATCAAGACACCGACGCTTGATCGGTTGGCAGCAAATGGGATTCGGTTTAAGCAGTTTTACAACACCTCGCGCTGTTGCCCAACGCGGGCCTCCTTGCTCTCAGGCATGTACCCGCACCAGGCTGGGATCGGGTTAATGACAGGGGACAACAAGCTTCCCGGTTACCGTGGTGAACTGGGTCGTGATGTGGTAACAATTGCTGAGGCTTTGAGTGCGGGCGGGTATCGGCGCTACATGAGCGGCAAATGGCATGTGACCAAGCACACGCGGCCAAAGGGACCCAAGGACAACTGGCCGTTGCAGCGCGGCTTCGAGAAGTTTTATGGCACCATCATCGGCGCGGGCAGTTTTTATGATCCAGCCACGTTGTGCCGCGGCAACCAGTTCATCACACCGGTGAATGATGGGAGCTATCAACCGAAGACATACTACTATACCGACGCGATCAGCGACAACGCGGTGATGTTCCTGAAGGAGCATGCGAAGGAGACGCCGGACAAGCCGGTGTTTCTTTATGTGGCCTACACCACGGCGCACTGGCCGATGCATGCGTTGCCGGAGGACATTGCAAAATACAAGGGCGTTTACGACGGTGGTTTCCCGGAAATTCGTGCGGCGCGGTTTGAGCGGCTGAAAAAGTTGAGATTGATCCACAACGACTTGAATTTGTCGAAGCAGTCGGACGACTGGGAAAAGACGCCAAACAAGGAGTGGGACATTCGTAACATGGAGGTGTACGCGGCGATGATTGACAACATGGACCGTGGCATCGGGCGCATCGTGGCGGAGTTCGGACGGCAGGGCACGCTGGATAACACGCTGATTTTTTACCTGCAGGATAATGGCGGCTGTGCCGAGGGCTTTGGCCGCTACAAACCGAATCGCCCCTACCGCACGGATTACAGGCCGCTGGGCCGAGATGGTTTTCAGACCAAGATCTGGCCACCGATGCAGACGCGCGATGGTCGTCCGGTGAAGAATGGCCCCGATGCGATGGCCGGGCCTGGGGATACCTTTACCGGGGTGGGCCGTGGCTGGGCGAATGTGTCCAACACACCGTTCAGAGAGTACAAACACTTCGCGCACGAAGGCGGTATCTCCACGCCGTTGATCGCATACTGGCCCAAGGGCATTGACCCGAAGCTCAACGGCAAACTAGAACGCCAGCCAGGGCATCTCATCGACCTCATGGCGACCTGTGTCGACGTGGCCGGTATTGAGCCTCCGAATGAATTCGGAGGGAACAAAATTCAGCCGCTTGAAGGCGTAAGCCTGAAGCCAGTGTTCAGTGGCGACGAATTGGACAGGAAGGACGCGCTCTATTTTGATCATCACCTCAACGGCGCCATTCGCGACGGCAAATGGAAGCTGGTGCGATACGGTGATTCGGGTGGGGACGCCAAGCTGCATCCGTGGCAGCTCTACAACATGGACAACGATCGGTCGGAACAAAATGATTTGGCAATGATGAATCCGGACAGGGTAAGGTCGCTTGCCGAGAAATGGGAGAAATGGGCCGTGCGCGCTCGCGTGAAGCCGTGGCCCTGGAAAGTGGATTAAGCAAAGGACATAAATGAAAAAAATAATTATAAACCTGAGTGTGCTGGCTGGATTACTGTCCGGCTTGGCGATTGAAGCGGCCGATAAAAAGGCGAAGGTGGTGTTTGTCTCCGGCAAGCCGAGTCATGGACGACTGGCACACGAACATCGGGCAGGAAACATGATTCTCGCCAAGCAGTTGAATGAATCGGGTCTGCCAATCGAGGCGGTGTTGGTGCCGCATTACGGATACCCCAAGGATGAGTCGATCCTGAAGGACGCGGACTCAATTGTGATTTTCTGCACCGGCCACGGCGGTCATCTGCTTAACCCGAAGCTGAAGGAGTTCGATGCGCTCATGAAAAAGGGCAAGGGTGTGGTGATGATTCACTGGGCCACCGAGGCGATCAAGGGCGACCCGGGCAACAAGTTCATCGAGTGGATGGGCGGTTTCTGTGACCTGAACTGGTCGGTGAATCCGCACTGGACACCGAAATTCAAGGCACGGGAGCATTCGATCTGGAACGGCGTGAAGCCCTTCAGCGTCAACGACGAGTGGTACTATCACATGCGCTTCGTGAAAGATCTCAAGGGCGTGACGCCGATTCTCACTGATGTGCCACCGGCTAAGACTTTGAAGCACCCTGACAGCGCGCGTAGTGGCAATCCCACTGTTCGCAAGGCGGTAGCCAACGGTGAGAGCCAGCATGTTGCGTGGGCCTATGAACGTCCCGGCGGCGGTCGAGGATTTGGCTATACCGGCGGGCATGTGCATATGAACTGGCAGCACGATGATAATCGCAAACTGATGCTTAACGCCATTCTC
Organism: uncultured Verrucomicrobiota bacterium; assembly: GCA_913030945.1. Taxonomy (GTDB): domain Bacteria; phylum Verrucomicrobiota; class Verrucomicrobiia; order Limisphaerales; family UBA1096; genus UBA1096. The sequence goes on from CAJWEP010000129.1 coordinate 3,874, forward strand.
TGGACCGCAAACGTTGAGATTCCGAAGGGAGGAGTGCCATCCAAGACGCCAACCAGGGAGGAGATGCATTCAAACTTGGACTAGACCATCTTGCAGCGTGAAGCTGCGAAGGGGTAGTAATGGGGTTGTGGAAAACTCAGCGAAAGTTAAAAACGGTCCGAACGAATGAGTAGGCGTTGCGGGCTCAATCAAAACACACAAATCGTGAATCCCGATTTGGCATAATTTCGAAAGCACAATAAGATGATAATTTGTTTTCGTTTGAGTCTGATCATTTGCTTCGCGCTGGCATCCAAAAATTCGCTATGTGGATCAACTGTGTCGGTGGGGGTTGCGAAGGTGGATGTGACGCCGAAAGGGCCGGTTTTGCTTGCGGGGTATGGCGGGCGGACGACGGAGCATCAAGGTGTCGATAGACCGTTATGGGCTCGTGCGTTGGTGATAGGTGACGAGAAACGGGTAGCGGTTGTGGCGCTGGATAATTGCGGGGTGCCGCAGGCGGTTACGAATCGCTTGGCCAAGCGCTTGGCCAAGCACGGGATTTCGTCCGATCGCTTGGTGGTCGCCGCAACGCATACTCACAACGCCCCAACGTTGCTCGGTTATGCCGCGGTGGTTTGGATGGGGCGCACAACACCCGAGCAGGATCGGAGGGTGGCGGAATACACGGAATTTGTCATCGATAAAATGGAGGAGACCGTTCTCGCGGCCTTGGACAGGCGCGAACCGATGCAGCTTGAATGGGCTCAAGGGCGTGCGACGTTTGGTGGAAACCGCCGGGTGATCCGTGATGGCAAGTGGACAGGATTCGGTTTTCAACGGCACGCACCAGTTGATCACAGCATGCCGGTTCTCGCGGCACGGGATAGTAGCGGCAAGGTGCGTGCTGTCTGGGCGAATTATGCCTGCCATTGTACGACGGTGGGTTCGCGGAATCGTGTCGGCGGAGATTGGGCCGGTTTTGCGAATGATTGGATGGAGGAAGAGTTTGCCGGTGCGGTTTCACTGATGACGATAGGTTGCGGCGCGGACGTCGGGCCGCAACCAAGCGGTAGTCTTCAGGTTGCTGAAGAGCACGGACGCTCGATTGCCGCAGAAGCCAAACGGTTGCTTACGGATGGAACGATTCCACTGGGCGGGATGCCCAGTGTGGTCTCCAGGCGAATACAATTGCCCTTGACCAAGCCGAAGCCGCGTGAGCATTGGCAGGAGCAATTGAAGTCTGGTGGGTTCGATCATCAATTGGCCAAAGCGATGCTGGCGAAACTGGACGTGCAGGGATCTATTCCGGCGGAGGTGAGCTATCCGCTGTCGGTCTGGAAATTTGGGAATGAGTTGGCAATGGTGTTTCTTGCGGGCGAGGTAGTGGTAGATTACGCCGTTCGACTTAAGCGGGAACTTGACTGGTCGCGCCTGTGGATCAACGCATGGGTGAATGACATGCCAGGCTACATTCCGTCGCGTCGTGTGTTGGAGGAGGGCGGCTACGAGGCTGATTTTTCCCAAGTCTACTATGAGCAGCCTGGTCGATACGATCCGGATGTGGAAGACAAACTGGTTCAAGCCGTTCGTGAATTGGCCGGTGAACCATTCAGGGCTAGGGCAGATCAGGAACCTTCGCCCTATCACAAGCCGCCCAGCGGTGAAACATTGACGTTCAAACGCTTGGCCAACTGGGCGACTGGCGGAAGAACGAAACAAGAAATTCGCATCCTGCAAAAGCTGCAAGATTATGTGCGAGTGGCTCAACCGGCGGTCGGGATAGTCTCGCAGAAAGGCAGTGAGGAGACGGAGTGGTTTAACTATGCTGGAGACCATGATCATCGAAGATTTATTCGTCAGCAGAAAACCGGAACCGAATTGGCATGGTTGACGCCGCCGACACCAAAAATCGCAGGGAGCACTTTGGTTTATTGTTTTTCCGGGGGTGTCGGGTGGGAAACAGAACCGAAAACAGATGGCTTTGCGCTGCTTCTCAACGGTGAGGAAAAGCTCCGGTTCGACGTGACGCGGCAGTTGACACGATGGGCTTCCGAAGACGGCACGGTGGAACTGACCTATTTGCCGACATGGACTTCCAGTGTCGATTCTGGAGGGTTCTTTTTTGTAGCGCTGACAGGAAGAATCCCGGTGGACAGAAACGGAGTAGTGCCGTTTGCAGTACGATCGCTCGGCCAAGGTTCAAAACGCTGGTTTGCCCTCGACACCCAACAACCCGATTCCGGCAAACTCCTGAAGCTTGGCCAAGCGCTTGACTAACGTTGTGGATGTCGTGGTTCTTTCGTGCGATTCCCAGCCAACAATTATGAGGAACTGGATAAGTATTTTCGTTTCAGCATTGGCTTGTTTTGCCTCTGTTGATGCCGCCAAGCGACCGAACATTGTCCTGATCATGGCTGATGATTTGGGCTTTGCTGATCTCGGTTGCTCCGGGTCGGAAATTCAAACACCCAATCTCGACACCTTGGCAGCGGAGGGACTGGGGTTTTCGCAATTTTACAACAGGACCATGTGCCACTCGTTTAGGGTGTCACTGTTGACCGACCTTTACTGTGGCCAGGCGGGTGGGGCGAAGCTCGATCGTGGGGCAACAATCGCCGAGGGGCCGTGGCCGCTGCCGGATTGGCCACGGGCCAAGCCGGCGGAGGTCGGCATGCGCTTGGCCAAGCTCGAGGCCGCGCGTGACTACGCGCTGAGCGGCGGCGGCTCCGGCTACATCACGCGGCATGGCAAACTGGTACAGGCGTGGGGGGATGTGCGGTAGCGCTACGATTTGAAATCAACGAGCAAGTCGATCGGCGTCACCGCGCTTGGCTTGGCGATCGCGGACGGCAAGCTCGCGCTGGACGACAAGGTGGCCAAGCGTCATCCCACGTTTGCCATGCCGCCGGAGTCGAACCGCGACACGGGCTGGATCGGCCAGATCACGATACAACATTTGGCGACACAGACGGCCGGCTTCGAGAAACCGGGCGGCTACGAACGGCTCATCTTCCAGCCGGGCACCAAGTGGGCCTACAGCGACGGCGGGCCGAACTGGCTGGCGGAATGTGTCACGCTCGCTTACCGGCGGGACGTGGAGGAACTTTTGTTCGAGCGCGTCTTCACGCCACTAGGCATCCGGCGCACCGACCTGCGGTGGCGGCACAATGCATATCGGCCCCACGAGATCGACGGAATCGGCCGACGGGAGTTCGGCTCGGGTGTCCATGCCAACGTCGATGCCATGGCGCGCATCGGCTACCTGTACCTGCGGGAGGGGCGGTGGAGCGGCCGACAGATTCTGCCGCGGCAATTTGTCAAAAAGGCATCGACCCCTGTCGACTCGGTTGTCGATCTGCCGGAGGTGGATGCGAAGAACCATGGCAACGCCTCCGACCATTACGGGTTGCTGTGGTGGAACAACGCAGACGGGCGGCTGAAGAACGTCCCGCGCGATGCCTACTGGTCGTGGGGCCTTTACGAGAGCCTGATCGTGGTCATCCCCAGCCTGGACATTGTCGTGGCGCGCGCCGGCAAATCATGGAAGCGGGAGTGGGGCGGGCATTACGATGTGCTTGCGCCGTTCTTCGATCCGATCGTCGCGTCGGTGCAACAGCCCAAAGCCAAGGCGCCTTGTCCGCCGAGCCCGGTCATCCGGGGCGTCGAGTGGGCACCGACCCCGACGATCCGGCGCCTGGCCAAGGGCAGCGACAACTGGCCCGTCACCTGGGGTGACGACGACCGGCTCTACACGGCGTACGGTGACGGCCGGGGCTTCAAGCCGTTTGTGGAGAGAAAACTCAGCATGGGCCTCTGTACCGTCGCCGGCGGGCCGGATGATTTTCACGGGCACAACCTCCGCTCGGCTACGGCTGAAAAAACCGGGGACGGAAAGCGCGGCGCCAAGGTCAGCGGCATACTGATGGTTGATGGCGTGCTCTACCTGCTGGTCCGTAACACCGGCAACGCGCAGTTGGCATGGTCAGCGGATCACGGCGTGGAGTGGGCGTGGAGCGACTGGAAATTCGACGAGAGTTTCGGGTATCCGACATTCTTGAATTACGGCAAAAACCACCACGGGGCGCGGGACCGGTTCGTGTACATTTATTCGCACGACTCAGACAGCGCCTACGAACGCGCCGACCGGATGGTGTTGGCCAGGGTGCCGCGGGATAAAATCAGGGAGCGTGCGGCTTACGAGTTTTTTGTGCGCCAGCAAAACGGAACACCGGTCTGGGCGAAATCGGTAGCCAAGCGCGGCGCGGTGTTCGTTAATCCCGGGCATTGCTACCGTTCATCGGTCAGCTACAATGCGGGGTTGCGCCGCTACCTTTGGTGCCAGACCGGCTTGGGCGCGGACACCCGCTTTGCCGGAGGCCTGGCCATCTACGACGCACCCGAACCGTGGGGCCCGTGGACCACGGTGTTCCACACGGATGAGTGGGACACCGCCCCCGGGGAAACCTCATGCCTGCCAACCAAGTGGATGAGCCGCGACGGTCGCACGGTTCATCTCGTGTTCTCCGGCGGCGATTCGTTCTCCGTGCGGAGGGCAACCCTGACCCTGGCCGAATGAAACGCGATCAGCACGCGCTTGGCCAAGCGTCACTTCCCCGGGTTGCTCGTGATTTCGTTCAGCGATTCGGCTTGGTCGCGTTTGCGGAAGCGCCTGGATCAATGAGCGTTGGTTTCTCGAACTGTTCAGACATCTGTCTGGGCAGTAAATACACATCGCCGTCCCTGTTGCAGAAATACAAATTCGATTCGGATGGTTGCCTGCCGTGGCCGTCCGCCCAAAGGGCGTAGAAATCTGGGTGGGCATTGACCGGGGCGCGTGCGTAGGTGTGATTACGTTTGCTGTGTCGGGTCAACTGCTTGCTTTTTTTCCAAGTCTCGCCATTGTTATGGCTTTCCCAAAGTGCCATTTCGCCGCCTGGGTTGTAAGGTTGCGGGCCAGTCTCTGTTGGACCGATGACTTGCCAACTGTCGTTGTCGATGTAGAGCGAACCCATGTCGTAGTTGTTGTCTGAGGTGGTAATTTCTAGAAACCGCCACTTTCGAGAGTTCCAATAGGCAAGCATCCATGTACGCGGGTCATTCATGGGGCCGGACTCGAAGCCTTTGCTGGTGATGTACAGGATGATCGGTCGGCCCTGCTCGTCGAATCGGATATCTTTGAGGTAAACATTCAACGCTTCCTTTTCGTAGTCGTGAACCAAGGCGGGATTGGTTTCTGACGTGAGTGGCAGCTTCAAGGATTGTCCATCGACGGTTTGCCAGTTCCTGCCAAGATCGTGAGTTTCTATGTAATACAGGTTGGTCCGGTGGTTCAGCCCCCCTTTCTTGGGATGATAATTGAATGCGGAACCGGCTTTTTCCCTAGTGGCACCGCTGACTTGGTAATGGCCGCGTGCGATGGAGGCCAGTCGTTGCCGCTCCGACCATTCCATGCCGTCTGAGCTTGTCATGAAGGCCAAGGCTCGGTCAGCGCCCCAGCCGTACTTGGTGAAGAAACAGACAAATCCTTTTTGTGGAAGATGCCAGGCTTGAAAATAGGAGAAGTTGTTGATCGCGGCTTGGTTGCCATCCTGCAGCCTGGTGGCGGGAATCAGTTCGAATGCGTCGATGTCGTACGGCTTCCTGCTTCGGTGGATGTATGACGGTCGGCCGGTGCCGTGGGATGTCGAAAAAATCCAGATATGCCCCTTGGTATCCACAGAGATGACCGGGTTGTCGTGCGCGTCGCCGGTCTTTTTATCCAGAAGGACAGTGGGACGAGGGACGACCTTTTTTTCATGATCGTAGTAAGACACCATGTGTATCAAACTGCGATTGTTTGCCT
>CAJWEP010000130.1 GCA_913030945.1 uncultured Verrucomicrobiota bacterium
CTTGGCTGAACGTATTATTATACCAGATTTATGAAACATCGATTCATTATACCAGTCGCAACAGCACTCCTCGTGGGGTGCTCAGGTTCGGAGGCTCCGGCCCCGCAAGCGGAGCCATCAAGCTCTTCAAAGGCGGCAGCGGAAGCGCCCGCTACAAGCATTGGCGGCGGCTCGAAGGCATTGAAGCTCGACGACATTTTCCCGAGGGATCGGTTGCTCGAGGTCGATATCAAGGTTGCCGACAAGGATTGGGACACGCTCCGTCACCAGTCGCGGAATTTCTTCGAGGCCCTGCAGCCCAGAAGGCAGTTCGAGATCGTCGATTCACCGTATACCTACGTCGAGGCCAGCGTGACAATCGACGGCGTGAGCTTCCCCCGCGTGGGCATCCGCAAGAAAGGTTTTATCGGCTCGCAGAGCAGTTCCCGGCCCTCCCTCAAGATCAAGCTGAACCACACCGACAAAGAAGGTGGCATCGAGGGGCTGACCAACCTGACGTTCAACAACAACCAACAGGACAACAGCCAGATGAGTCAGTTCATGGGCTACGCCCTGTTCAATGCCGCCGGCTCGCCCGCGCCCCGTTGCGCCCTGGCCAAGATCACCGTCAACGGTAAAAACCTGGGGGTCTATGCGCACGTGGAGAGCATGCGCAAGTCGCTGGTCAAGCGCGGATTCGGGAACAGCAAAGGCACCCTGTACGAGGGCACGGTCGTGGACTTCCACAAGGACTGGGAAAATAGCTTCGAGAAAAAGTTCGGCAAGGACAAGCCGGGCCGCGGGCACATCGTCAAGGTCATCAACGCACTCAAGGGCGAGGAGGGTGATGCCTTTTTCGGCGGTGAGGTAGCCGGGCGCGCCTGGGTACCCACCAGCGGCGAACACGACGGCGAATGGTTCAAGCCGGGCTTCGACGACTCCACCTGGACCGCCGGCAACAACGGCGCGGGTTATGAGCGTGAGGAGGGCTACGGGCCGCTTATCAGCGATGGCTTTGATTTCGAGGAGCAAATGTACGGAAAGGCCACCTCGCTTTATCTGCGGTTTCCGTTCGAGATCGATGACCTGGAAAAAATAAACTCTTCGGTCAACCTTTTGCTGCGTATGAAGTGCGATGACGGTTTTGTTGCCTATATTAACGGGCATGAGGTGGCGCGATTAAATGCACCGGAAGTTGCCGAGTGGGATTCTGTGGCGACTGGAAGTGGCAACGACCAGGCATCGATGCAGTTTTCGGCATATGATATTTCAGGCCACAAGGACAAGCTGCAGAGTGGACGAAATATTTTGGCGATTCACGGCATGAACATCAGCGAACGAAGCTCCGACCTGCTTTTTGTCACCGAGTTACAGACCAATGATAGCGACTTGGAGCAGGAGATATGGAAACTCATTGACGAGGAGGCGTTTTACACCTTCTGGACTGTGGAAGGTCTGCTTAGTTTTTGGGATGGCTACTCCGGTAATCGGAATAATTTCTTTGTCTATCTCAACCCCGATACCGACAAATTCCATTTCATGCCGTGGGGCGCCGACTGTATGTTTGAGAAATACAGCCCGCTCGGGGTCGATCGCCGCTCGCCCCGCTCCGTGCGCACCGTGGGCCTTGTGGCCCACAAGCTGTATCAAATCCCGGCCGTCCGCAAAAAATATTCCGCAAAAATAAAGAAACTCCTGGCCGAGCATTGGGACGAGGACAAACTCCTGGCCGAGACCGAGCGGGTCGAAGCCATGGTTGATCCGCATCTCTCCCGCGAACAGCGCGGGTCGTTCTTAAAAGGGAAGGTCGATTACGAAAAAATACGCCGCTTCATCCGCAATCGCCGTGCTGATGTCGAGCGTGAAATCTCCGGCGACGACATGCCGCTCTGGAGCGCTGCCCCCGAGCCGCCTCCTGTCCTCGGGGGAGATTGGGGCAGAGGCAAGGGAAAAGATGACGACGGGGATTCGGAAAAGAATGAAGACGGCAAATCCACTGCCAAGACCACTTCACTTTGGGACGCAGCCAGGACCGGTAATATATCCATGCTCAAGGAACACTTGGCCAGGGGTATGGATGTCAATGCCAAGGATGAAGGCGGCGGCACAGCGCTTAGTCTAGCGACCCTCGCCGGACACACCGAAGCGGTGGAGTTTCTCATTGAGAAGGATGCTGACGTGAACCTTTCTGGCAATGATGGGAGCGCCCCGCTTCACGGGGCCGCTTTCCTTGGTCAAGAGGGCGCCGCAAAACTGCTTGTCGAGGCTGGGGCCAAGGTGAACGCGCGGAACAACAATGGAGAGACTCCTATTGACTCCGGTGCCGCCGAGTGGAGCGAGGAGATTCAAGGAATCGTGCAGTTCATTTCTGCCATCGTCCAGGTCAAGACCGATGTCAACAAAGTGCGTGACGGTCGGCCCAAGGTCGTCGCTTTGCTGAAGGAGAACGGCGGCAAAGCCGGCAAGGCGCTGGCCAGCGCCAGCCCCGGTGGACTCTGGGCGGCGGCCAAGGCCGGCGACTTGGCCAAGCTCAAGGCCGGCTTGGCCAAGGGCGCGGATGCCAGCGGCCACGACACCATGGGCATCACCCCACTCTCATGGGCGGCCATGGCCGGCCAAGCGGAAGCCGTTCAGCTACTCATCAAGCAGGGGGCCGACGTAAACGGCCGGAACCGGGACGACAACGTGCCCCTTCACAGCGCAGCCTTCTTTGGCCATCCGAAGATCGTCGAGCTGCTCATCCGGCACAAGGCCAACGTGAACCTCCGCAGCGACAAGGGCGAAACCCCGCTCGACACTGTCGCCGCTGAGTGGAGCGAGGAGATCCAGGGTATCCTGCAATTCATCGCCGGGCTTCTCAAACTGGAGGTCGACGTCGAGCGCGTCCAAGCGGCCCGGCCAAAGATCGCCGCGATCCTCCGCAAAAACGGTGGCCTGACCGGCGAGAAGTTGAACTAGCTTTGGGCTGTTTGGCCAAGGCAGCATGCTCCCGCTGATGACCCATTGTGGTCGGTGGTGCCTTCCCTGCCCTGTTGAAGCAATGCAGTCGGCCCCAGACACAGACGGCAAACGCTGGCACGACCTCGACGCACTTCGGGCGTTTGCGATGCTGCTGGGGATCGGGCTGCACGGCTTCATGTCGTTCGTGCCGTTCCCGCTGCCGGTTTGGCCCGCGCAGGATGTCAACCAACACGAGGGCTACCTTTTTGCACTGCACGCCATTCACGGTTTCCGGTTGCAGCTCTTCTTTTTGGTCAGCGGTTTTTTCACTGCGATGCTGTTCCGGCAACGCGGGCTGCGCGGGCTAATCAAGCATCGGGCCAAGCGCATCCTGCTGCCACTGGTGGTCTTCACCATTCTCCTGAGCCCAGCCATCATCGGCATCGGGATTTACGGCAGCACCCTCAGCTCGAATCGCGGTAGCAGCGAGAACATCTGGGCGGCAGCCAAGTCGGGCGATGTCGAGGCGATCCAGCAGCACTTGGCCAAGGGCGCCGACCCCAGCCAGGCGGATCCCGCCGGGCTCATGCCCCTGTCGTGGGCGGCGCTGCTTGGCCAAACAGAGGCGGCTAGGGCGCTCATCGAGGCCGGCGCTGATTTGGAAGCCACTGACAACGACGGCTCGACCGCGCTCCATTGCGCCGCGTTCATGGGCGAAGCCGACGTGGCGCGGTTGTTAGTCGAGAACGGGGCCGACATTAACGCCGCCAGCAATGATGGTGGCACGCCGCTTTCGGCGACAGAAACGGATGACGTAACCACCCAGTTCATTGCCGGGTTGCTGCAGATTCCCGTGGATGAAAAGAAGGTGGCCGCTGGCCGCATTGAGATCGGCGAGTTTTTGAAAACCAAGGGCGGCCTCCCGCGCAAAACTGCTGTCGAAGACCCGATGGCCTGGCTGTATCCCTTTATCCCCGGCTTCAAGCCGATCCTTGATCAATTGCCCGCCTCGGCTCAGGTTGTCGCCATCGCGCTGGCCATTAACTGGCTGCTCTCGGTCATCCCCATATTTCAGCACCTGTGGTTTCTCTACTACCTCGTTCTGCTGGTAGCTGGCTTCGCCGTGGTGGCCTGGATCGCACGCAGGCTGAACTGGAAACCAGTGCCAGCGTGGTTCGTCGCCTCGCCGGTGCGCCTGCTGTGGCTCGTGCCGCTGACGTTCGTGCCGCAGTTTTTCATGGTGACCGATTTCGGGCCGGACACGACCGCGAGCCCTATCCCTTGGCCGCCGGTACTGGCGTATTACACGGTTTTCTTTGGCTTCGGGGCGTTGTGTTATGGGGAGGTGCTCAAGAAAGACGTCGGGCGGCGCTGGCCGTTAAACCTGCTGCTAGCCATCCCGGCGCTGCTGTTGGCGCTGCATTGGTACGAGCTGCGCGGCAGCTTTTTCATCAGCAGCGAGTCGAATCATTTACCCGATCTGCTGGTCAACCACTTGCTCTGCGCACTATTCAGCGTACTGTATGCTTGGCTGATGGTCTTTGGCCTCATCGGGCTGTTCCGCCAGTTTTTCTCCGGTGGCAACCGGCGCATCCGCTACATCTCCGACTCGTCGTACTGGCTGTATGTTGTTCACCTTCCACCGATCATGTTGCTGCAGATATGGGTGAGCGACTGGCCCTGGCCAAGCGCGGTCAAATTCCTCGGCATCTGCACGGTCAGCACGGTGACGCTGCTAGTGATCTACGAGTACGCCGTGCGCTACACGTGGATCGGTACAATGCTCAATGGAAAGAAAATCCGGCGCAACCCAGACAGCTTGGGGTGAAGCATTGCCCCTGGCGCCCAAAGCCGCTACTGTGGGCCGCGCTGTTATCAGCCCCCTCCACCAGCCTGAACTCTGGCTGATGTTTGCACATGAACATTTTCAAAACCTTGTGGAAGACAATTGATATTGCCCTCGCGATGTCGGGACTCCGGCTGGATGCGGGACGTTTTCTTTTTGCATGGATTCCGTTGCTCGGGGCGAGCGCTTGGCTGGCCTATCAGGCGGAGCAGCATGATTACGTGATCGAATTCGCAATCGCTTCGTGGATTTTTTACTACGTTGGAATCAGCGTGATTCTTGGCACCGGGCTCAAGCGGTTCATCCTCAAAAGACTTGGTGAAAAATTTGCCCTGAAACTGTACGACATGATTTGCGGCCTGATGTTTTTCAACATCGGCTTGGGGGTCGGGGTAGCTGCCCTTCATCAGGAGGGGGCACCACTGCCTGCCGTCCTGAAGTGGAGCCTGTTTGTCCTACTGACCGTGGCGGGGCTTGGGATCAAGTTTTGGGCAACCTGGATCGTGGGCGTGAATACCTACTATTTTCGGGATTTGTTCCTGGAAAAATCCCATGGCCACTTTACAGCACGTGGCCCGTACAAATGGCTGGCAAATCCAATGTATGGTGTCGGGAATTTTCATGCCTACGGCCCTGCTTTGATCACGGGATCCCTCTTTGGTTTTTGGTTCGCACTTGCCTGCCACATAGGCATTTATGCCTTCTACCTGTTTATTGAGAGGCTGTTCATCAAGCGGACCTACGGGCCAGGCTAAACCCGGGGAGCCGTAGCTCCCGCGGCAGTCATACATCGGGCAACACCCATGGCTTGCGCCACTCCGGGCGACCTCGCATCGCGTTTGCCTCGTCGTCGTTCACGAAGGTCTCCGTCCTGGCGTCAAAGGTGATTGTGCGCCCCAATTGCGTGGCAATGTTGCCGGCATGGCACAGCACAGACGCCGGATGGCCGACGGTCTCAAGGTCGCAGTAAGGGCGCTTGCGCGTCTTGATGCAGTCGATGAAATCCTGCACGTGCGCCGTCGCATCGCTGTCACCCCCGTGTTGCTTCACCATCTTGCCGCCACTCGTGTAGGCCCGCCAGCCGCGGTTGCCGAGGATGATGTAGCCCCGATCACCAAACACTGCGGCTCCCTCCCCCTCGCCAAGGTATTTGTACGGCGCCCAGATGCGCATTTCGTAGGTAAGGATGCGCGGCGGCGTCCGGGAGTATTCGTAGGTCACTTGCATGGTGTCGGGCCATTCCTGTGCGTCGTCAAAATACCACTTGCCGCCTGTGCCGCTGATTTTTCGCGGCATCCGGAGCGGCTCACCGCCCTCGGTTTCCACTGCGGCACTGAGCGCGGCAAAAGCCATGTCCAGCCGGTGCACCCCGTCGTTGCCAAGGTCGCCCGCGCCATAATCGAAAAACCAACGCCAGCTTCCGTGAAAGCGCTTGGGATTAAATGGCCGCTTCGGCGCAGAACCAAGCCACATGTCGTAATCCACCTCCTTGGGCGCCTCACCGTCCGGCGGGTGGCCGATGCTTCCCTGCTTCGTGCTTTCCCACGCCTTGGCCACGAGACACTTGCCCAGGTGCCCCTCGCGGACATAAGCCAGAGCGGTTTTCATTCGCTCGGTGCTGCGGTGCTGTGAGCCCATCTGAATGATCCGCTTGTGCTTGCGCATGGCCTGCACCATGCGCTGGCCTTCTACAATGTTGTGGCTGTCCGGTTTCTCCACATATATATCCTTGCCTGCCAGGCAACCTTGAATAGCCGGGATGGCATGCCAATGATCCGGTGTGCCGATGCAGAGGGCATCGATCTTTGGGTCATCTATCAGTTCGCGAAAATCAGTGGTGGTCTTCGGCTTATGTCCCTGAATCTTCGTGACTCCCTGCAACGTATTCGGCAGCCGGCGCGGGTCGATCTCGGCGATGGCTGCAATGTCGACGTTCGGATTGTTGGCAAAAATGCTGTTCAGCTTCCCCGCACGGCCGGCCGCGCCGACCATGCCGACGCGAACGCGCTCGCTGGCGGGTGCCTTGGCAGCTTGGCCGCGTTGGGTGAGAACAAACGGAAATGCCACTGCCCCGGTGATGGCTGACTGCTTGAGAAAACGGCGACGATTGATTTTTGACATAACTACAATGAATCAAGGGTTTTGCTTGGTGCAAACGTGGCATGAAACGCCTCCCTGATGAAGTTTTTTGGCAGAAAAAGTCCTGATTTCAGCCACTTGGCAAAGCGCTTGGCCGAGTGACATTTTTTATGGGAATAAAAACCCGGGTTGCGCGTAGTACTTCCGACGTGGTGAACTGCCTGCCCAATGCAACAGCCCGACTGCAATGGCCCTTGGCCGGTGAGATGACGGCCGACAGCCATCTCCCGTTCAGCGACGAGTTGGAAGCGTTGAGCGAATCGGGCTTCGCGTTAGCCATCCAGTTGCTTGGCCGTCACGAGGATGCCGCAGACGTGGTGCAGGACGCCCTGCGCAAGCTGATTCACAGCGGCCGCTACAAAGCCCAAAAGGGCAGTCCACTTGCCTGGTTTTTGAAAGTGGTGCGCAACGGCGCGCTCGATACCCTGCGCCAACGCAGGCCGAACGACGGCGAAGCCGTCGCCAGGCTGGCCGCGACCACCCCACCGCCAGACATTGCAGTTGAGCGGGAAGAACTGGCCGGAATCATGCGCCGCAAACTCGAAACGATGCTGGTGGATCAGCGGGAAATCATCCTGCTGCGCGACTTCCACGACTTGAGCTACACGGAAATCGCCGAGGTGCTCGGCATCGCGCCGGGTACTGTGATGAGCCGCCTGCACCGCGCTCGGAACGAACTGCGCAAGCGCATGAAAAAATATTTGCAATGAAACATGACTGCCTGGAAACTGAACCACTGATTTCCGGCTACCTTGACGGGGAGCTGACCCAGTCCGACCGGCAACGCGTGGATTTGATCTTGGAGGACTGCGAGCAATGCTCCCTGGTCTTTGCAGAAATGAAGAAACTCCGCAAAGGCGTGGGCAGCCTTTCTTTCGATCAACTAACCGAAACGGAGAAAAGCAACATGACTAAAAATGCAACATCAGGAGCGGGATCGAACCTTGGCCAGTTCCTGGCCATTACCGGCTTGATCCTGGTTTACGGCGTGGGTGCCTTCTGGCTCTGTTGGGAGCTGGTCATCGACGCCAAGTTTGTCGAGACCGGCGACGCAAAGGACAAGGTGCCGATGTTCATCCGGCTCGGTTTGCCGACGCTGATCGGTGGTGTCGGCATTCTGTTTTTCACCGTGCTGTTCCAGCGCTTGAAGGCGGCCAAGACAGACAAATACACTGACGTGCAGATTTGAACACCATGAGCGATACAAACAAAATCATCGTCGTAACCACGCCGGGCATCCCCGGGAAAAACGTCATCCGCACACTGGGCCTCGTGCGCGGTAACACCATCCGGGCCCGCCATGTAGGCAAGGACATCATGGCCGGCCTGCGAAACCTGGTGGGCGGTGAGGTGACCGAGTATGCCAAGCTGCTGGCTGAAAGCCGCGAGCAGGCGCTCGACCGTATGGTCGACCAGGCGGAGGAGCTCGGTGCAAACGCCATCATTGGGCTGCAGTTCCAGACCTCTGTCATCATGGGCGGGGCAGCCGAGATGATGGCCTACGGCACAGCCGTCGTGGTCGAGTAAAGGCGCTTGGCCAGGCGCTACTTCTTCTTCGCACCGCCCTTGGGCAGGACGTGCATCATGCCGCGCATCAATAGTGCGTGGCCGGGGAATGTACAGACGTACGGGTAGTCTCCCGGCTCTGGCGCGGTGAAGCTGATGACCGATTTCTGTTCGTAGTCGATCATCGTTGATCCCCACAAAATCTTCGGTGTGTCTGGACGCCACTGCTTCTTGAAACCGTCGTTACCCAGCAGGATTGCAAGGTTGGCCACCTCATCGGCTGTGCCCGGCTTGACGATCAGCAGGTTGTGCGGCGGGAAGTCGTTGTTCACGAAAGTCAACTGCACCGGCTTGCCGGTCTCGACGCTGAACTCTTTTTTGTCGTAAATCATCTTGTCCTGCACCGTGCTGATGGTGATGCGAAAGGGCTCCTTTCGCCTGGCACCACTCACGGCCATCTCCAGCGAGTAAAAGCCGGTGCGGGCGGTGACATAGAGCGTTTTCAAATCCTTGCCGCCAAACACCACGTTGGCCGGACTCTCCGGAAACTTCAGGTCAGCGACCTGTTCGCCCTTCGGGTTGAACACCTTCACGCTGCCTGTGGTGAGGTACACGTTGCCGTGCTGGTCAAGCGTCATGCCGTCCGAGCCGCTTTCGCAGAAAAGCTTCCGATCCTTCAGCATACCGTCTGACTGGATGGCGTAGCGGTAGATTTTTTTGTCGCCTATGTCGGCAATGTAGAGCGTTGAGTCGTCCGGAGTGCCGACAAGGCCGTTCGGACGCTTGAAGCCGTCAGCCACTCGGATCACCTCTCCGCCGGGCGGGATGTAATACACGTGCTCGCCATCCTGTGTGTGCTCCGGGTTGCCGTAGTTGGGATCGGAGAAATAAACACCGCCCTTGCCATCGATCCATAGGTCGTTCGGCTTGTTGAACTTCCTGCCGTCGTAGCGCTTGGCCAATGAACTGGTGTCGCTGCCGTCGGCTGTGTAGGCGGCCACGTGCTTGGCCAAGCCCTGGCAGGCGTATAGGCTCCCATCCTCCGCGAAGAACAGGCCGTTGGCTCCCTTGCTGTCCTCGGCAAACGTCGAGAGTTTCCTGTCGGCAACCGACCATTTGTGGATGCGGTTGTTGGGGATGTCTGAGAAATACACATCGCCGTTGGCCGCCACGGCTGGCCCCTCGGTAAACTGGAAGCCGCCGGCCAGCTTGACCGGCTCGGACCCAGGCGCAACGAGATCCGCCGCGCTGCCCACGCTTGGCCAAGCA
>CAJWEP010000131.1 GCA_913030945.1 uncultured Verrucomicrobiota bacterium
ACGCGGACCAAATCCGGCAGTTCGCCGAACTACTCAAGTTAGTCGAGCAGGGATCTGACGACGAGTTCGCCCGCGAGATCGGCAAGCGGATGGATCTGAAGCAGTTCGCCGGCTACCTCGCTGCAACCTCGATCCTGGTCAATATCGACAGCTACATCGGCATGCCGCACAACTACTACCTGGTCATGGACAAGGCCGACGGCAGACTGCGGATGTTGCCGTGGGACCTGAACGAAACGTTCGGCACCTTCACCATGGGGCGCGACCCGGAAACACTGGTCAACTGGGATATCGACCGACCGTGGATCTCCCGCCGCCGCATTGTTGAACGGCTATTTGCGACCGAACAATTCCCAAAGCTTTACAGAAATGCCGTGACCAAGTTGATGAAGAATGATTTCACCGAAAAGAAATACTTTGCCCGCATTGCGGAATTCGAAAAGGCCATCGCGCCACATGTGAAAAAGGACACCGATGGCCCCGGATCGGAGGGACTCCGGATAGGCATCAACGGCGACAGCGAAGGCATCAATCGGGCGGTGAACCGGCGGGTCCTGGCCATCAAACCGTTCATCACCCGGCGCATCGAGTCGGTGAACTCCCAGTTGGCCGGCAAAAGCGAAGGCGAACCAATTGCGGGCCGAGAAAAGCGCCGGCGTCCGTCCAATCCCCCCGGCGGCCCGCCGAGAGTCACGCAATTGCTCCCGGCAATGGACGTGCTGGACCGAGACAAAAACGGCGAGATTTCCGCCCGCGAAATCGAGGAAGCCGCCGCCCGGTTAAAGTCGCTCGACCGCAACAACGACGGAAAACTCGATGAGGTTGAACTGCGCCCACGCCCCGAACGCCGCCCACGCTGACCGCTCTTGGCCAAAAGAGATGGATTGTCATGAGCACCCGGCTTGAGGCAGATCGGCGACTGGCCACACGCCCAGCAACTTACCGGCGAACTCGCTTTCGGTGCAGTTTTCGGCGATGCGCTTGGCCGGCTCGGGCAAGTTGAAGGGTGGGAGCATAAGGTTGAGCGGACGCCATTGGCCGGTGACAATGTCGTCGTTTCGCTCCACGCCGGGGAAGCTGGTCGTCAGCAGCCACTTGACCCCGGAGCGGGCAACGTTGGCCAGGGCCGCCTGCGCGTCGCCGAACGACAGGTGCACGAGGCAGTCACGGCACAACACGGCATCGACGGTCGGCAGCGTGTCGCGAACCAGGTCCAGTTTGCGAAAATTGATACCTTCGTGCGCGTGCTGCGCCTGGTTTCGTTCGATCAACTCACCAACCAGGTCGCCGCCGATGTAGTCGATGCCGGCCAGGTCGGTGTGCTGCATCCAATGAAAATCGCCACACGGCAGGTCGAGCAGCGAAGTCGCGCCCAACTCCCCGAGCAGCGCCGGCAACTCGCGGCGGATCGGCTCGGTTTCCTCCAGCGTCGAGCCGGGGCCGGAGACCGACTCGGCCTCGCTCCAGTGGTTCGTTTCGTAAATGTGCCGGAACCGTTCCTCGGCGGTGGCAAAGCGCCTGGCCAAGCGCTGGCCGGAACAGCGCTGCAGCCAGCGGTAAAGCGGCGGGGCAAACCGGCGCAGCGTCCGCTCGGCGGTCTGGCGCAGCGGCTCAGTCATATTCCTTCCGCGAAAACACCCACATGCCCAAGGCGAGAAAACCGACGGAGGCCAGGGCCAACACCCATTGCGCGCTCGCGGCCGAGACTGGATTGAAAAGGCCAAGCGCTGCTCCGGTCGGGGCGAGGTCGAGCGGCTCGCCGGTCTCATAGAGCCAGCTCTTGGCGTAAAAGGAGACGGTGACCCGCTTGACAACTCCGGGTATGTTGGCGGTGAGCGTCTCAATCATCAGCGCATAGGCCAGCGCAAGAAAGGTCGCCCGGCGCACCCCAGCACTGAAGAGCAGAAACAGTCCGACATAGGTCACCGTCGCGCAGGTGACAACGGTCGAAAACACACGGAACGCCTCAAGACCATTTTCGTCAATTACCAGGCAGAGTGCCGACAACCCACCCAGTGTCACGGCAAGCGTCAGCAGCACGACAGCGGCGTAAATGGCGAGGTAAACCAGCGGCCGGGGAATATTTGTGGTGAGCAGGTATACGAGTGTCTGCCCGGTGCGTTCGCCCGAGATGGCCGCCGAGGCGTAGCTGAGGCAAATGATCGGCAGCAAAAAACCCATGTAAAGCGGCGAGAGGATCTGGGAGGCCAGTTGCGCCGAGGTACGAGGGTCGGGATTCCACGACTTGGGATAGGCCCAAAGCGCCGTGATCCCCAGTGACAAGCCAAGTAGCACGGCGGTAACGATGGTTTGCCGGGAAAAAAACTGCCGCCGCAGCGTCAGCCGAAAAACCTGCGCGCAGGCGGCGAACCGCGAGTGCCGCACCGGAACGGACTGCGAAGTTGAATGTTCGTTGGCAGTTTCCATGTTGCTATTTCGGGTGCGAGGCCCGTTCCATGAGATAGTCGAACACCGCCTCGGTGGAGGTGTCGGTGGCCTTGAGCCGATGCACTTGCGCATCGTTCCCGGCCGCGAACTCACCGAACTCGGCGTAAAACCGGCCCGGGTTCTGCACCTCAAGCAGGAGATCCTCCGGCGGCCTGATGCTCACGGCCTTCACCGACTCGAAGGTGAGCAGTTGCGGGGCGATCCGCCGCGGCGCCTCGCACGAGATGCGCACCTTCAGCGGGTGGTCATCGAGCATGTCACGAATCTCCGCCAGCGAGCCGGACGCCAGCAGTTTGCCGCGGCAGATGAAGAGGATGCGGTCTGCCAACTGGTCCATCTCGTGCAGGATGTGGCTCGACACAAGCACCGCCTTGCCCTGCTTGGCCAAGGCAAGAAACAGGTCGTTCAACTCCTCCCGCCCAACCGGATCCACGCCGTTGAGCGGTTCGTCGAGCACGAGCAGATCGGGATCGTGGATCAGCGCCTGGCCAAGCTTGATGCGCTGACGCATGCCCTTCGAGTAGGTGCGCACCGGTCGGTTGGCGCGGTCGGCCATGCCCACTGTCTCCAGCACCACCTCGGCCCGGCGATGCGCCCCGGCCCCGGTGAATCCACGCAGCCCGGCCGTGACACGAATCAATTGCCTCCCGGACAACTCATCCCAAGTGGCGTCGCCGAACGGGCATAGACCGATGCGATCCCTGGCCTTGGCCAACCAGGCGTCGTGCCCGCAAATTTCCAATCTACCCAGGCTGGGCTTGATCTGCCCGGTGAGCAGGCGCAGCAGCGTGGTCTTGCCCGCGCCATTCGGCCCGACCAGCCCGGTGATGCCGGGGCCGATCTCGAGGCTCACACCGTTCAGCGCCATCAACGGCCCGAACCACTTGGACACATTTCGCACCCCGGCCAGCGGCGTTGCGGGTGTTGCTGGGGTAGCGGCGTTCATGAATGATGTTGCAATTGGCGGATGCGAACCACCATGGCAACGAAGGAAAGGACGCAAACCGTGGCGACCACCACAGCGGCTCCTGTCAATAGATCTTCATCACTCCGCCTCAACGACTCTTCACCAAAACAACGTGCGCCGAGAATGTACAAGTCGCGCCAGAGGTTTAGCAGAAGCCAATGCGACCCCTCGAGCGCCTCCCTGATGCTCTCCTCGCGATCACGAAAAACAAAACTAAGAATCCTACCTAGTATAGGCAGGAACACGAACAGGCATCCCCACGTCATCACTAGAGGCACCGGACGCGGCATCCACGACACCAGCGCAAACAATAATAGTCCAATCGTCAACGATAGCAATACCCCATACCCAAGAATACCAAACAGGATGTTGTAGTTTTCTCTGAAGTACTCAGTCGTATCAACCAGTAAACCCTGCTCGAGATACAGAATCAGCGCAGGGAGCGTCGTCGTTAAACTGACCAGCAACCCTATCGCCAGCAATTTACCAACCGAGTAGTACAGCACATTGATCCGCCGAGAGAGATAAAACGTCAGCCCACCCCGTCGGTGGTCGTTGCCCGCCAGCACCGAGCCGGCAAACGCCAGCAGGATCATCGTCACCGTACCCTGCGCCAACATGAAGTTGAGGAACGTCCGGCCGGAGCCGTCGAGATCGGGGAGCATTCGAGATAGCATCCGGCCAATACCGGGCTGCTGTGCTTTCAACTCTGCCAGCAGATAAATCGCACCGAACATAAACATGAAGGTCAACAACGCAATGCCAAGCAGCAACCAAAACAGCTTGCGGCGAAACACCAGCAGCAATGCCGTTCGCGCAATCGGCCAGCAAGCCAGCCAAGCGGCTCGCTGATGCTCCTTCCAGTCGTCCCGTAAACCGGCACTCACGGCGCCACCCCGCTTTCGTCGCGCTTGGCCAAGCCGATGACCGGCAGCGGCGCGGCTGTCTCCATGCCGACCAGCCGCCGGTACACTGTGCGCAAGTCCATCTCCTCCGGTTCGAGATCGGTCAGCGTCACACCACACTCACGGGCGAGTTGGAAGAATTGTTGCGTTGCCCACTGCTCCGGCACCACCGCCCGCGCTTGGCCAAGCTCATCACCCGAAGCCACCTCCGCACCCGACCGCTGCAACGCAGCGAGAAACTCACCACTGATGGCGTCGTTATCGCTTTTCCATTGGAGCAAAAAAGCATGCGGCTGGCCCGCCAGCAGTGAATCGAGAGCGCCGGAGGCAACGACCGTGCCATTCTCAAGGATGATCGCCTGCCGGCAGACCCTCTCGATATCACCAAGCAGGTGCGTCGAAAAAACCAGTGACTTGTCCGACCGCTTAGCCAGCGATTGGAGCAGCGCCAGCATCGCCGCCCGCCCATCCGGATCTAGCCCCGAGGTCGGCTCGTCGAGCAGCAGCAGGTCCGGATCATGCACCAGCGTCGCCGCAAGCTTGATGCGCTGTTGCATGCCGGCAGAATAATTCTCCAGTCGCCGGTAGCGCGCCTCCTCCAGGCCCAGTTGCGACAGCAACTCGTGCGCCCTGCGGAGCGACTGTTTGCGCGGCATGCCGTTCAACTCGCCTGACAACGCAACATACTCGATGCCGTTGAGCCCCGGCACCACGCCCTCACGCTCCGGCATGTAGCCGATTCGACCACGCAGCCCGACCCCGTTCCGAGTGACGTCCGAGCCGTACACCCGCACCGTGCCGGCGGTGTGCCGCACGAGGCCCAGCAGAATCTTGATCAGAGTCGATTTGCCCGCACCGTTTTGCCCAACCAAGCCAATGGCTCCCGACTCCGCCGACAACGACAGGTCGTCCAGCGCCAGCACGGAGCCGTAACGGTGAGTGAGGGATTCAATCTCGAACAGAGGTGTCACAAATCGTGGTTTAGCAAATGCCCGGCAAAAAAGTTACGTCGGCTGCTCCCCGCTGGCCATGTTTTCCAGCCAATCGCAGGTTGGCCGCAGTACGCTTTCCCAGCGAAACTCGAATGACCGCTCCCAGGCCGCTGTGCGCATCGCATCGTATTTTTTAGGGTCGTTGACCAAGCCAATGACGGCCTTGCCCAGGCTCTCCGACGTCTCGGCTTCGCTGACCAAGCCGGTCTGCCCGTGTACAGTCGAGTCCACCAAGCCGCCGACCGGATAGACCACCGCCGGCGTGCCCATCGCGTTGGCCTCGATCACGTTCAGACCCCAGCCCTCGCGCATCGACGTGTGCAGCAGCAGGTGCGCCTTTTGCAGCTCGATATTTTTTTCCGCATCGTCGAGCCGGCCGGCGAACGTCACGGCATCTGACAGGCCAAGCTCGTCGACCTGCGCCTCGAGCCGCCATTGGTCCTGCCCCCAGCCGATGACCGTCAGCTCCGCCTCGCAGCCCTGTTTGTGCAGCAACGCAAGCGCTCGCACCACGTGATCGATCCGCTTGTTCGGGGCCAACCGAGCGAGGGCAATAAGCCGCAGCGGCGCGCCCAAGCGTTTGGCCGGAATGGTCTGCAGCGGCTCGGTGTCGGTGCCGTTGGGCCAAACGCGCACGTCGCGCACGCCGTGGACGAGCAACTGTTGGCGCGTGGATTCCGACACGGTCCAAAACGGAACACCGGCGTAAAGTCGCTGGAAAAATCGCTCCTGCGCCTGGCCAATCGCGCTGGTCGGCCAGCGGTAGAATGCGCGCCAGATCGGCCCAAGCACCTCGTGAATATAGGCGACGCATTTCGTGCCGGACCACCAGGGCGCAAACCACGGGAGGCCGTGGTGTTGATCGATCACCAGGTCGAACGGCCCATGCTCACGGTGGCAGCGGCGCGCGTGCAAAATGGACGAACCACGACCGCCGCCCCGGATGATCCGGATGCCGTCGATCGTCGTCCCGCGCTCGGCACCGTCAAAATCATTCGCGAACCAAATGACCTCGTGCCCGCGCCGCACCAGCTCGGCCATGTGCTTGAGCGTGACCCGTTCCGCACCGCCGGCGAGGGGGTTCTCCGTATCGCGCCAGTTCAGCATGAGAAACCGCAGCGGCTTCATGCAGGCAATCCTCCAAACTGCGCAATCATCACGGCGTTGGCGTACGGGAACGGCCGGCCATAATCGCAGGCCAGGGCGGCTTCTGCGTTCACGGTTTGCCAAGCCAAGCGGCCGGTACGCTTGAGGAACGTCGTACGGTCGCTGCCGAGTTGCCCTTCGGCGATCATGCGGTCGAGCGCCGGATTGTAGCCAAGCGGCAGCGTGAGCACGAGTTGCCCGTTCGCAGCCAGCAAGCCCCGGCAGATGGCGATCGCTTGGCTGATTTTTTCGCCGCTGTCGCCGTCCGCTTCGTCGTCGAATCCGATATGCTCGAACGTCGAGATGGACAAAATCAGATCGAACCGCTCCGCCGGCGAGTAATCGGCAATGTCCTCGCTGAGGATGCCGGGGCCTCGCTCGTACTTGTCGAGAATGGTGTGATCAACGTCGCCGTAGTGCGACAGCACATTGCCGACCTCGAGCACGCGTTTGCCGGCGGATCGGCGGAGGAACTCGGCGGCAATCGGCACCTCGACGGCGCGTTCGTTGGCCCATGTCATGTTGTAGCGGTGATAAAACAGCGGCAGCGATTTGCCCTCGAACTCAAACTCCGCCCTGTCCAGCAGCGGGATGATCAGCGGCGCGAACGCGCACCGCAACGGCTTGAGCAATAGCTCGCCCACACCAAAACGGCGCGCGAACCAGACGACTTTGCTGAACTGGCTGTTGTAAAGGTGCGATCCCATTGGTCGCCCGGCCTAGGCTGGCCGCGTCGCGCTAGCCAGCAGCGTCTCGAAATGCGGTTCCTCCTCCTCCCGCGACACAACGCTGATGTCGATCCGCCCGAAACCGGCCGACTCGATCCACTGGTGCAACTCGCTCTCGGCAAAGCCCAGCCAGCGATCACCAAACAGCTCTCGCGCCCGGCCGAACTTGTGCGCGACGAGGTCGAGAATCATCAACTGGCCGCCGGGCTTGAGGATGCGAAACGCGCCGGCGACGGCCTGCGCCGGTTCCTCGGCATGATGCAGCGCCTGGCTGAGAATCGCTAGGTCCACTGACACGTCGTCGATCGGCGGATGCTGCAGGTCGCCCTGCCGAAACTCGAGGTTGGCCAGGCCGTTCCGCTCCGCCTTGGCCTGGCCGAACTTGACGATCTTCTCCGAGTTGTCCACCGCGATGACGCGTTTGCATTTTCGCGCGAGCAACTCGCTCAACAGCCCCTCGCCGGAGCCGAGGTCGGCGACAACGATCTCCGGCACAAGCCGAAGCAGCAGTTGGCCGAAGGCCTGCCACGATCGGCCTGGCCCGTACACGCTGTCGAACCGGCCAGCGACGCGGTTGAAATAAACGAGGTCCTGATTTTCGCGTCGCTCGAGGATGCGCTTCAGGTTCACGAGGTCGGACGCATGCTCCGGAATCTCCGCCACGCCGGCAGCCGCCAACTCGATCATCAGGCCGGTTTCCGCGCCGCTGTCTCGGGCAACGCGGTAGTAGGCGTTTTTGCCGTCGCGGCTCGATTCGACCAGGCCGGCCTCCTGCATCTGGCCAAGGTGCATCGAGATGCCGGACTGGCGCATGCCGGTGATCTCGGTCAACTCGCGCACCGTCAACTCGCTCTCGTTGAGCAGCGCCAGCAGCCGCACCCGCGACGGGGCGGAGAGGGCGCGCATTGACTTGAGAGTGGAGGCCATGGAACGAGTCTCGCTGGTTGCCGACGGTTGCACCCCGTCCCCGGTTTTTCAAGTCAGGCGTTGAGCGCCTCGGCCGCCTTGGCCAAGCTCTCGCAATCGCCGACGTTCAGCATCTCGATGCCTCGGTCGATCCGACGCATGAAACCGCTCAGCGCCGTGCCCGGGCCAAGCTCGATGAAGCGCGTGATGCCGACGGCGATCATCGCGCGAATGCACGCCTCCCATTTCACCGGCGAGGTGACCTGCTCAACCATCGCTGTGGCAATCGTCCCGGCGGCTGCGTGCACCTGGCCGGTGACGTTGCTGTACACCGGCACCGATGGCTCGCGTAACTCAACCTTGGCCAAGGCCTCGTCCAAACCAGCCTGCGCCGGCTGCATCAACGGCGAGTGATACGCCCCGGCGACCGGCAGCGGGATCGCCCGCTTGGCCCCGGCGGCCTTCGCGGCGTCACAGGCGACGTCCATTTTGTCGGCGTCACCGGAAACGACGATTTGGCCAGGGCAATTGAGGTTGGCCAGGCTCACGCCGGCCTGATCGCAAACAGCGCACACCGCCTCCTTGTCGAGGCCGACGATCGCCGCCATGCCGCCGGCACTGGCCTCGCACGCCTCCTGCATCAGCTCGCCCCGGCGACGCACCACGCGAAGCCCGTCCTCGAAACCAAGCGCATCAGCCGCGGCCAGCGCGGTGAACTCGCCCAACGACAAGCCGGCGGTCGCGTCGAACGCCAGCGACGGCACCTGCTCGTGGAGCAGTTGAAGCGCGACCCAGCCGACGAGATAGATCGCCGGTTGCGCGTGCTCGGTGCGCACCAGTTCCTCCTCCGGGCCGGAAAAACAAATCCCGCTCAAGCCGTACCCAAGCGTCTCGTCGGCTTGGGCAAACAACGCCTTGGCTGCGGGGTGCGACTCCGCCAAGTCGTGCCCCATCCCGGCAACCTGGGCCCCCTGCCCGGCAAACAGCAACGCAGTCTTCACCATGTGCCGGAGGTTAATCCAAAGGCTTGATGGGGTAAAACTCGGAGGGGGTGTGTTCGCGGGTCATCAGTTTTCTCAATCGTGCCACGACTTTGGGGTTCTCGGCGGCGACGTCCATCGACTCGCTGATGTCGGCCTTTATGTCGTACAACTCGATCTTGAGCGGGATTTTGTTGTTCTTGCGGAGGATATTTTGGCGGACAGCCTTCCAGCGTCCGGCCCACACGGCCTGCTGCCCGCCATAGCCGGAGAATTCGCGGTAAAGGAATTTGCGCGCGCGCTGTTTTTTGCCGAGCAGCGTATTCGCGATGCTGATGCCGTCGGCGTCGCCCGGCGTGCTGGCCTTTTCGCCGATCAGGTCGAGTAGCGTCGGCATCCAGTCCTCGAAGCCAGTCACGACGTCGGAGGTGCTGCCGGCCTTTATCTTGCCGGGCCAGCGGACGATGAGCGGCACCCGCACGCCACCCTCATACAGCGACCCCTTGAGGCCGC
>CAJWEP010000132.1 GCA_913030945.1 uncultured Verrucomicrobiota bacterium
ATGGCCAGGCGATCAACAGGATGTAAGCGACGAAGTTCGCGTCGGAATCAGCAAGACGAATGAAGGGGCAGGGAGGGTTCATTGGCCTTGGTTGTTTGACAGGCACTGCATCCAAGTGCAACGGGCCGACGGGCACGCTGCCAGCCCGCTTGGCCGGCGGCAGATGATCGATAGAACAAAAGAGACAAAAGTCATTGCGTTTGAGACGCAGTCTCTTTAAAGTCCCTTCTTTGTTCTTATGGATTGTTCATTTAGTCCCTTGTCCGGTTTGCGGGTGGGTGCGTTATGCACTCTCGAAAACATTGACTTGGAGTGTGATGATTCGTTTCGGCTTCGAGAGATGGGTTTTCTGCCGGGGGCACGGCTGCGCGTGATTCGGCGGGCGCCGTTGGGGGATCCGATCGAGGTGGAACTTGGCGGCGCGCACCTGGCGTTGCGCCGAAAGGATGCGGCTTTGATAAACGTGAGGATCACAGCCGATGCCTGACAGCCAAGCCGCGCCTCGAACACCGGTCATCGCCCTTGTGGGCAACCCGAACACAGGCAAGACGACGCTCTTCAACGCCTTGACCGGCCTCTCCCAAAAGGTGGCCAACTACGCCGGCGTGACGGTCGAAAAAAAAGAAGGCACCTGTCACGATCAGCACGGCAAGCCGATGCGAGTCCTCGACCTTCCCGGCGCGTACAGCCTGAGCGCCCGCACGCCGGATGAGGCCATTCCCAGGGATGTGCTGCTCGGGCGGCGCGCCGACATTGCCAAGCCGGATCGCGTTATCTGCGTGGTTGATGCCAGCAACCTTGAGCGCAATCTTTACCTCACGATGCAGGTGCTCGATCTCGGCCTCCCGGCCATCGTGGTGATGAACATGATGGACATCGCCGAGGCGCGTGGGATGAAAATCTCGGCGGCGAGTTTGCAGGAGCAACTGGGTGTGCCGGTGATCCCGATGCAGGCCAACACGCGCAAAGGCATGGAACGCCTGCGGGTGGCGATCAGCCAAGCGGAGCTGCCCTTGGCCAAGCCGGGCGAGTATACGCCGGCGCTCCGTGAGGCCTTGGCCAAGGCGCACGAGTTGCTCAACGCGGAGGTTTCTGTCCCGCAAAGTCCAACTCTCACCGCGACAGCCAGCCTGCTTTGCAGTCACGAACTCGATGGCATGCGCAGTGCCGAGGCCATTGAGGTGGCGCGGGCAGGGATCAAGCGCGACTGCCCCGGTTGGGAGGAGAGCTTGGTTGCGAGCCAATACAACCGTATCGGGGGGTTGGTGCGAAACATCGCCGTGCAGCATGCAGGCGGCGCCCCGACTCCCACGGACAAAGTCGATG
This sequence comes from uncultured Verrucomicrobiota bacterium, assembly GCA_913030945.1. Taxonomy (GTDB): domain Bacteria; phylum Verrucomicrobiota; class Verrucomicrobiia; order Limisphaerales; family UBA1096; genus UBA1096. The sequence continues at coordinate 1,327 of CAJWEP010000132.1, forward strand.
CCATGTTGCTGCACCCGGTTCTTGGTTGGTTGATTCTCGGGGGGCTAATGACAGCGCTGTTTGCCACGATTTTCAGCGTGGCGGATGTTCCGATGGGGTGGATCGACGACGGCTTCAGTTGGGCCGCCGACTGGGTAAAGGCACAAATGGCCGAGGGCGATTTGCGCGATCTGCTGACCGACGGCGTGTTGGCCGGGGTGGGGAGTGTGGTGATCTTTCTGCCGCAAATCGTGCTCCTTTTTTTCTTCATTGGCCTGCTCGAGGACACCGGCTACATGGCGCGGGTGGCGTTCATCATGGACCGGTTGATGGGCCTCGTCGGGCTGAACGGCCGCGCCTTCATCCCGTTGCTCAGCTCGTACGCCTGCGCGATTCCCGGGATCATGGCCACGCGCACCATTGCGAATCCGCGCGAGCGTCTCATCACCATCCTCGTCGCGCCGCTGGCCAGCTGCTCAGCGCGGCTGCCGGTGTACGTGATGATGATCGGCGTACTGCTACCGGGCGGCATCGGCGGCGTGTGGACGAAAGTCGCCTTCATGCTGGGCCTGTATGCGCTGGGCACGGTGGGGATGTTTTTGTTCGCGTGGCTCTTCCACCGCGGACTGCGTTTTGGCACCGGCACGACGATGATCCTCGAGCTGCCGCCGTACAGGGTTCCTGCGCTTCGTGCGGTGTTGCTCCGGCTGTGGGAGCGGGCGCGGGCGTTCATCACCCAGGCCGGCACGGTCATTCTCGTTATCTCTGTCCTGCTCTGGGCTGCCACCAGCTACCCGAAGCCGGATGCCGGCGACGACACCGATCGGCTGACCCAGAGCATCGCCGGGCAATTGGGCAAACAGATCGAGCCGCTCATCGAGCCGCTGGGCTACGACTGGAAGATGGGCATCGGCCTGATCGCATCGTTCGCCGCGCGGGAGGTGTTTGTCAGCACCATGTCGATCCTCTACCGAGCGGACGACCCCGACGAGGAGGGCACGCGGCCCCTGCAAACCATCCTGCGCGAACAGAGGCGCGCCGACGGCAGCCCGTTGTTCAACGGCAAGACCTGCCTCAGCATGCTGGTGTTTTACGTGTTCGCCATGCAGTGCATGGGCACGCTCGCCATCACGCGGCGCGAAACCAACAGTTGGAAATGGCCGCTGTTTCAGTTCGGCTACTTGACAGTGACCGCCTATCTGGCAGCGTTGCTCGTGTATCAGGGAGCAGGCCTCCTTGGCTACTGAAGCTCATGGACGGAGAATGGCAAACCTGGATTACGCTCGGCATTGTCGTGATCGCCGCCGCGTGGGTGCTGCGCCGTTTCCTCGGCAAATCCAAAGGTGCATGCGGTGGAGGCTGCGACTGTGAGGCCAAAGCCATCACCCCAAAGCGCAAGGAGTGATGCGAGCCCTTCAGGCTTGTTGTACTGTTCGGAAACAGCTCTCAAGCTAACCATCGCCGTTTCACTCCAGGCACCCAAGCGGTTGTGTGGTTGAATGGGGGTGTGTGTGCCTTTACTCTTCCGTTACACCGTGATGATTTTTTTTCGAGCACTAAACTTGACTTGGACGGGGAGGGCTTCGCTTATGGCAGCGCTTGGGTTGGTGGCGTTTGGCCAAGCGGCTGGAGCGGCGGCCGGGCGGCCGAACATTTTATTCATCATGGCGGACGACCTCGGCTGGATGGACTTGGCGTGCCAAGGCAACAAACTGGTCGAGACGCCGAATATCGACCGCTTCGCCCGGCAGGGGATGCGTTTCACCAGCGCCTATGCGGCGGCGCCGGTTTGCTCGCCGACGCGGGCGGCGGTGCTTACCGGCCAGGCCCCGGCGCGCGTGCACATGACGTCGCATCTGCCGGGACAATTTTTTCCCAAAGACAACCGGCCGCAACCGGCCGACATGGTGCCGGCGATTGGTCCCAAACACATCACGATTGCCGAGCGGCTGAAGGAGGCTGGTTACGCGAACGCGTTCCTTGGCAAGTGGCACATTGCGCCGAGCGCCGGGCCGCAGGGAAAGGTGGCGTCCGAGCACTCGCCGCTTAATCAGGGGTTCGACATCAACATCGGCGGTACGTCGTACGGTGGCCCACCGAGTTTCTTCTCGCCGTACCGCAACGCGATGCTGCCGGACGGCGAGCCGGGCGAGTATCTGCCGGACCGGCTGGTTGACGAGACGATCGGTTTCATCCGCGACCACAAGGCCGGGCCATGGATGGTGCATCTCTGGTTTTACACCGTGCACTGGCCGATGCAGGCACCGAAGGCACTGCTCGAAAAGTATGCCGACCGCACCGGCCCCGGGCTGAACGACACGCGTTACGGCGCGATGATCGAGGCGATGGACCTGGCCGTTGGCCGGTTGCTGGCATCGCTCGAGGAACTGGGCCTGGACGACGAGACGCTGGTGGTGTTCACGAGTGACAACGGCGGATTTGCGGGGGTGTCTGACTGCCGGCCGTTGCGCGAGTCGAAGGGACACCTCTACGAGGGCGGCATTCGCGTGCCGATGATCGTGCGCTGGCCGGGGCGGGTGAAGCCCGGCACGCTCGCCGACGAGCCGGTGGTGAGCATGGATTTTTACCCGACATTCCTCGAGGTCGCCGGCCTGAAGCCGACCGGCAAAAAACCGATCGACGGCGAGAGCCTGGTTTCGCTGTTCCAACAAACCGGCAAGCCCAGGCGCGGGGAGCTCTTTTTTCATTTCCCGAACTACGCCTGGCACATGGACAACCGCCTGGGCGGCGCGGTGCGCGCAGGCGACCACAAGTTGATCCGCAATTACGACGACGGCTCGGTGGAACTGTACGACTTGAAATCAGACCTGGGCGAAACGATGAACCTGGCCAAGCGGCATCCGAACTTGGCCAAGCGCTTGGATCGCAAGCTTGGTCAATGGCTCGCTGACACCGGTGCGTGGATGCCGAAGCCGCCGATGTCGAAGCAATGATGATACGCCGTTGGCCAATTTGTCTGGTCGCGCTTGGCCTGTCGCTGTCGCTTGGCCACGCGGCGACTGGGCGGCCGAATGTGCTTTTCATCGCGATCGACGACCTGAATGACTGGGTGGGTTGTCTCGGCGGCCATCCGCAGGTGCGCACGCCGAACATCGATCGCCTGGCCAGGCGCGGTGTGCTGTTCAGCAACGCCCATTGCCAGGCGCCGATCTGCAATCCGTCGCGCGTGAGTCTGCTGACCGGCGTGCTGCCGTCCACATCCGGCGTGTATGAGCTGAACCAACCGCACCATTTGTCGACGGTGTTGAAAGATGCGGTGACACTTCCGGCGCATTACAAGGCCGCCGGATACCACGTGCTCGGGCGCGGCAAGATTTATCACGGGCGATACGAGTATCCGACCGACTGGCATGACTTCAAAACCACCGGCGACGCGCGCAACCAGCAGTGGCGCACCAAGCCGGTGTCATCCATCCCCGGTATTCGTGTGCGCGACTTCGGACCGATCGATTTGCCGGAGGAGCAGTTTGGCGACCTGATCAACGCGCGGTGGGCTGCCGGGCAACTCCAGCGCGATTTTGGCAGACCGTTTTTCATGGCTGTCGGAATTCGTCTGCCGCACGTGCCTTTGTATGCGCCGCGCCGTTTTTTTAAGCGTCATCCGGAGAAGCAGGTGAAACTGCCGGTTGTTCGCGGAGATGACCTTGCCGATTTGCCGCCAGCCGGTTTGCAGATCACGAGGTACATGCACAACACACCGCTCAACCACAAGTCGGTGCTCGCATCCGGTAACTGGCGAAATGCCGTCGCCGCGTACCTTGCCTGCACGGAGTTCGTCGATCACTGCGTTGGTGTGATGCTGGACGCGCTCGACGCCAGCTCCCACGCGAAGGACACTGTGGTTGTCCTGTGGTCCGATCACGGCTGGCACCTCGGCGAGAAACAGCACTGGGCCAAGCGCTCGCTGTGGGGGGAGTCCACCCGCGTGCCGCTGATCGTCGCCGGCCCCGGCTTGGCCAAGGGCAACTGCTCGCGGCCGGTTGGCCTGATCGACTTGTACCCGACACTCAACGAGCTTTGCGACCTGGCCAAGCCGCCGCAATCGCTCGAGGGCCATTCGCTCGTGCCGCTGCTGCGAAAACCAGACGCGGCATGGCCGCACCCGGCGATCACGACATTTCACCAAAACGACCATACGATCCGCACCGAGCACTGGCGCTACATCCGCTACGCCAACGGCGACGAGGAATTGTACGACTGCGCCGCCGACCCGCACGAGTGGATCAACCTCGCGGCCAAGCTGGAGCACAGGGGAACGCTTGCCCAACTGCGCCTTCACCTGCCCAAGGTGAACGCTGTCGATGCCCCGGTGCGTGCGTCGGGTCGCTGATTACGACTGCGCTATTGGCACACCGCATGAGTGGGCAGGGCGCATGATTCCCGGAAAACGGTTTTCAATTCCAGAAATCCGGCTATAAATTCCCACGGCACATGGGTTGCTGGTTTTTTTGTTGCCACTGAAACTTATCTTGTTTTGGTAGTGTAAGAGGAATGGGTTTCTTAATGAATAGGATTTTATTTGGTGCAACAATCGCTTGGACTGTCTTGGCAGGCGGCGGCGTGATAGCGGAGCAGGTCGTAATCAACGAGGTCATGTACAACCCGCGCGGCGATGCGCCGGAATGGATCGAACTGTCCAATATCACCGCCACGCCGTTTGACATTGCCGGCTGGAAACTGCGGGGCGACATTGAGTTGGATTTTCCGTCGTTTGACGGAAACAGTGCGGACGACGCATTCCTCGGTCATTGGCAAAAGGTCATCCTGACCGATATCGAGCCGGGGCAATTTCGACAACAGTATGGCATCCCGACGAGCGTGAGGGTGTTTGGGCCGTGGGCGGGCAGTTTGCCCAACGAGGGCGGCCGCATCACGGTAAAGGATAAAAACGGCGTGCCGGTTTGCACGTTGGGTTACAATGATCGCGGCAAGTGGCCGATCGCCGCAGATGGCACAGGGCACACGCTGGTGTTGCAGAACCCGAACCTCGTGGTGGACGACTGGCGCAACTGGTCGTTCAGTAAACGACCGGGTGGCACGCCGGGCGGCGACACGGCGCTGCGTGTGGAGACGCCGGTGGCCAGTCCGGAGGTGAATCTGGCCTCCGGCATTGTGCTGCTCGATTACGGCGACCGTTGGAAGTACAACGAGCAGAACAAAAACCTCGGCACGGCGTGGCGTAGGACGACTTACAATGATGCCTCGTGGAAGTCCGGCCCCGGCCTGCTTGGCTTGGAAAATTCCGCGCTGCCTGATCCCGGAATCAATACCGAAATCAACAAGGGCAGCCAGCTCTGCTACTACTTCCGGAAACAGTTCACCTACAACGGAGATCCCAGCGAGGTCACTCTGACGATTGACCAGATAGTCGATGACGGTGCTGTGTATTACCTCAACGACGTGGAGGTCGGCCGGTCGCGCATGCCGGGAGGGACGGTGAGCTTCACCACGCGCACGTCCGCGACGGTCACCAATGCCGCCGAGGAAAAGGGCGTCGTGACGATCGACCCTGGAAAACTGAAAAACGGTTCGAATGTGCTGGCGGTCGAGGTGCACCAGGCGAACACAACCAGCTCGGACATCGTTTTTGGCTGCCGTCTGAGCGCGTCGGTCCCGGCGGCCAAGGGGGTTGTCATCAACGAAATTCATCCCATCGCCGGTAAGGATGCCTACATCGAGTTTTACAACCCAACCGACAAAGTCATCGATCTCCTGGATTATTATCTCAGCGATGACCCCGGCGACCTTGACAAACGCAAGATCTCGCAGTCGTTGATAATTGCGGCCCGCTCGCTGGCCACGATTTCATTTACAGTCGCCCGACTCAGCGTCCAGTCTCCGGTGACGGTTTATTTGACGAAGCCGGACCGCATGACCGTGGTGACGGCAGTTCGGGCCGACGTGGCGCTGGACGGTCGCGCGATTGGCCGCAAGCCGAGCGGGGGCTCCGAGTGGTTTCTGTTTACCGATGCCACGCCGGGCACGGCGAACATGAGCCGTGCGTCGCTTGGCCAAGCGCTTGGCCTGAACGAGGTGCACTTTACCAGCGAGGGTGCCATCGACTGGGTGGAACTTTACAACGGCGGCGAAGGTGCTGTGAATCTGGACGGCTTGTCGGTGGCCACCAGGCGTGATTTTTCCGACCGCACACCGCTTCTTGGTCAAGCACCGGGCCATGGCAGGAAAGTTGTCGCGGTGGACTTCGAGGCGGGGGGGCAAATGCCGATCTACCTGCTAAATGGTGATACGGTGTTGCAGGCGGAGCTGCTCGGCCGGCCAAACGGCGAAGGCTCGTTGCAGGCGTACCCGGACGGCAGCAGCGAGTGGTTCGCTGTCATCAAGCATACCAAGGGGAGTGCTAACAACCCGGCACGGCACGAGAACGTTGTCATCAACGAGGTGATGTTCAACCCACCGGGCGATCATCGAAGTGGCGAGTACATCGAGTTATTCAACCGCGATACCGAGGCGATCGACCTGTCAGGCTGGCGTTTTGTCGATGGGGTTAATTTTGCATTTTCATCTGGCACATCCATAGCGGCGGGCGGCTACCTCGTGATTGCCGCGGATGCCGATTACGTCCGGCAGGTTTACAAGCTGAACAACGTGCTCGGGAACTACGGTGGGGAATTGAGCAACCCGGGCGAGTTGCTGCGGCTTGAGGATGCCTTCGGCAACCTTGCCGACGAGGTCGATTACCGCAACCACGGCGACTGGCCCGACTGGACCCGGGGTGGCGGCAGTAGCATGGAACTGGTCAACCCGTGGGCGGACAACCGTTTGTCTTCGGCCTGGCGTGACAGCAATGAGACGACCAAGAGCAGTTTTCGCGATTACACCACCACCGGGCGGTACCGGCAGTTAAAAACGATGGGTGGCGCTGCCGATTATCGGGAGTTTCATATGCACCTGGTGGGCGACTCGGAGATTGTTCTATCAAAGATTGAAGCTGTCAGTTCTCGATCAAAGAAGAACGTCCTCACAAACGCAAAAAAGATGTCCACCAACAATCGAAGTGCCAACGGTTGGTTGGCTCAAGGCAACCACTGGGCGACATATATGAGTGGTCAGGAACTGCATCTCATTTCTGACGGGCACGGCGACAATAGGCCAAACCGGATGGAGATCGACATGAGCGCCGATGTTCGCAGCAATGATGATCTTACCATTAAGTTCAAGGCCCGTTGGGTTCGTGGAAACCCGAGGCTGATCGCATGGACTTGGGATAAGAGTGTCGCCGGCAGTTTCCTGATCGAGATTCCGGAGAACCTTGGCACTCCCGGCAAGCGCAACTCGACGTTTGTTGCCAACACGCCGCCGCAGGTCGACCAACTGCTGCACAGCCCGGCCGTGCCAACGTCGTCCCAGTCGGTGCGTGTCACCGCACGAATCACATCTGCCGATTCGTTGTCCACGGTGAGCGTGCGCCATCGCGCCGACTCCTCGAACAACACTGGTTCCTGGAAAACCAAGACAATGTACGACGACGGCAGCCGTGGCGGGGACGAGGTGGCTGGCGACAGTATTTTCACCGGCACACTGAGCGAGTATCGGACCAACGGCCGGCGCGTGCAGTTTTACGTGGAGGCCCGGACCGAGACTGGGGCGAGCCACAGGCAACCAAAGTGGGGAGCGGACAGGCCGGCGTTGTATGTCGTGGACAATCGCAAGCCCAAGACGGACCTGCGATCAGTGCGCCTGGTGGTTTCCGACTACGACATGGGGGCGGTCAGCAATGGCGGCAGTTCGAAATACAACTACAATTTCCCGCGCCTTTCCAACCACTACTTCAACGCCACGTTCATCTCCAACGAAAAGGATATTCGATACAACTGCGAGATGCGCAACAGCGGCAGCCCGTGGACGCGTGGCAACCACCTGAACCGGGGCAAGTGGAAAATGCCCAACGACCGGCGTTTCCGCGGAAAATACAAACTCTCATGGGACGACGACGCCAACGGCCGTGTCAGTCGAAACCGCCTGACCCGGTACATGCTCTACCTGATGGGGCATGTGGTGAACGAGAACGAGATGATCTGGTTTACGGTCAACAGCAGCTCCCCGCAGATGCGTGAGGAGGTCGAACCGGTTGCCAACGATTTCCTGAACCGGAACTTCATTGACGGCGTCAAGGGCAACCTATACCGCATCGACGATGAGTGGTGGTTCACTGATGGCTGGGATCGCCAGAGCCGTAATGCCGACTGGAGTT
>CAJWEP010000133.1 GCA_913030945.1 uncultured Verrucomicrobiota bacterium
CATGCCGCCGTAGGTGTCGACGATGATCTTGCGGCCGGTCAGACCGCTGTCACCCGCCGGTCCGCCAACGACGAATCGTCCGGTCGGGTTGATCAGAATCTGCGTGTCACGGGAAAGCATTTTCTTCGGCAAAACTTTTTGAATGACCCGCTTGGTTATGAAATCGCGGATGGTTTTGTTGGTGACATCGGCAGCGTGTTGGGTGGAAACGACCACGCTGGTGATTTTCACCGGCTTGTCGTCGATGTATTGCACGGAGACCTGGCTCTTGGCGTCGGGACGGAGCCACTTGGCTTGGCCGGCTTTGCGCAGCTTGGTCAGGTGACTGCCGAGTTGGTGCGCATACATGATCGGCGCGGGCATCAATTCCGGTGTCTCGTCGCAGGCGAAACCGAACATTAGGCCCTGGTCGCCGGCGCCCTGTTCGGCGGTGGCCTTGCCGGACGCCGCCTTGGCATCGACACCCTGCGAAATATCCCGACTCTGCGCGGTCAGGTAGTTGTTGATGAACACATTGTCCGCGTGGAACACATCGTCGCTGTTCACGTAGCCGATCTCGCGGATGGCGCCCCGCACGACTTGCTCGACGTCGAACTTGGCCTTGGTCGTGATCTCACCACCGACACAGACGACGTTGCTCTTGACGAAGGTCTCACAGGCGACGCGGCTGCGGCGATCCTGCGCGAGGCAGGCGTCGAGCACGGCATCGGAGATCGTGTCGGAAACTTTGTCGGGATGACCTTCGCCAACCGACTCGGAAGAAAAGATGTAGTTTTTGCTCATAAAAATGTGATTTAAGCCGTGAACGGCCGGTTTGATATCAACAAATCAAGATATGATGATATGTCCTATTTTTCGAGGATTCAAGGCGTTTTTGCATCAAATTCTCTCCCCGCTTGGCCAAGCGCAGATTGAGTTTGGAGCTACTTTCGTGCTAGCTTGCCCGTTCGCCCACCAAACGGCGTGACACGCGAATGACCGACCAAAACAATCCCGGCGACGAGCCAAAGTTGTCCAAGAATGAAATCATCAAGGCCAACAGCAAGTTTCTCCGGGGCACCATCGCCGAGGGTCTGTTGGACGACTGCACCGGCGGCCTGGCTGCGGACGACACGCAACTGACCAAGTTCCACGGCATTTACCAGCAGGATGACCGCGACGTTCGCCGCGAACGTCGCAAGGCCGGGCAGGAGCCGGCCTACTCGTTCTTGGCGCGCGTGCGTCTGCCCGGTGGTATCTGCACACCGCAGCAGTGGCTCGACATGGATCGCTTCTCTGACGAATACGCCAACGGCTCGCTCAAACTGACCACGCGTCAATCGTTTCAGTTGCACGGCATCATCAAAAAGAATCTCAAGACAATCATCAGAAAGATCAACGACTCGTTGATGGGCACGATCGCGGCCTGCGGCGACGTGAATCGCAACGTGATGTGCAACCCGAACCCGAACCAGTCAAAGGTGCACGCCGAGGTGCTTGAGTTGGCCAAGGCGATCAGCAACCACCTCACGCCGGCGACGCAGGCGTACCACGAGATTTGGCTGACAGACGAAAACGGCGAGAAGGAAAATGTGACATCAAGTCCCGAGCCGGAGTCAGAGCCGATCTACGGCAAAACCTATCTGCCCCGGAAATTCAAGATCGGCATTGCCGTTCCACCGAGCAACGACATCGATTTATTCGCAAACGATCTCGGATTCATCGCCATCATCGAGGACGACAGGGTTGTCGGCTACACTATAACGGTCGGCGGAGGCATGGGGATGAATCACGGGCAGAAAAAAACCTTTCCGCGCCTCGCCGACGTGCTCGGCTTTTGCACGCCGGAGCAAGCGATCGATGTCGCCGAGAAAATCGTCACCACGCAGCGCGACTACGGCGACCGTGTTGACCGCAAACACGCACGCCTTAAATACACGATCGAAGACCGTGGCTTGGATTGGTTTCGCGGCGAGGTCGAGGAGCGCCTTGGCTACGGGCTCGACCAAGCCAGACCGTTTGAGTTCGACCACAATGGCGACCGTTACGGCTGGATCGATGACGAGAACGGCAACAGCCATCTCACATTGTTCATCCAAAACGGCAACGTCACCGACAATGACGAGTTCCCAATGCGAACCGGCCTGCGCGAGATAGCCAAGGTGCACGATGGCGATTTTCGCCTGACGGCGAATCAAAACCTGATCATCGCCAATGTGTCGCCGGCCAAGCGTGCCGGGATCGAGGCGTTACTCGATCAGTACAAGCTAACTCATTGCTATGATCAAACCGGCCTGCGGCTCAACTCCTTGGCATGCGTGGCGCTGCCGACTTGCGGTTTGGCCTTGGCCGAAAGCCAGCGTTATCTGCCGGAGTTGCTTACCGAGTTGGATCAGGTGATTGAGGAACTTGGCCTGAGGGATGATGCCATCACCATTCGCATGACCGGCTGCCCAAACGGCTGCGCCCGGTCATACATCGCCGAGATCGCTCTCGTCGGCCGTTCGCCCGGCAAGTACAACGTCTACCTTGGTGGCGGCTTCGCTGGTGATCGTTTGAACAAGATCTACAAGCTTTCAGTTAAGCAGGAGGAGATTGTCGACCTCATGCGGCCGATCCTCGAGCGATACGCCAGCCAGCGCAGCGACGGCGAGCGATTTGGCGATTTTGTGATCCGCACCGGCTACGTCGCGGAAACGCGCGAAGGCCGCGAGTTCCATAACGATTTCAAGGAAGATTAACCGCACTTGGCCAAGCGCCTGGCCAAGCCGCGGGCTCATCCCGAAAGTACGTTAGGCGCCGGGGGGCGATGTACCGGAAGAAGAAGTGAGATGAAGAAATGCCCGAAGAACCGCAACACGATCCAAACATACCCAACCCGGATGATCCGTGGTGTCCGAAGTGTGAAGCGCATGTCGGTTGCCAGACAAAACACCAAAGCATTTCATATTCTCCTGCTGGTTTTTCTGGGCGCTATTCTCATAGGTGTAAGTCATGTAACACCAAAGTTTTCGTAGCAGGTGTTTCAGCAGCATTCCGATCCCCATATTCGAAGCGATTATTTTCAGTCTCAAAAATTACATCTTATTTTTTAATCGGGATCGGATTAATTTCTACTACTATTGCCATACTAATAACCATAAGAGATTTCAACATGGGCCACCACTCACTTGGGATAGCATTGTTTATTGGCTGTTTTGCGACTTTGGTCATTATGGCTGGGTGTTATGCGCCATATTATCATTGGTGTTTACGACCGAATAGAATGAGAAAAAAATGGCTCGCTTGGGCGCGCGAACGCGGCTACACGGGAGATTGATGCTGGGGGCTACTCATCAATCTTATCGTTAGCCAGCGATAGTCCGAAATTTTGTGCTCGTCAATTCCTGTCGAGCGGCTTATAATCCACTCATCTAGCAATCATTTTACGGACTATGGCAGACATTAATTTTGACTGCCCGCATTGTGGCCAAAATTTAGAAACCGATGAGATTCTATCTGGTTCGGGAATCGACTGCCCTGTTTGCAAAAAGTTTTTAACAATTCCGGGATTGGCTATCACTACCGATCTACCCCCCGAACCAACAAATATAAGCACCGGGAAAAATGTTGCTGATTCATTGAAAGCGACCCAACTGGCTGCTCGGGCTGCTCGGGCTGCTCGGGCTGCTCGAGATACACGAGCCGCTGGAGATACACGGACAGTTCTCGATCAGTTAGCCAAACGCGCTGCGAAATCAGTAGTAAAAAAAGACGATTTACATATTCCAACAAAAAACACGCAACCGGATTCTGTCAATTTGCCCAAATTTGAGTATGAAGCCACCAATCCAACAACAGGCACAACGGAGCACGGTGAAATTTCTGCATCCAATCTGGTCGATGCATCAAACAGACTTCAGAAAATGGGGTTGGAAGCTACAAGCATTCATCAGATGAAAAAGTAGAAGACTGCGAGTTCTTGTTGCGTTGGGCGACCGGCGTGAGTGTTGCACTTTTTCTTCTTCGGGGCTTTGGTGCAGTTGATGTAACTTCCCCCCCCGGGGGGGGAGGGCACCATCCAAAAAAACAGCCCGCGTTGTATGGGGGGTGTTTTTTTGACGATACGCCCTTTAGTGGATGGGTACCCCGGGGTGTGGTGGTAGGATTGGCACAGAATGGCACAGTCGGATGCACAAAAGTGCACTTCAGGCGGGTTACCAGCCAAGCGGTTGGCCAGTTCATCCCAAAAGTGCTTGAGGCGGTGAGGGGCGATGCGTACGATGCGCGTCCCTTTTTTCGGGGGGAACGGCTGGATAGCTCAGTTGGTAGAGCAACGGATTGAAAATCCGTGTGTCCCCGGTTCGATTCCGGGTCCAGCCACCATTTTTCACACCGCTCGGGCTCACGATTTTCGATGGTGGATTCTTCAACAACAATCACCCTTCCCGGGCTGGAGGACGGCCGCAGGGCGGATGAGCCATGCACAATTGTCATCTTCGGCGCGAGCGGCGACCTGACGGCGCGCAAACTGATTCCTGCGCTGTATCATCTCTACACTGAAGGCCAGATGCCGGAATCCTTCCGGGTCATCGGCGTTGCCCGTCGTGAAAAGACGGACGAAAGCTGGCGCGCCGAGATGCGCGCAGGTGTCGAGACCTATTCTCGCACCCACCAGGTGGACGATGCCCAGCGGGATGCCTTCGCCGCCAATTTTGAGTACCATCCCGGCGACCTGACGGATGCCGATACCTACGTCGCCTTGGCCAAGCGCTTGGCTGGACTCGGCGATCCATGCCTCGTCAATAACCTCGTCTTTTACCTCGCGATCTCGCCAAGCCTCTTCGGCGAGGTGGTGGACCAGTTGCACACCGCTGGCCTGCTTCACCGCATGGGGGAGGACGATGAGCATTGGCAGCGTGTCGTGGTGGAGAAGCCGTTCGGGCACAACCTGCAGTCGGCGCACGTGCTGAACAACCACCTGCTGCGCCATGTGCGCGAACGGCAGATTTTTCGCATCGACCATTATCTCGGCAAGGAGACGGTGCAGAACATCATGATGTTCCGCTTCTCCAACGCCATCTTCGAGCAACTCTGGAACCGCGAGGCGATCGAGCACGTGCAGATCACCGTCAGCGAGGATATCGGCGTGGGCGGCCGGGGGGGGTACTTCGAGGAGGCCGGCACGCTGCGGGACATGACGCAGAACCACTTGCTGCAGATTCTTTCGCTCGTGGCCATGGAGCCGCCGCCGTCGCTCGCCGCCGAGGACATCCGCAACGAGAAGGTGAAATTGCTCAAATCGATACGCCCGATGACGCCGGAGGCGGTTGCCACGAACGTGGTGCGTGGCCAGTACTTTGCCGGCACGGTCAACGGCGACAGCCGCGAGGGCTACCGACAGGAGGAGCGCGTGAACCCCGAGTCCAACGTCGAGACCTACACGGCCCTCAAGCTGTTCATCGACAACTGGCGCTGGAGCGGCGTGCCCTTCTACCTGCGCACCGGCAAGAATCTCCCGCTGCGGGCAAGCGAGGTGCGCGTGCAGTTCCGCCCCACGCCCAACGTGCTCTTCGCTGCGCAGGGCCATCTTGACCTGCACGCCAACGCGCTCACGCTGCGCCTCCAGCCGGACGAGGGCATCTTCCTGCGCTTCAACGGCAAGGTGCCCGGCAACAGCATCGAGACGCGGCCGGTGCGAATGCACTTCGGCTACGACGCCGAGTTCGGCGCCTACACGCCCGAGGCGTACGAACGGCTGCTGCTCGAGGCGATGGCCGGCGACGCGACACTGTTCATCCGCCGCGACGAGGTGGAAACCGCGTGGCAGATCGTCGATGCCATCCGCGAAGGGTGGGGTGGCATGCCGCTGTCGAACCGCGAATTTTACGCCGCCGGAACGTGGGGACCGGTGGCGGCGGACGATCTGCTTGAGCCGGACGGCCACAAGTGGCACAACCCGAAACCGGCCGAGCGATGAGCGGCTGCACGGTTTTTGCCGACAAGACCGCGCTCGCCGGACATGCTGCCGCGCAGTGGCTTGAGCGCTTGGCCAAGCGCGACGCAGGCAGGCCGTTCATCGTCGCTCTCTCCGGCGGGCGCATCCCGAGGCTGCTCTACGATTCGGTGGTGGAGTTGGCGCGGCCAAGCGTGTTTGAGAATGTGCATTTCTTTTGGGGCGACGAGCGCGTCGTGCCGCCGACCGACAACGGGAGCAACTTCAAGCATGCAGACGACGGCCTGTTCCGGCCGCTTCAAATACCGCCTGGCCAAGTGCACCGCGTGCAGATGGAACGCAGCGAAACCGAGGCGGTGCAACTCGCCACCGACGAGTTGCTGCGATTCACCAACAGCCAAGCGGATGGGCAGCCGGTGATCGATCTCGTGTTCCTCGGCATGGGCGAGGACGCCCACGTCGCATCGCTCTTCCCCGGCGACACGGAGGCCATCGAGTCGCGGGCGGTTTACCGGGCGGTGACCGGCTCGAAGCCGCCGCCGCGCCGAATCACGCTGGGTTATCCCGCCTTGGCTGCCTCGCGCGAGGTGTGGGTACTCGCCTCCGGCGAAGGCAAGGCGGAGGCGTTGCGCACCTCCTTGGCCAAGGGCGGTGACACCCCGTTGGCCCGTGTGTTGCAAAGCCGCGAGCACACGGAAATCCTCACCGACTTCAAATTGTAAACTCCCAGGTTTACTCGGCGGCCTGTTGGAATGTCGCGCTGACCGGGTAATGGTCTGAAAGAAGACCGGTCGTCTCGTCGACGATGCAGGATGCGGCCCGGCAGGAGGCCGCGAGGTTGGGAGTGGCAAAGACGTAGTCCAGTCGCCGCTCGGGACCCAAGTCCTCATCCAGCCTCAGCCTTGTGGGGAACGTGCCCAGGAAGCCCCCCCGCTCGGCGTGAATCAGGTCCACGAACTCGGCGTCTTCCAGCCGCTTCAAGTGCCGGTAATCCAGTTGGCCGTCACGCAGGTTCTTGCCTTTTGTCCGCTCGTCCAGCCGCTTGAAGAACGGGATCATATCCTCGCTCTTGTCATAGACCAGCTTGTCATGCAGCGAGAAGGTGTTGAAGTCGCCCGCGAGCAGCACTCGGGCGTCCTTGGGCAGCGTGGCGAAGTCCTTCAGTAGCAGGTCAATTTCCCTGAGCCGAATCTCCCAGTTGCCGGGGTGCAGGTGGATGACGTAAATGTGGATGCCGTGGGTCTTGCAGCGCAGCAGTCCATGATGAAACCCCTCCAGCGTGCGCCGAACCCCGGTGATCGGTCGGCTGGAGGTGATTCCGGTTGGGAACCCCTTTTCCTTGAGCAGGACGCTGTGCGGATGATCCCAGGCCTTGGCATCGGCAGCCAATTTGTCGGGGGTGTAGGTGTTCAGTTCCTGCAACGAGACGATGTCCGGTGCCTGCCCCTTCACGAACGAGAGGTAGCCGGCCTTGCGCTTGGGCTTTTTGGTGAACCCATACCAAACGTTGTAACTGAGGAGTTTCAGCTTGTTGCCCGGCTTGGCGGCGGGCAGGCCGCGTGGCAGCAGCAACGCGCCCATGCCGGCCGCCCCGGCAGCCGCGAATTCGCGGCGGTTGAGGATGATGCGTTGGTTCATTTCGGTTCTCCTTCGGGGTTCGTTTGCGTAAAGCAAAGTTTAAAATACAGCTGTTGGTTTAGCGAGGATGGTTTGGATTTCAAACGGCTCTTGGATTGAAGCAGTCGAATTTGGTTTTGTCCCAGCCAACGGTCTTTAACAGCGAACAACAAATGAGTCGAACCAAGGCGTGTCACGGATTGCCCCTGACGGTAGCGTAGCCCCGTTGCATATACTTCAGGTCGGGACTGTTGGGTGCGGACACTCCAAAGGTCTGACCATCAGACATCCTGAAGGTGCGTTTATCCATCCAACGATGCAATTCAACATGGCCATCGGCGAAGGCAAGGCAGTTCTTGTCCCCGTGCCGAATGGCAATCGGATCCCACCAGGCGCTGGTGAACGGGTAGGGCAAAAGCCACCCGCCCCAGTTGCTCCCGCCGACATCGGTTTCCTCCTCTAGAAACACGTACTTGGTCGAGGGTGTTTTGAGTTGGTTGTGCTTCAAAATGGCTTCATTGGCTACATAGGGGGGGCCATTCATGCTGCAAGGGATCGCGTAGCTTCTCCAAGCTTTGCCTTGCTGAACCTTTCTGCTTTTTATGGGTGAATCCCGCCTGTCCCCAAGGCAATGGTAGACCTTGTGATCATTGAGGTAGGGCCACAAAAGTCCGTCTTTAAACCCCCAAATCTCATCCTCGATTGGAGCCATTGGGCCGGTTTGTCTTCCTGATGCATTTTGTTTTCGACCGACCCAGTCTCCCTGTCTGATGCCCCGGTCATGCGCACCGACGATTTTGTCGTCATTGTCCTGATGGTACATCATCCAGGCCAGGATCAGGTTTTTTTCATTTCCCCTGCAGTGGGCCGCTTTCCCCGCTTCCTTGGCTTTTCCAAGTGCGGGAAGAAGTAACGAGGCGAGGATGGCAATAATCGCAACCACCACCAAGAGTTCGATGAGCGTGAATGCCCGGTTTGGTTTCGTTTTCATTTTATGCCCTCTATTTCAACACGCTGGAGTGGTCGATGATCCACTGGAAATCGGTTCGTGGCTTGGCGGGGACGATGCCGCCGACGGCTCCCTTTACCGGCGGGCGGATCGTGCCGTGCTCGCCGGTGACCTTCCAGCGATGCGTCGCTGCGTGGCCATCGGCGTAGGAGAGGGCGGTGGCGCCATCGTGGTAGGACGCCGGCATGTTCCCCCACTTGTATTCGTGAAAGCGGTTCATGTAGTAGCCGTCGTTGATGGTGTCGGGATGTTCGCCAAGGAAAACAAAAACAGTTGACGGCTTCCGAAGCTGCCCGTCGTTGATGAACTGGACGTAGTCGGGGTTGAATTCATCGAGCAACGGGCCGGGGTCGCCGACGAGATGGTTCATCGAGTAGCTCCTGTTCCGAGTGCCGTTCTTGGCGCGGCTCTTGTCGGAAGGGCACTTGAAGATCCCGATTGTGTCGCCCATGTACGGCGAGAGCAGCGACGAGGTGAGCGCGAGGCGGTTGGTGTTGTCCTCGCTGTCTTCCCAATCCAGCACGTTGTTGGCCCAGTTGTTTCGCTGTTCACGGGTCTGGTCGCGGCCGTGGTTGTTGACGTATTTGCCCTCGTGATCGTCCGCGTAGAGCGTCCAGCCCAGGCTCAACTGCTTGACGTTTCCGAGGCAGTGGATGCCGTGCGCCTTGACCTTCGCCTTGGCCAAGGCCGGCAACAGCATCCCGGCCAGCAGGGCGATGATGGCGATCACCACCAGCAACTCGATGAGCGTAAACGCCGCGCTTGGCCTCGGTTTCATTTCCCTTCAGCTTTCAATTCTTCACCCGTCTTGCCACTGCGCTTGGCTCCTCCACCTATTTTTGCCCGAAGAACGGGAATAGTTTTTTGAGTTCGGCGGGGCTTGGTTGCCGGCCGTATTCGCAGAGTTCGAAGGCCTCGGCGTGCTGGATGCTGCGGCCTTTTTTCTCGCCGTAAAGCTCGA
>CAJWEP010000134.1 GCA_913030945.1 uncultured Verrucomicrobiota bacterium
TGTCCGTTTCTCCCACGACCAATCCTGCATGAAATTGGTAGCCCGGTCGCCCCGGCGTCGCGCCTCGGCGCGGTCGGTGTAAACCCGCTCGAAGCATTCCACCACCTCGGCCACGTCCGATTCGCCCCAGTCTTTCGTGCCAGCGAAACCGGCCTTGGGCGTGATCTCCCCCTGCTGCTGCAGTGGATAGCAGTTATCATCCTCGATCAGGTCGAGGTGGCCCGTGTTGGCGGAGAGGATGCAGGGAATACCACTGGCCATAGCCTCCATCGCCACCAGGTTGGTGCCGCCCTCGCAGCGGTTCGGAAACACCGCCACATCCACCTGTGAAAACAGCTTCGGCATCAGGTGGTTGGGCACCAGGCCGCAATCGTGAAACTGCTCCGGGGAAATGCCGTTGGTCCCCGCCCACTCCGGAAAACCCTGCGTCCCATCGCTTGTTTTCTCGGGCACACCATAGACCAAACCGCTAGATACAATGCTGGTCATGGATTCCGGCCATGGATTGTTCCACGTCACCGCCAAAATGGCATCCGGGTGGGTCTTGGCAAACTCACGGAATGCCGCCACTACGATGTCCTGACCTTTTCGGTACTCAAGTTTGCCTCCCGAGAAAATGACGAACTTCTCGTCGTCCAGTTTCCTCGCTGGAGAAAATAGCTCAAGGTCAACGCCCTGGAGAAACGTGTCCACATTGGCCAGGCCATGTTCCTTGAGCACCCGGGAATTCCAGCTTGACCCCCCAAAGATGATTTCAAACTGCCCGGCATTCTCGGTGGTGTGTTCGTTGGGCAAGTTATCCTCAAAAAATATGATCGAATAATTGGCGTTGCCACGGCATTCAAGTCGATCAGGGCGAGGCATTCCCTTCTCGTGAAAAAAATTCCCGAGGGAATGAATCACGGGAAAGTCACAGATCAACCGTCCTTTTTCTTCCTCCCCCATCAGTTTGTCTACCTCCTCCTCACGGCGGTAGAGCTTGGTCACAAAATCCTTTAACTCATCCCGAACTGATTTCAGTTGTGCACTGGGATAGAGAGGCACGGCCTTAAAGCGGCCATCGAGTTCCATGGCGTGCGCCATGTTCAAGCCGGCGATGCCCCAACCGGAGGAGAGGCTCAACTGCCAGTTCAGTCCTAGCCAACTGAGGCCATTCTGGTCGACTGTCGCGTTCATTGATTCTGAATGGTCTCGTGTATCCGCTCAATAAATGGCCGAGCTCTTTTTTCCCACGTCCAAGCCCCCATGAACCTGGCCCCTTGCTCACCCCGCGTGTTCGCTTCACCACGGTCGCGGTAAACTCTCTCAAGCACCTCCACTAGTTCATCGACATCGCTTTCCCCCCAATCCTCCTTCCCCTTGAGATTTTGATCGGTCAGTTGTGACTGTTTGAACAGAGGATAGCAATTATCCTCCGTCATCAAATCCAGATGCCCCGTGTTGGCTGAAAGGATGCAGGGAACACCACTGGCCATGGCCTCCATTGCCACCATGTTGGTTCCTCCCTCACATCGGCTGGCAAAAACCGCCACTGAAGCCTGAGTATAAATATCCGGCATCAACGAGTTTGGAACCTTCCCGAAATCGACAATTTGCGAAGGGGAAATCCCGTTTTGAACGGCCCATTCCTCGATCCTCTGGCAACCGTTTTCATCAACCTCAATGTCTCCATCGACGTGTCCGGCGGTTCCCAGATCATCAGGGGAGACGCCCCAGGGATTCTGCCAAACGGTTGCCAGGACGGCATCGGAATGTCGTTTGGCAAACTGCCTAAACGCCGCGACAACAATGTCCTGCCCCTTGCGGTATTCGAGTTTGCCTCCCGAAAAAATGACAAACTGCTTCTGTTTCTTTTCCGGCCTCGGATAAAATGTTGTGGAGTCGATCCCGTGAAGGAAAAGATCTGTGTTCGTCACACCCTGCTTTTTTAACACTTCCTGATTCCACTTGCACCCCGTAAACACCACCTTGAACCTAGCCGCGTTCCTAAGCGTGATCTCGTTTGAATAATCATTCTCAAAGACGCATATGGCAAAATTGATCGAACCGTCAAAGTCAAAATCTCGCAGCTTTGGCATCCCTTCAAAATGAATGTTGTTGCCCAATGGGTGAACCACAGGAAAGTTGCACCGTGACAAGCCTGACTCTCCGGCACCAACGAGATGCCGCGCTTGAGCGCTCCGATTGTTTAATCGGGTGATGAATCCCGCAGCATCATGGGTCTCTGATTGGATCTCGCCAAACTCAGCGAACGAAACGGGCTTGAATCGACGATCCTTTTCCATGACAGCAGCCATGTTCAGCCCCAAAACTCCCCAGCCTGTCGATGACCCAAGCTCCCAATTCAGGCCAAGCCAGTTATTCCCGTTGTTTTGACTGTTTCCGTATCCGTTCAACTTGATTAAATCACATGGTTTTTGGCTTATTTTTTGCTCTGTCTGTGGATCTTGGCGAACGCGATCTGTCCAACCAGGCCCGACTTGGAGTCTCTCGAAACACCTGACCCAGTCGCAGACCCCGTGCTCCGTGCCGTCGATCTCATCCAGAACGGCTCTATGGGTGAGGCTGAATTATGCCTAAAACAGGCATATTTGCAGGCTCCGGACACTCCCGATGTTCACTTTGCGCTCGGCCTGTTTGAGGAAGAATCTGGCGATCCCCACTCTGCACAGAGCCATTATGAACGGGCTATGCAGCTTGATCCGTGCCACGCCCAAGCTCATGTCAATCTGGGTTTGCTTCACAAGCAGGCGGATGCGCTTGACCAAGCGGAAGATTGTTACCGTCGCGCCATCGCCGCCGATCCCGCCGTGGCCGAAGCGCATCTCAACCTCGGCACCCTCCTCCACCAGACCGGTCGTCCCGATGAAGCGGAGAAGTCCTTCCGCCAAGCCCTGGCCAACAAACCGACCATGGCCGCTGCCCATCGCAACCTCTCCTCCCTGTTACTTTGGCAAAACCGCCACGTTGAAGCACTGCAGTTTGCACTCAAAGCCGAACAGTTCGAGCCCAACGAAGCGGAAACCCACAACACACTTGGCGCTGTTTACAAGGCCACCCAGCAAACTGACAAGGCGATCGGATGTTTCCAACATGCCATAACCGCGGAACCGGCCAACGCCGGGTATCACGCCAACCTTGCCGGGGCGCTCGTCGATGCCCGTCGACTCGATGAAGCCCATGAACTGTTTTACAGGGCGATCGATCTGGATGCCGAGCTGCCCGACGCCCATCACGGGCTCGGCATGCTGCAACTGCTGGAGGGAGACTTCACCGAAGGCTGGGAAAACTACGAGTGGCGCTGGCGCGCCTCACAACAAAACCGGAGACGTCATCAGGACAAGCCGGAATGGGACGGGAAGCCGGCGCCGGAGCGGGCCGTGCTCATCCACTGCGAGCAGGGCCTGGGCGACTCCATTCAATTCGCCCGTTACATTCCGTGGGTTGCCGGGCATGCGGGCTCTGCCATCCTCGAGTGCCCTCCCGAGGCGAGGCGATTGTTTGAAAGCATCCCCGGCTTGGCCAAAGTGGTGACCCCAGACGACGCTCCCCCTGAGTTTGATGTCCAGATTCCCCTGCTTGGTTTGCCCCGCGTCTTTGGGACCACACTCGATTCCATCCCCAGCCAAGTGCCCTACCTGCGCCCGCCCAGTGAGCAGCCACACCCGCTTGACTTGCCGAGGGGGCAATTCGCGGTCGGACTGGCCTGGGCCGGCAATCCCCGGCACCGCAATGACGCCTTCCGCTCAATGCAATGGACCGACTGCCAAGCGTTGCTCGAGTCTGATTGCGCCCATTTCGTCAGCCTCCAGTTCAATCCCGGTGACGAGGCCAAGGCCGCGCTTGGCCAAGCGGCCAACACCACCGATGCCGCACAGCATTGCACCGACTTGGCAGCCACGGCGGCAATCATGGATCAACTCGATCTCATCATCTCTGTCGATACCGTCACGGCACACTTGGCCGGGGCGCTGGGCAAACCAATCTGGCTGCTGTTGCCCTTTGCCGGTGAATGGCGGTGGCTCCACAACCGGGATGACAGCCCGTGGTACCCGTCGATGCGCATCTTCCGTCAATCCCGCCCCGGAGACTGGGCCAGTGTGATCACCGACGTGATCGCAGCGCTGCAACAACAACCTCCCCCGGACGCCTCCCGCCACTTGACCAAGGCGACCGACTATCATCAACAAAACCAGCTTGACCGGGCGATTGAGCAGTACCAACTCGCGGCCGGTCTCGACCCCAGCAACACAGGTCTGCTCCGGTTGCTAGCCGGTGCGCTCAGCGAGAATAATCAGGCCGAACAAGCGCGGGTCTGCCTTAATCGCGCCATCGAACTGGAACCCGGCGACGCGGAAAACCATCACGAGCTTGGCCTGCTCCTCTCCGGCCTTGGCCAGCCGGAACAGGCGCTTGACCCGTATGCCCGCGCCATCGAGTTGCAGCCCGGTTGCGCCGGTTTCTATTTCAACCGAGGCAACGCCCACTACGCGCTTGGCCAAGCGACCAGGGCTCGGCGCGACTACCAGCGGGCGACTCAACTCGACCCCGCCCTCGCCGCCGCGCACTTCAACCTTGGCCAGGTCTCCCAGGACGAGGACGACTACCTCACTGCCGCCCAGGCCTACAAGCGGGCCGTCGATCTCGACGGGCACTACACCGACGCCATGGTGAATCTCGGTCTCACGCTCCGCAGCCTCAAGGAAACCGCGCTCGCCGAGGAATGTTTCTGGCATATCCTGCAGGGGCAGCCGGGACAGCCGATGGCCGGCGTGAACATGGCCAAGCTGCAACTCGAGCGCGACGACCCCGCCGCCGCTGAGGTCACCTGCTGCTCGGTGCTCGAGCATCATCCCAAGCATCCCGAGACGTTGCTCAACCTCGGCGTCGCGTTGCAGGCGCAAAACCGGGTGACGGAGGCCATCGCTGCCTTCGGGGAATTCACCGCCACCGATCCGCAGAACCCGGACGGCCCCTTTAATCTCGCGATCGCCGAACTGGCGACCGGGAACTGGAAAGACGGCTGGCAGCACTACGAGGCTCGGTGGCAGACCGACAATTCGCTCTTCGCGCCAAGGCATACCGGCGTCCCGCGCTGGAACGGCGAGCCCCTGGCCGGCAAAACGCTGCTGTTGTTTGCCGAACAGGGATTTGGCGACACGCTCCAGTTTTGCCGCTACGCACCGTACTTGGCCAACGCCGGCGCGAACGTCGTGATCGAGTGCCAACCGGGACTGCGCGCCCTCCTGCAGACGCTCCCCGGCGTGGCACAGGTTTTCGAGCCGGGCGAACCCGTGCCTCCTGCCGACTTCACTCTACCGATGATGAGTGCCCCGCTGGCGTTCGGCACCACGCCGGAAACCGTGCCCAACGGCGAAAACGGCAGCTACCTTTTCGCGCAACCATGGGGAATCGTGCCTGCCACCGGCGCACCCAAAATCGGCATCGTCTGGTCCGGCCGAAGCCGCTCTTGGGCCGACAACCGCTCGTTGCCGGCCGGACTGCTCTCAGAGTTGCTCGGCGAGTGCGGCGGCTTCGCCTGGTTCAATCTGCAACTGGAGCCCAGCGACGAGGCCAGGCTCATCATCGACTCCACCGCCTGCGTGACCGACCTCTCGCCGCACATCAGCGACTTCGCCTCGACCGCAAGCCTGATCGAGTCGATGGACCTGGTCGTAACCGTGGACACCGCCGTGGCACACTTGGCCGGCGCGCTTGGCAAGCCAACGTGGGTTCTGCTGCCGTTCGCCGCGGACTGGCGTTGGCTGCTCAATCGCGACGACACGCCGTGGTACCCGAACACGAGACTGTTCCGCCAACAAACCGCCGGCGACTGGCCCGAAGTGATCGAGCACGTCCGTTCCGAACTGCAACACCTGGCCAAGCGTTAGTTTGCGTCTCAACGTTTCTTCGCCTTTTTGGCGGAGCGTTTTTTTGTGTGCCCGGTTCCTTTTCGGGCGGCTTTTTTTTTCGCATTCTTTTTGCGCTTGGTCTCGTCGCGGATTCGTTGAATCTCGCGCTTCGTGACCTTTTTGCTCGTCTGGTTTTTTACCGTCGTTTTGCGGCGGACCGGCTCGATGCTTTTGGGGCGCGGCTTGGCCACAAGCCGGATGTGGCATCCCTCAAACCCGAACGCCTTGCGTAGCACGCCGATGAGGTAGCGCGAGTAGTTGTCGCTCATCAACTCCCTGCGGTTGACGAAGAGCAGGAACGTCGGCGGCTTCGACTGTACCTGCGTGGCGTAAAAGAGCTTGAGCCGATGGCCCTTGGAGCTGGGCGCCGGGTTGCGCTCCAGCGCCTTCTGCAGCGTGCGGTTGAGCAGGCTCGTCGGCGTGGTTTTTTGGAGCTGCGAGCTGACGTAGCGGATGGCCTCAAGCAGACGGTCCAGTTGGAACCCCTCGATCGCGGACGTGAAAATCACCGGCGCGTAGTCGATGAAAAACAGGTTGGCCTTCACCCACTTGCCGAACTCATCGTACATCAGCTCCTCCTGTTTTTTGCGGCTGAGCTTGCGCCCTCCCTGCGCGACGGTTTTTTTGGCCTCCCGTTTGCGGGCCTTCTCCAGTCCAGCCTGGAACAGATCCCACTTGTTGACGACGATGACACAGGCACAGCCGGCCTCGGTGATGCGGTCACAGATTTTTTTGTCCTGCTCGGTGACGCCCTCCGCCGCATCCATCACGAGCACGGCCAAGTCGCATCGCTCAATGGCTTTGTCCGCCCGGTTGACGCTGAAAAACTCAACCGCGTCCTTGATGCGCCGCCGTTTGCGGATGCCGGCGGTGTCGATGAGGTTGTAGCTCTGCCGCATGCCGTCGGTCACAACCTCGAACGGCACATCGATGGCGTCGCGCGTGGTGCCCGATATCTCGGTGACGATGACCCGCTGCGACCGGGTGAGTGCGTTGATGATCGACGACTTGCCGACGTTGGGTCGACCGACGATGGCGATGTTCAGCGGCGGCTCTGCGGCAGCTTGCTCCTCCGGCTTGGCCAACTGCTCCGGCAAAAGGTTCACTGCTTGGCCAAGCGGCAGATCGATGCCCCGCGCATGTAGCGCGCTGACCGGGAAAAGTTGCTCAAATCCAAGCTCGGCGAACTCGTTGACGCCCTGCTCATGCGCGGCGGTATCCACCTTGTTGACCATCACGAACACCGGCCGGCCAGCTTCGCGGAGCATCCCGGCAACCTCGAGATCCATCGGCACGACACCCTCCTGCACACTGACGACGAACAAAATTACGTCCACATCATCGAGCGCGACCCGTACCTGGGTGATAATTTCCCGTGCAAAGTCGTCGCCGCCCCGTTCGCCCTTGAGCAGGCCGATGCCGCCGGTGTCCACCAGCGTAAACGGATGCCCCAGCCACTCGACCTCGGCGCTGAGCCGGTCGCGCGTGACGCCGGGACGGTCGTGCACGATCGCAATCCGCCTGCGCGCAATACAATTGAACAGGGCCGACTTCCCAACATTGGGTCGGCCGACGATGGCTACCACTCCCGGCACGGCGCTTTTGTACTGGGTTCGCGGCGGGAGAGCGAGACGACGATTTTTTCTGAATCGCCAACCGGCAAGTTTCCTGAATAATGCGCATCCCGGATGAATCTTGCTGAGAGGACCAAAGTCACCTTC
Organism: uncultured Verrucomicrobiota bacterium; assembly: GCA_913030945.1. Classification (GTDB taxonomy): domain Bacteria; phylum Verrucomicrobiota; class Verrucomicrobiia; order Limisphaerales; family UBA1096; genus UBA1096. The sequence goes on from CAJWEP010000134.1 coordinate 7,634, forward strand.
AAACTCGAACAGCGCCGGGCCATCAGCAGCGGCATCCTTGAGACGGCGGGCAGCACATTCCTTCTGCTGACCGTGGTTAAGGGCTTCGAAAATCCAGGGTTGATCGCCAAGGCACTCGTCTCGACGGCGGCCAGCATGGGTCTGCTGCTCACGCCGGTGGTCGTCACCATCGTTCAGTCGCTGAAACTGCCCTCAGCTGTCGCCGCCTGCCGTATGGCGCTGCTCGGCGCAGTTCTTTTTTTCCTGATGGCCGCCGTGCCATCGCTGACGTTGTTCGTCGCTGGCAGCATCGTGGCGATGTCGTGCTCGACCGGCGCGATCCCGCTGCTCACCCAAGTCTTTCGCGACAATTATCCTGCCGACAAACGCGGCCACTACTTCTCCCGTACGGTGTGGTTCCGTGTCATCGCCGCTGCGGCATTCAGCTTTCTCGCTGGCTTGGCTCTCAATGAGACCGGCACAGCCGGCCAGCCGGGCCTGGGTAATTACCGCTGGCTGTTGGTGGTTTTCGGACTCGCGTTCCTGGCGTCGTGGCATTGCCTGAAACATTTTCCGTCCAAGCCGCTCGAGGGCGAGGCCGGTGGTCATCCGTTCCGGTCACTGCGATACGCCAAGACCGATAAACTCTTTCGGCACGCGCTGATCTGCTGGATGATGATGGGCTTCGGCAACCTGATGATGATCCCGATCCGCGTCGAGTACCTGAGCAACCCAATTTACGGACTCGAAAAAAACGCGCTCACCATCGCCACGCTGATCCTGGTCATCCCGAACCTCTTCCGGTTGCTGCTCAACCCGTTTTGGGGACGACTCTTTGACCGCATTAACTTCTTCCTGTTGCGCGCCGTGCTGAATCTTTTTTTCGCCATGGGCATCCTGATCTTTTTCAGCAGCGACACGTTGCTTGGCATGGCGATCGGGCAAATCTTCTTTGGCATTGCCCACGCCGGTGGCGACATCGCCTGGGGGCTGTGGGTGACCAAGCTCGCGCCGCCGAACCGCGTCGCCGACTACATGTCGGTGCACACGTTTTTCACGGGCGTCCGCGGCGTGCTCGCGCCAGTGATTGGCTTCAGCGTGCTGGCCTCCGGCTTGGCCATCGGCAGCCTGAGTCTGATCAGCGCCGGGCTGATTGTCCTCTCGGCCATCCTGCTGATCCCAACCATCAAACAGACACGCGAGGAACACCCCACACAGGCAGTGACCGAGGAACTGAGCGAGTAGTGATTATGGCGTGGCAGTGTCGGCGGTGCGCCAGAGGTACCAGGCAGCGACGGTGCGGTGGGGGGCCCAGCATTCGCCGGCAGCAAGCAGCTCTTTCGGCTTGGGCAACTCAGCCAAACCCTTGGCCAAAGCGAAGCCTTTTTGGACGCCGTAATCAGTCGCGGGTAGCACGTTCGGGCGGTCCAACCGGAAGATTAGCAGCATCTCGACGGTCCACCGACCGACGCCCTTGATGGAGGTCAACCGATCGACCAGCTCGTCGTCGCTCATCCGGTTAGCCTGGCGCGAGTCGGGCACAATACCGTCTTTCGCCGCTTGGGCAATGTTTTGGATGTAGTTGGCTTTTTGGTTGGAAAGCCCGACGCCGCGCAGTTGCTCGAACGGCTTCCGCAACACCCTCTCCGGCTCGGGAAATTTTCTGCCGGAGAACAGCTCGAGAAAACGGTCGAAAATAATCGCCGCCACTTTACCGGTGAGTTGCTGGTAAACGATCGAGCGAACGAGCGATGCGTAAATCGTGCGGCTTTTGTCCGGCTTAAACTCGAACGGGCCAATGCAGCGAATGACCTTGGCCAAGTCGAAATCGACTTTTTTCAGGTGGCGGATGGCTTTAGCGGTGTCCACGGCCAGACGCAGG
>CAJWEP010000135.1 GCA_913030945.1 uncultured Verrucomicrobiota bacterium
CCTGTTGCACTCGGACTGGACCGGCCTGCGACCTCACCTCGAAACACAGCGCAGCCTGCTCGACGGCGTGTTGTGCGTGAGCAACGCGCTTGTCGAGCTCGTGTCCGGCAGCCTGCCGGACTTGGCCAAGGCGAACCGCGTTGCGTTGATCCCCTACCCAATCGACGGCCTGGCGGCGATGCCGGAGCGTTCGCCCTTGGCCAAGCGCACGGTGGTCATCGGCTGGGCCGGCCGGATGCAGACGGAACAGAAACGAATCGACCGTCTGCCCGGCTTGACCAGGGCGCTCGAGTCGGCCGGCATCGATTTTCGTCTCGAGTTGCTCGGCGACGGCCCAAGGCAAGCCTGGCTCGAGCAACAGTTGCCGGGCAAGCGCACCGTTTTTCACGGCCGCAAGTCGGGCGACGAGTACTGGTCGGTGTTGCGCGGGTGGGACTTCATCACGAGCGTCAGCGACTACGAGGGGTTGCCCATCTCGATGCTCGAGGCGTTCAGCGCCGGAGTGCTGCCGCTCTGCCCGGCAATCGGCAGCGGCGGCGACGAGTACTCGGCTAAGCTCGGCGACGAGTTCGTCTGGGACGCCTTCGACTTTGCCCAAGCGGCGGCCAAGCTCAAAACCATTCTGGCCAAGCCCGAGGCAGCGCTTGGCCAGGCGCGAGCGGAGGCCCGCGCACTCACCCAGCGACACTGCGAGGCGGAGTACTTCCACGAGTTCGACGCGTTCGTGCAGCGCATTGCCGACAAGCCGCGCGTGTCCGCCGAACGCTTGGCCAAGCGGCCGTTTTACTTTTCCGACCGGCTGCCGTTTGGTCTAATGACGCGCCTTTGGCCAAGCGGCTGCACCCGACGCAATGACTGACCGATCCAAGGAGACCACCGCCGCCGTGGAGCGGGAGTTTCTGCATCCCTCGAAACGCCGGCCGCACTACCTCGAGCGGATGAGTATCGTGCAAGCACTCAGGGAGTTGCGCCACCGCGTGAAGCCAGGACGGCTGCTGGATGTCGGCTGCGGCATGAAGCCGTACGAGAGCCTGCTGACGCAGCGCGGCAGCCGCTACTACGGCACCGACTGGCCGGTGACGATGGAGGGCTCGTACGGCGACTCGACCCGTGCCGATTTTTTCTCGGACAGCATGGTGCTGCCGTTCCGCGAGGGGACGTTTGACACGGTCGTCAGTACCCAGATGCTCGAGCATGTGCGGCAACCGGAGATTGTCATCCTGGAGATGGCCCGCGTCCTCAAGCCGGATGGCATCCTGATTCTCTCCGCCCCGATGACGTGGCCGCTGCACGAGGAGCCTTACGATTATTACCGCTACACGCTCCACGGCCTGCGGCATTTGTTGCAGGAGGCTGACTTCGAGATTCTCGACGAGATTCGCCGGGGCAACAACTGGACCACGATGGCGCAGATGTTCCTCGACACGCAGGTCGGCAACCTGGGTCGGCGGTTGCCGGAACGGGTTTACACGGCGCTGGTGAGCCTCGCGGTGAACCACGCCTGCTCGGTGCTCAACCTTTTCAAGCCGGTGCGCCGCCTCTGCCTGGGCTGGGTGATGGCCACCAGAAAAATGTCCGCCGGTGAATCACGCCCGGCGGACATTAGAAGTTCGTTGTGACGCCCGGACTACGCTCCCCGGTAAACGCCGGTCTTCCAGTTCTTGCCGCCCGTCGTCCGCTCGATCGACTTGAGGTTGCCACGGCGGCGCGTCAGCGCATTGTTCACCTCGCGCGATGCGGTGGTCCAGTTGATCTTATGCAGACTCTCGACGTAGCGTTTTTTGTCGGTGAACTTGGCCGTGGCGCTGCGGAGTGAATAGTCGTTAGCCTTCAGTCGAACGATGGACATCTTGCGCAGCATCGTCAGCGGCTTCCGGGGCTTGCCCAGCGCAGGCTTCCTCATGAGCCGGCCGTTCTTTTCCTGAGTGTCCAGCCATTGGCCAAACTGGCTGGTCAACTCCTCACGGGGCTGGGACCAGTCGATGCGGAAGTTGTGCGATTCCTCAAACGGCATGGTCTTGTCGCTGGCCTTGCCCAGTTCAACCACGCCCGAGGCGCTGCCCTGTCCCTTGCCGGAAGCCAAGGCCCGGCGGCACTCCGCCGTTTTCAGGAACGGCTCCCGGCCGCTTCCCAGTTCACGATCCAGTTCCCATTGGAGGGCACGGTGGATCAGGGTTCGTGGGGCTCTCTCCAAAACAGAAAAATCCCATTCTTCATTTGCGAGTTCTTTTTTCTTGCTCATTGCTTATTGCTTATTGCTTAACTTTTTTTACTGATTTTCCGATCACTCTACTTGGATAAAACATGAAATCCTCACGATGTCTGCGTGACAGGAATCATTTTACATTTTACACGTTGGCCGTCAATGCATAAATTGTAGAAAACTAACGTTTTCTTGTCATTACAAAAAAATAATTTATATTTTTTTGCCTAAAAAGCAATCCGCTTGATTCCCCAACCGCTTGGCCGTAAACATTCCGACCGCCGTTTCGGCGACCGGGAGAAATGAATCTTCACGAATACCAAGCCAAGCAACTGCTCACCCGCCACGGGGTCGAAGTCCCCGGGGGCCAGCCCTGTACGACCGCCGACGAGGCGCGCGCCATCGCCGAGGGTCTTTTTGCCGAAGGCCAGGAAATGGTCGTGCTCAAGATCCAGATTCACTCCGGCGGACGCGGCAAGGGCGTGTTCAAGGACGGCTTCAAGGGCGGCGTGCACCTCTGCAAGTCAGCCGACGATGTCCACGAAAAGGCCAAGGCCATGCTCGGCAATACCATTGTGACCAAGCAGACCGGTGAGGCCGGCCGTCGGGTCCACACCCTGCTCGTCGCGAGCGGCGAGAAGATCGTCGATGAATTTTACCTCGCCGTGCTGCTCGACCGCGAAACCTCCCAGCCACTCATCATGGCCAGCCGCGAGGGCGGCGTCGACATCGAGGAGGTCGCCGAAACCAACCCCGACGCCATCGTCAAGCTGCAGGTTGATCCCCTGCTTGGCCTGCAACCGTACCAGGCCCGGAACTTGGCCAAGGCGCTTGGCCTGGGCGGCAAACTCATCCACTCGGGGGCCAGGCTCATCTCCGGCGTTTACAAAACATGGTGGGAGTGCGACGCCACGATGGTCGAGATCAACCCGCTCTGCATCGTTGAGAGCCCGGACGACTCCCAGAAGATCGCCGCGGTCGATGCCAAGATTTCGATCGACGGCAATGCACTCCACCGCCACAAGGACATCGCCGAAATGCGCGACCTCAACGAGGAGGCCGAACTCGAGGTTGAAGCCAGCAGATTCGATCTCAACTACATCAAGCTCGAGGGCAGCGTCGCCTGCCTCGTCAACGGTGCGGGCCTGGCCATGGCCACCATGGATGCCATCAAGCATTACGGCGGCGATCCGGCGAACTTCCTCGACGTTGGCGGCAGCGCATCGACAGAGCAAGTCACTGCAGCGTTTCGGATCATTCTCAAGGATCCCAACGTCAAGGCGATCCTCGTCAACATTTTCGGCGGCATCATGAACTGCAATACCATCGCCGAGGGCGTCGTCGCCGCCGTACAGGAAACCCAGCTCGCCCTCCCGCTGGTCGTTCGGCTCGAGGGCAACAACGTCGAGGCCGGAGATAGCACACTCGCCAACTCCGGTCTTTCACTCATCACAGCCGACAGCATGGCCGACGCCGCGAAAAAAGTCGTCGCCGAGGCCGCCGCGTAACACCAACCCAGTTTTCACGACAGCATGGCAATTCTCGTCAAACCGGACACCAAGGTTCTCATCCAGGGCATCACAGGGAACTTCGGTGGCCGACACACACGACTCAGTCTCGACTACGGCTCGCAAATCGTCGCCGGAGTCACTCCCGGCAAGACCGGGCAGAAATTTGAAGATCAAGTGCCGATCTTCGACGGCGTCGCCGAGGCCGCCCGGGAAACCGGCGCCACTGCCTCTGCAATCTTCGTCCCCCCGCCCTTCGCCGCCGACGCCATCCTCGAGGCGGTCGATGCCGGGCTCGAACTGGTCGTCGCCATCACCGAGGGCATCCCCGTGCGAGACATGATCGAGGTCAAGGCCGCGATCCAGGGATCATCCACCCGGCTCATCGGCCCGAACTGCCCCGGTGTCGTCACCCCCGGCACCGGCAAGGACTCCCAAGGCGGCTGCCGCATCGGCATCGCCCCCGGCTACATCCACAAGGCGGGCGACATCGGCGTTGTCAGCCGCAGCGGCACCCTCACCTACGAGGCCGTGTGGCAGCTCACCTGCAACGGCCTCGGCCAATCGACCTGCGTCGGCATCGGCGGCGACCCTGTCCCCGGTAGCACGCACCTCGATATCATCAAGCTCTTCAACGACGACCCCGGCACACGCGGCATCATCATGATCGGCGAAATCGGCGGCTCCGCCGAGGAGGAAGCCGCAGCGTGGATCAAGGAAAACTGCAACAAACCGGTTGCCGGGTTCATCGCCGGGACGACCGCCCCCCCCGGCCGCCGCATGGGCCACGCCGGTGCCATCATCAGCGGCGGCAAAGGCACCGCCGAAGCCAAGATCACCGCGATGGAAGCTGCCGGAATCAGCGTCGCCGAGACTCCCTCCCAAATGGCGGATGCCCTGATCAAGATTCTCAAATAAAACCCGGCGCTTGGCCAAGCGCTCAAGCCGACTTGGCCAATTCCTCTTCGAAGTCGACGATTTCCTTGATTTGGGTGAGGAACCAGCGGTCGATTTTTGTGTGGTCAAAAATCTCGTCGATCGTGAAGCCGGCACGAAGGGCGTGCCGCAGGAAGAACACCCGCTCGGCGTTCGGTACACTGAGTTTTTGGGTGATCACTTCGCGCGGCAGGATGTCCCGATCTCCGTACACATCCTGGCCGATGCGCCACGGCTTGCCATCGCCACCCAGGCCGGATCGGCCGACCTCGAGCGAGCGCAGCGCCTTTTGTAGCGACTCCTTGAACGTCCGACCGATGGCCATTGCCTCTCCGACGGATTTCATCTGCGTATTCAGCGTTGGATCAGCGGCGGCAAATTTCTCGAAGGCGAACCTGGGAACCTTCACGACAACGTAGTCGATAGTCGGCTCAAAGCAGGCCGGGGTCTCGCGGGTGATGTCGTTGCGAATCTCCTCGAGCAGGTAGCCCACCGCCAGCTTGGCCGCGAACTTGGCGATCGGGAAACCGGTCGCCTTCGAGGCCAGTGCCGACGATCGCGACACACGCGGATTCATCTCGATGATGACCAACCGCCCGTTGTCCGGGTTGACCGCGAACTGGATGTTCGAGCCGCCGGTCTCGACACCGATTTCGCGGATCACCGCGAAGGACGCGTCGCGCATGATCTGGTACTCCTTGTCAGTCAACGTCTGCGTCGGGGCCACGGTGATCGAATCGCCGGTGTGTACGCCCATCGGATCGAAGTTTTCAATTGAGCAGATGATGACGCAGTTGTCAGCGCGGTCGCGCATGACCTCCATCTCAAATTCCTTCCAGCCGAGGAGCGACTCCTCAACAAGCACCTCGGTGACCGGCGACAAGTCGAGACCGTGCTTGATCATTTCCTCGTACTCGTCGCGGTTGTACGCAATGCCCCCGCCGGTGCCGCCCAGCGTGTAGGCCGGTCGGATGATAAGGGGGAATTCGCCGATCTCATTGGCGATCTCCAGCGCCTCCTCGAGTGTGTGCGCCACGCCGCTGGACGGCACGTCGAGGCCGATCCGGATCATGGCATCCTTGAAAAGCTGACGATCCTCGCCGCACTCTATCGCCTCGGCATTCGCGCCGATCATCTCGATGCCCAGCCGCTCGAGCGTGCCGCTGCGGTGGAGGGACATCGCGGTGTTGAGCGCCGTTTGACCACCAAGTGTCGGCAGTAGAACGAGCTTGCCGTCCAAGCCGCTCTGCTCAATGGCGTCGAGTTCGCGGACGATGATTTTCTCGACGCACTCCGGTGTGATCGGCTCGATATAGGTGCGGTCGGCAAACTCCGGGTCGGTCATGATGGTGGCCGGGTTGGAGTTGGCGAGCACGACGCGGTAGCCCTCCTCCTTGAGGGCCTTGCACGCCTGCGTGCCGGAGTAGTCGAATTCACAGGCCTGCCCGATGATGATCGGGCCGGCGCCAATGATCAGAACCGTGTTGATGTCAGTGCGCTTCGGCATCCAAGCGGCCGCAAGGTAAACCAGGCTGCGCCCGGCGTCGAATCTTCACACAAATCACCAGGTCAGGCAGTTTTGCGGAACGATTGACCGAGCAGGAAGCCGAGCCATGTGCCGAGCAAACATAGCGCGACCGACAACGCCACGTTCCCGCCCGCCTTGAGCCAGGCCTGCTGCTCCAGCAACTCGAACGTCTGCAGGCTGAAGGCGGAGAATGTCGTGAAGCCGCTGCAGAAACCGACCATCAAAAAAAGCCCCGCAGGCCTGCTTCTTTGCTCCGCATCGAACAACCCTGCGCAGAGGCCGATGACCAGCGAGCCGAGCACGTTGGCCAGCAGCGTGCCGTAAAAAGACTCGTAACGGATCAGCGCCTGGCCAAGGCCAAACCGCCCCACACTGCCCAGCGCGCCGCCCAATGCCACCATCAACCAACTCATCGCCGCGGCAACTATAACAACTGCTCCCGCAGAAGCATCTCCCGAATTTCGTCCGCACTCGAGCCAAGCTTGGCCGATGCCGCGAACAGGTCGTCCGCCACGACCGGATACCAGTTGCGCTTGGCCGGGTCAGCCAGCCCGGCGACGTTGAACGGCTCGATGATCTCGCGGATGCGCGGCAGCAACTCGTCGCGGCAGGACAACCGCACAGCCGACTCGAAAATCTCCCGGCTTGCCGGGCCGAACTCCAGATGATCGCACAGCAAAAACGAATCCGCCAACTCCGGCTTGGCCAGGCGATGCACCGTCTCCGAGTAGCTCACCGCCGCAAAATTGATCTGCGTGATCGCCGTGAACAACTCGAAGTCGTCCATGCTCGCGTACAGCGCGCCGATGAGCCGCGACACCTGCTCCAGCTCGGCGATCGTTTGCAATTCGTAGTCAGCCAGCGCCGCCGCGCTTGGCTCGCCGCCGAGCAGCTTGGCCAGGCGCTGGATGCCGAGCAGCGTCAGCGTAAACCCGTTCGACAACAATGGATCCACAAAACCGGCCGCCGAGGGCAGCATGGCCCAGCGCGCGCCGGTGATTTGCCCGCTGCAAAACGACAGCTCCGGCGCGAACACAAACTCGCCCACCGGCTCTGCGGCGGCAAACTGTTCCGCCAACGACGGCAACTCAGCCAGAAGCCGTTGCCAGCCGGGCGCACCCTCGGCCAGGCCCAGTTCATCGGCTCGCTCCCGCGTCGCCGCCACCCCGGCACTGGTGATACCGTTGTTGAATTTCAGCACCCACACCCAGCCGCCGTCAAACACGTGATGCACCGCGGCGTCCTCCACCGGATATGGCGCGCCGGTCGCGCTTGGCCAAGCGCCGACGTTTTTGAAATGCGCGAACAATCCGCTCGTCGCCGGCATCAGCGGCAACTCGCCATCGCCGAGGCCAAGCACACTGTACAGCCAGCCGCGCTGCCCACTGGCATCGACCACGAATTCGGCATGGAACCGCGCCGGCTCGCCGAGTCGCTGCCCGGCCAGCGTCACGCCGTCTGGTCGCTCGTCAAAACTCGTCAGCTCGGTTTGATCGAAATAGGCAACGCCGAGTCGCTGCGCCTCGTTGACCAGGTGGTGGTCGAAGTCGGAGCGAAACCAGTGCGTGTCGGCGACCTCATCGCGCGGACTGGCGGCGACGAGCAGTTGGTTTCGCCGCCGCTCATCGTCGCTGAACGCCTGGCCAAGCGCGTGGTGAAAAAAGGAAAATCCGCGCTTGAGGCCGCAGCCGATTTCCGGATGCTCGCGCTGCCACTCGCCCCAGCGGCGAAACGGCAAAAGCTGCGGCAGATCGTGTTCCTCGGCAATTTGTTGGAGGAACAGGTTGGCCAGTGGCGTGGACGACTCGCCGATCACGAAGCGCGGATGCGTGCCGCGCTCGAACAGCACGACCGACCGGCCCAACCGCCGCGCCACCATCGCCATCAGCGCCCCTCCAAAACCGCCCCCCACAATCGCAATGTCCGCTCGGTGTTCCACTCCGTCGAGCCAAGTTAGCAGAAAGCCGCACCGGCTCCAAAGTGAATGCGCATTGCGCTTGGCCAAGCGGGGCGATAGCGTCGGGGGCCACATGTTCCGACTTATCCGAACGAGTGTTTTTGTCGTCGTTTTTTTGGGTACACTTGCGCTTGGCCAAGCGGCCGGGGCAGAGGCTGGCCGCAACGTGAAGCTGCGCGGCGGGCTGCAAAATGCGCGCATCCAGTTCGAGCAAAAGAAGACCGGGCACGTGGCGTTCATCGGCGGATCGATCACGCAGATGGACGGCTACCGGCCGATGGTCAGCGACTGGCTGCGGACGCGGTTCCCCGAGACCAAGTTTGAGTTCATCAACGCCGGGATCTCCTCGACTGACTCGCAAACGGGGGCGTTCCGGCTTGGCGACCACGTGCTGGCCAAGGGACGGATCGACCTGCTGTTTGTCGAGTTCGCGGTGAACGACGACCAGGACGCGCGGCATTCACGGCGCGGCTGCATCCTCGGCATGGAGGGCATTGTCCGGCAGATGCGGCTTCGACAGCCGTTGTGCGATCTTGTGGTGACGCATTTCGTCAACCCGCCGATGCTCCAGCAGATTCAGTCCGGACAGATGCCGCCGTCGATCGAGGCGCACGAGGACGTGCTCCGGCATTACAACGTGTCATCGGTGTATCTCGCGCGCGAGGTGGCCGACCGCATCGCCGCCGGCAAACTGACGTGGGCGCAGTACGGCGGCACGCACCCGAAGCCGGCCGGCAACGCGGTGGCGAGCGGGCTGATCGGCGAGTTGCTGGGCCGCCGCTGGGCCAAGCCGCTGCCGACGAACGCGGCCAAGGGCGCGGCGCTGATCCCGGCCAGGCCGCTCGACGCGGGGAGTTTTTTCAACGGCCATTTCCTGTCGCCCGGCTTGGCCAAGCGCGGCGACGGCTGGGCATGGCATGTGCCGGATTGGAAAAAAATCCCGGGGAGTTTCCGGCAGACCTTCGCCGGACTGAAACTGCTCTGCGGCGGGCGGGCCAGCGACGAAGTGTCGCTTGAATTCGAGGGCCGTGCCGTCGGGGCCTACGTGTTGGCCGGGCCTGACGCGGGGGTGCTGGAGGTGAGCATCGACGGCGGGGAATTTGAGTCGACAAACCTGTACCACCACTTCAGCCGGGGCCTGCATTACCCGCGCACGGTAATGTTCGCCACAGACCTTACCGCGGGAAAACATTCGATCCGGCTGCGCCTGGCCAAGCCTAGGGAAGATGGAGCCAAAGGGACGGCGGCACGCGTTCTGCAGTTCGTGGTCAATTAGCCGATAATGTCGGCTTTATTCACTTGCGAGGTTCAGCTGGAAATGCGATGTCTCTCTGCGAGGA
>CAJWEP010000136.1 GCA_913030945.1 uncultured Verrucomicrobiota bacterium
GTGTCGATCGTGACACCCACAGCAATCAAAATGCTTGTCCCACCAAAGAACTGGGACACTTGGAAAGGGATGGTCAACCATTGGCCGAGCAGCATCGGTATGAGGGCGATGATCACCAGGAACATTGCTCCTGCGAACGTAATCCTGCTCATTGTCCGGTGCAAAAAGTCGCTGGTCGCCTTGCCCGGCCGTATGCCCGGTATGTAACCGCCGTTTTTCTTCAGGTTGTCGGCAATCTCGATCTCATTGAACGTGGTTGCCACCCAAAAATAGGCGAAGAACATGATCATCAGCGCATAGGTCAAGTAGTAAAAGAAATGCGGTGGCTGAAACCAGACCGCTGCGGTCTGCACATAATCCTGCAAAAAATTGCCCTCTAATACCCCTCCAGGTCCCCCCAACCCGTTCAAGACCATTCCAGGAAACATCAGGATGGCCTGGGCAAAAATCAGCGGCATCACGCCGGAGTAGTTGACGCGCAGTGGCATGAACGAACTCCCGCCGGCGTACACCTTGCGGCCCACAGCGCGTTGCGCGTGCTGCACCGGCACCTTGCGCTGGGCCTGTGTCACCGCGACCACCCCGGCGACAACAGCCAAAAGCAAGAGTACCAGGAAAATCCCCTCGAACATGCCATGGTCACCGGTCGACTCGGGCCCGTACATGTCCCAAATCATCGGTAATGCCCTCGGCAGATCCGCCACGATTCCAATCGTGATGACCAGCGAGACGCCGTTGCCTATCCCCCGCTCGGTGATCTGCTCACCCAGCCACATCAACAGGAGCGTGCCGCAGGTGAGCGCCATCATGGTCTGTATATGGTACCAAAAGCCGGGGTTAAGAACCAATGGGCCACCGGTCCAATTGCTAAATACCGTGCCCGGGTTCAACCAGCCAAGCGACATGACATAGCCCTGGCCAAGACAAAGGAACAACGTCATCACCCGCCCAATCTGCATGATCTTCACCCGGCCACCCTCTTCGCGTGAAAGACGGGAGAGCTTGGGGATGATCGGGCTCATCAGTTGTAAAATGATCGTGGCACTGATGTAGGGCATAATCCCGAGGCCACCAATAGAACACCGCTCCCAAGCGCCCCCGGTGAACATGCTGTACATGCCCATGAAACCAATCCCGCCCTCGCTTTGCTTCTCGCGCAAATCGTCGAAGTAGCCCTGCAACTCCACCCCGTCCAATCCTGGGATGGGAACCCAGGCGATCAACCGGCAGACAGCCAGCACCAGAAGGGTGAAGATAATCCGCTCACTCAGCTCCGGAATCTTGAAGCAGTTCCGGAAGCCGGCGATCATGCGGGTTATGTGGTTGTCACTGGCCATGGGTTGCGTTTATCGGGCAATCAAATTCAAGAACTATTCGTCGGAAGCGGCTGCGCCGCCCTTGGCTGCCTCCTCACAGGAGCCACCTTTTTCCTCGATGGCCGCCTTGGCACCGGCACTGAAGGCGGCCGCGCAGACGGTCAGCTTTTTTTTCAGCTTGCCGCGGGCGAGTATCTTGACCCCGTCGCCTCGGCCATTCACCAGGCCGACTTTGCGAAGCTCTGCCTCGTCCACCCGGACGCCGTCCTCAAACTGGTTGAGGCTGTCGATGTTGACCGGGATGTAAACGGTGGCAAAGCGCTTGTTGTTGAAGCCCCGCTTGGGCAGGCGGCGGGCCAGCGGCAGCTGGCCACCCTCAAACCCCGGTCGGGTCGATGAGCCGGAACGCGAGCCCTGACCCTTCTGGCCGCGGGTGCTGGTGTGCCCTCCGCGGCCACTGCCCGGACCGCGGCCGATCCGTTTGCGTCGGTGCTTTGATCCGGGGGCTGGTTTTAAATCGTGCAGTCGCATGTCTCGTTAAGGTTGTCTATTCCACAGCGGTGGCCGGTTCTTCCGCAGCCACCGGCTCTGCGGCGGCGCCCGGTTCCTCGGCGGTTTCGGCCTCGGGCTCCGGGATACTTTTGCCCCGAGCCTTCATGACTTCGTTTCGGTCGCGCAATCCCAACAAGCCGTGGAGCGTTGCCTTGGCCAGGTTCACGGGGTTGTTCGAGCCAAGCGACTTGCTGAGCATGTTGCGCACCCCGGCCAATTCGCAGACGGCCCGAACAGTCTTGCCAGCAATGATCCCGGTGCCGTTGGAGGCCGGGCGAAGCAAAACCTTCGCTCCGTCATACCGGCTCAGGACTTCGTGCGGAATGGTCGTGTCACGCAGGATCACGCTCACCAGTTGTGTGCGGGCATTTTCACTGGCCTTGCGAATGCAGTCGGCGACCTGGTTGGCCTTCCCCTGCCCCATACCGACCCGACCCTTCTTGTCGCCCACGATCACCACGGCGCTGAAGCCGAAACGGCGGCCTCCCTTGACCACCTTGGCCGAGCGGTTGATGCAAAGTACTTTCTCGGTAAATCCGTCATCGGGCTGGTCTCTGCCGCCAAAGCGGCCGCGCTGGCCACCGCCGCCCTGACGTTGGCCGGGGCCTCCGAAACGACCACCGCCGCCCTGGCGCTGGCCGGGGCCTCCGAAACGACCACCGCCACCCTGACGTTGGCCGGGACCTCCGAAACGACCACCACCACCCTGCGCTTGGCCTTGGCCTCCCGAGGCGGGTTGCGCCTTGGCTGGCTGCGCCTCGGCGGTCGGCTTCGGTGTAGCGGCCGGCTCCGGTGTGGCCTGCGGCGTCTCGGCGGAGGGAGTGCTCTCGTTTTGATTGGGTTCTTCTGCCACGGTAATCCTTATAGTTTTAATCCTGCCTCGCGGGCCGCGTCGGCCAAGACCTTGACTTTCCCATGAAACCGGGCGCCGCTGCGGTCGAACACGACCGTTTTGATGCCAGCCGCCTTGGCCGCTTCCCCGGCGAGCTTGCCAATCTTGCCCGCGCCGGCTGCATTGGCGGACAGGCCACTGGCAGCCTTGGCCCGGGTGGACACCGAGGCAATGGTGTTGCCGGCGTCATCGTCAATGAACTGGACGTAGATGTTCTTGTGGGTGAAACGCACGCTCATGCGGGGACGCTCGACGGTGCCCACAACCTTTTTGCGGATGCGCCACCGGCGGCGTTTTATCAAATCACGTTTTTTATCAGCTCTCATTTCACCTGCCCCGGCTGAACCGCGGCGTTTCAAAAATTACTGTACGGTCTTGCCTTCCTTGCGGCGGACGTGTTCGTCGGCGTACTTGACGCCCTTGCCCTTGTAAGGCTCCACCGGGTAGAACCCGCGTAACTCGGCAGCCACGAGGCCCACCTTCTGCTTATCCGGCCCCTCGATGGTGACGCTGGTGTCCTTGTCCACGGACACCGTCACCTGGTCAGGCAGGTCGTACTTGATCGGATGGGAGTAACCAAGGTTCATGGTGACGGTGCTGCCACTGACCATGGCCTTGAAGCCGACCCCGTTGATCTCGAGTTTCTTCACGAACCCCTCCGACACGCCGACCACCATGTTGTTGAGCAGTGAGCGGCCGAGTCCGTGCATCGCCCTGGCCACGCGGTCGTCACCGTCGCGGGTCACGCTCAGGGTATTCTCCTGCTGGGATACGCTGGTGCGCCGGGGCATATCCATTTCCAGCTTGCCCTTGGGCCCCTCGACCGAGACGTGGCTGTCGGTGATGGCCACCTTGACCTTGTCCGGCACTTCGATTGTTTTGCTCCCGACTCGTGACATTGTTTCCGTTTCCGTTACCAGACCTTGAAAAGCAGTTCGCCGCCGAGGTTCTTGCGGCGAGCGTCGTGCCCGCTCATCAGCCCCTGCGGTGTGCTCACCACGGCGATCCCCATGCCGCCCAGTATGAGCGGGATGTCTTTGGCCGAGGTGTAATGGCGCAGCCCCGGTTTGCTGATCCGCTGCAGCCCGGAGATGATGCCCTTGCGGCCCTGGAACTTGAGGCGGATGCAGATGCTCCGCTTGACGTCGCCCTCGACGTTGAACGACTCCAGGTAGCCTTCGTCCCTGAGCAGGCGCACGGCGCTCTCCTTGATCCGGGAGTGGGGTACGGTGATTTCCGGCTTCAACGCCTGGTTGGCGTTGCGGATGCAGGTCAGTAGATCAGCGATCGGGTCCATTACTGTCTCCTCACCAGCTGCCCTTGGTCACGCCGGGGATCATTCCCGAGCGGGCCAACTCGCGAAACGTCAGACGCGACACGCGGAACTTGCGGAAGTACCCGTGCCGCCGGCCGGTGACCTCGCACCGGTTGACCAGCCGCACCGGGCTGGCATCGCGCGGCAGCTTGGCCAAGGCCTCGTAGTCGCCGCTGGCCTTCAACTCGGCCCGCTTGGCCGCGTACTTGGCCACCGTCTTGGCCTTGCGCTTGTTTCGCTCCATCCAGGCTTTTTTTGCCATATCTTCCCTATTTACGTTTACCGTCGAACGGCATTCCAAATTCCTTCAACAACTCGTAGGCATCGTCATCGTTCCCGGCGGTGGTGACGATGGTGATGTCCATTCCCTGCGTGTGCTTGACCTTGTCCACGTCGATCTCGGGAAAGACGGACTGGTCATCCACGCCGATGGAGTAGTTGCCATGACCATCGAACCCCGTTGATTTCACCCCGCGAAAATCCCGGATCCGGGGCAGCGCAGTGGCCACCAGGCGATCCAGAAATTCGTACATGGCCTGGCGCCTGAGCGTCACGCGGCACCCGGTGGTCATGCCCTTGCGCAGCTTGAAGTTGGCCACGCTGACCTTGGCCTTGTTCAACGTGGGCTTGCGGCCTGTGATGGTGGTCAGGTCCTTTACCGCGTCACCCAGCACCTCTTTCCCCAGCTCCGGGCTCACGCCCATGTTGATCACGATCTTCTCCAGCTTGGGCACCTGGTGGACGTTCCCGTACTTGTCCAGCCCCCGGAGCTTAGTGCGGATTTCTTCCTGATATTTTTCCTGTAACCTGGGGATCATTCTTCAGACTCGGCCTTGTCGTCGGCCTCTTCGGTTGTGACGGCCTCCTCGACCGTCCGGTTGCGCAGGTAGCGATCCTCGCGCATCACGTTGGACCAGTGGATGGTGCCCTCGCGCTCGGCGATCTCACCCTGCGGCTGGTCCTGGTTTTTGCGGATGTGCTTCTTGACCATGTTCAGCCCCTCGACCACCACGCGCTCGCTCGCGGTCAGGACATCAATGACCTTGCCGCTTCGGCCTCTTTCGTTGCCGGAAAGGATGTAAACGGTGTCGCCTTTTTTGATGTGCCGCTTGTTGCCCATTTTCAGATGACTTCCGGTGCCAGCGAGACGATTTTCATGAACTTCTTCTCCCGGAGTTCACGAGCCACCGGCCCGAAAATTCGCGTGCCCCGCGGGTTGCCCTCGGGGTCGATGATCACGATAGCGTTGGAGTCAAACCTCAACACGGAGCCGTCGGCACGTCGGATGGGTGACTTGGTGCGAACCACCACAGCGTTGACCACTTCGCCCTTTTTCACGTTGCCGTCCGGCGCGGCCTCACGCACATGGGCCTTGATCACGTCCCCGACGGAGGCGGTGTCCTTGCGGATGCCGAGCACCCCGATCGCCCAGGCCTTCTTGGCCCCGGAGTTGTCGGCCACATTTAATCTGGATCTGAGCTGTAACATTTTCGCCTCCTTTCTCTACCGGTTTAAGCTGCAGTCTCCGCCGCCGGCGCAGCCTCATCGACCGCCATGGCCAGTTCGCCGCGTTTTACGATTCGAACCAGTCTCCACCGCTTGGTCTTGGAGAGCGGCCGGGTCTCCATAATTTCAACCAGGTCACCCACCTGCGCCTCGTTGTTCTCGTCATGCGCTTGGAACTTGTTGTATTTGGTGATGATTTTTTTGTAGATCGGGTGCGCAATCCGCCAGGAAATTTTCACCACGATCGTCTTGTCCATTTTGGAGGAGACGACCTCCCCTTCCCGGACTTTTCGGTGGCTGTCGCGCGCTGAAGTTGCTGTCTCTGTCTCGGTCATTGCCTTTTTAATTCCGTAACGCTGCCTGCTTGACCAATTCCACGGCCTTTTCCCTGCCCTTGGCCTGGATGAGTTGCGCCATTTCCCTGCTGCTCAGGCGCACCCATCGCTTGTTGAACACCGACCCGCAAACTTTCAACACATCCTTGCGACTCAGGTCGCCCTTGGCCAAGCCGCGCAACGCGCCGGCCACACCGTCCACCGTGAAATCTTTCACCCCCTCCAGTGCCGCGGCCAGGTTCCCCAAGGCGCCCTTCCGGCCAAGCTGCGTGACTTGGGTCTCAATGCGGGCGATGTCGCGGCGCAACTCACGCAGGCGGATCGGCTTCTCCAGTTGACTGGAGGCTTTCTGGAGCTTGAGATTGAACAACTCCATGCGGAGTTCGCGCCCCTGGGCCGCCAACTCAACCTTTGTCTTGTCCCTGATCTCTGAAATTTTCATTCTGTACTATTCCATCTAATCACGCTCGGCAAAACGGCAGCGCACCGGCAACTTGGCCGCCGCCGAACTCAACGCCTCGCGTGCGACGGTTTCTGTCACGCCTTCCACTTCAAACAGCATTGTGGCCGGCTTGACCACGGCCACCCAGTGATCGACGTTGGCCTTGCCCTTGCCCATCCGCACTTCCAGCGGCTTTTTCGTCACGGATTTCTGTGGGAAAATCCGGATCCACATGCTCCCTTTGCGCTTCATGCCGCGGGAGATGGCCACACGGGCGGCTTCAATCTGCGTGCCGGTAATCCAGCCCCGGCCAAGCGACTGGAGACCGTAGGAGCCAAACGACACCTTGTTCCCGCGCTGCGCGGTGCCTTTGCGGCTGCCGCGGTGCATTTTACGGTATTTGACTTTGTTGGGGAGTAAGGCCATTCCAATAAATGTTTAACCGTTGCCACGAGGCCCCATCGGCCGTCTTGGGCGGGTGTCGCGCCTTGGCCCCCGCTTGGCCCGATCCGCCTCCTCCTCTTCGGGATCCTTGCGGCAAATCCAGCATTTCACGCCGATCACCCCGTACTGGGTTGCGGCCTCGGCAAAGCCGTAGTCGATGTTAGCCCGCAGTGTGTGCAGCGGAACCGCGCCTTCGCGTGTGTTTTCCGACCGGGCAATGTCGGCCCCGTTCAGCCGGCCGGCCACGCGCAGACGGATGCCAAGCGCGCCCATGTCCATCGACACCTGGACCGCCCGCTTCATCGCCCGCCGAAAGGCGACACGACGTTCGAGCTGCATGCATATGTTCTCGGCAACCAGCTGGGCATCGAGTTCCGGGTTCTTGACCTCGGCAATCTCGACATAAACCTCCTTGCCAGTCATCCTGCTGAGTTCCTCCTTGATCTTGTCGATCTCGGCGCCCTTGCGTCCGATCACCACACCCGGCCGGGCGGAGTAAATGGTGATCCGGCACCGGCTGGTGGCACGCTCGATCTGGATGCGCGGCACGGCGGCGGCCTGTAGTTTATCCTTCAGGATCTGGCGAATCTTGTGATCCTCCACCAGCAGCTCACCGAACTCTTTCTTTTCAGCATACCATTTGGATCGCCAATCCTTGTTGACGATCAAGCGTAGTCCGATTGGGTTGGTTTTTTGTCCCATACAGGTTCCTTTAAACTTGATCCGTGAGCACGATCCGGATGTTGCAACACCGCTTGAGGATCGGACTGGCCGATCCGCGAGCCCTCGGGCGCCAGCGTTTCATCGTCGGCGCGTCTCCCACCGTTGCCTCCTTGACGTAGAGCATTGTCTGGTCGAGTTTGTGGGTGGAGTCCAGAAAATTCTGGTAGGCGTCAATCTTGGCCTGACCGCTTCGGCGTGTCTTCTTGTTGTTCGCGGAGCTGACCTTCTGCTCCAGTTTTACAATACGATCGCGTAAATCCTTCGGATCCCACCCGTCGGCGATGTGCTCGGCATTGGCCATCGCCGACTTGAGCGTCTTGGCAACCAACCGCGCGGACTTCCTGGGAACATTCCCCAGGAGTGCGCTGGCCTCCATGGCGTGCATGCCCTGGATTTGCCGGGTCATCTCCCGCACCTTTTGCGGGGACATCCGAACTCCTTTTGCAACTGCCAAAACTTCCATTTTACTCTGCTCTAAACTGCCTTGTTCGTGTGTGTACCATGCCCCTTGAAGGTACGGGTGGCGGCAAATTCACCCAGCTTGTGGCCCACCATGTTCTCCGTGACAAACACCGTCACAAAGCGTTTCCCGTTGTGAACCATAAACGTGTGGCCGACAAACTCCGGGGCGATGGTCGATCGGCGCGACCATGTCTTGATCGGCTTCTTTTTTCCGTCGGCATTCAACTTCTCGATCTTGTCGAGCAGGTGCTGCTCCACAAACGGTCCTTTTTTGATCGAACGTCCCATGTCTGCTTATTTCTGTTTCATCGGCCGACCGTCGCGGCGAACCATGATCCAGCGGTTGGATGGCTTGTACTTGGGCCGCGTCTTGAAGCCCTTGGCCAACACCCCCCAGGGAGACATCGGATGCCCCCCGCCCGAACTGCGGCCTTCGCCGCCCCCCATCGGGTGATCGACTGGGTTCTTCGCCACGGCACGCGTGATGGGTCGCTTGCCCCTGTTGCGCGTGCCACCCGCCTTGCCTATCACAATCTTTTCATGGTCGGCGTTGCCGACCGTTCCCATCGTCGCGAAACATTTCTCGTTGAGCTTGCGAATCTCGCCGGAAGGCAGCTTCACCTGCGCGTAACCGTCCGCCAGTGCCATCAGCGTAGCGGACGTTCCGGCCGAGCGAACCATCTGGCCGCCCCGTCCCGGGCTCATCTCGAGGTTGTGAATTTCCGAACCGGTCGGGATCTTTGCCAGCGGCACGAAGTTTCCGTGTTCAACCGGGGCCTCCGGACCGCTCATCACCTTGGTGCCTATCTCAAGGCCGTCCACCGCAATCATGTAGCGCTTCTCACCGTCCTCATATTGCAGGAGGGCCAACCGGGCCGAGCGGCAGGGATCATACTCGATGGCAATCACCTCGGCGGACATGCCGTGCTTGTTCCGCTTGAAATCCACATTGCGAATCTTCTGCTTGTGTCCTCCGCCAATGCCCCTGGCCGTGATTCGGCCATAGCTGTTGCGTCCGCCGGTCTTCTTCTTGGTCTTGACCAGACGCTTCTCGGGTTTCGTTTTCGTAATCTCCGAAAACGACGAAACGGCCATGTAACGCCGGGACGGTGTTACAGGGTTGTAACTCTTGACTGGCATACAATTTGGGTGCCTCGACTGAGGCGGTGCGACGCATCCCTCCATAACTCCCCTGCCCTGGGAAAGCGGGTTTTCGGCGGGCTGCCAATTTCTCACCTGCCCTTCTCCATAAGGAAAAGGGCCAGACAAACTATCAATATTTTTAGGGGGTGCAACCTCTTTTTGATTTTTTATTAAAAAAAGTTTTGGCTCGAAACGTCCTGAAAAAAGGGGCTT
>CAJWEP010000137.1 GCA_913030945.1 uncultured Verrucomicrobiota bacterium
TTGAGGGTCAAGGTGTCCAATGCCGGGATCTGTATTGATGAGATGGAGATAAACGGCCCACCCGCCGAATCCCAAAGCGACTTCATTGACATCCAGGCCACCGAGGGATTTCTGGTTTTATGGACTCAAACCAACGGAGATTGGTTTGTGGAGGAAAGCCCTGCACCGGCCCACAATAACGCGGCATTGTCCTCCAACGACTCAGTGGCCTTTGGAAGCAGCGAACTTGGACTTGGCACCCACCTTATTTCCGCGGTGAACGATGGTTTCTACTCGAACGCAAAAAGTTGGATTGCAGCGGCAGATGACCAGGAACCGTTCATAGGGGTTAGATTTGGTCAATCAACAGGCATCAAGTCTATCGCCTGGGGCCGGGACAACGGGGACGACACCGGGGACTGCTGCGGCGGGCAGATCAAAGATCGATGGCAGGGCGTTTACAC
The DNA here is from genome assembly GCA_913030945.1 of uncultured Verrucomicrobiota bacterium. Taxonomy (GTDB): domain Bacteria; phylum Verrucomicrobiota; class Verrucomicrobiia; order Limisphaerales; family UBA1096; genus UBA1096. The sequence goes on from CAJWEP010000137.1 coordinate 444, forward strand.
CCTGCAGGTGACGCAGGTGGACGAACCGGGGCTGGCAACCGGGGAAACCGGGGACACAACAACGGGCTGGCTGACCATTGCCACGATTGACTACAAGCAGGAAACTGATGATTTCATTCCATACCTGCGCCATGAATATCAGGTCAGTGACATCCAAGGTTCACCGATTCCTGCCACTGCGGTTCGTTTGAAGATTTCAAATGCCTCCATCGCCATCGATGAACTCGAGGTGAATCCCCTTCCACCGGTTCCGGAGGGAGCGGTCGATATTTATGAGGAGGAGGATTTCGTGGTGACCTGGAATGGAAACCAAGGAGACTTTTTTAACGCTTCTGTAGAGGCAAAGGCTCCGAAGAGCGCCGCCTTGGCTAATGAGGGAACAGTGGCCTTTGGCAGCAGTGAGCTTGGCTTGGGTGTTCACCTGATCAGGCATGTTAATGACGGACTGTATGGAAACAGCAAAAGCTGGATCAGTTCCCTCGGTCTGGGTGGAGAACCAGGGGAACAGGATGAGTTCGTTGGACTGAGCTTTGACAAGGTTGTTCCTGTCAGTTCAATTGCCTGGAGCCGGGACAACGGAAACACTGCGACGGATGCCTGCGGCGGAACCTGCAAGGACCGCTCGATTGGAATCTACACCATCCAGTACACCTTGACAGAGAATCCTGATGAGATAACGGAGGAAACCGATGACGCCGAGTCCGGTTGGCAAACCATTGCTTTCGTGGAATACCTGCCCGATGCCCCCAAAGAATTCATCCCTTATCTGCGACACGAGTTCAAGGTTGGTAGCGGTGACGAAGAGGCACCTGTGGAAGCAACCGGAATCCGCATCATCGTCTCCAGTGGAATGATCGCGATCGACGAGCTCGAGGTGAATCCAACTGACGAAAAACAGGACGGGCAGATTGAGCCGGAAAAACCGGCCGATCTGGTCATTGAGACCGGCGAGGGATTCGAGATTGTCTGGGACGGAAACGAGGGGGACTTTTACTCCGATGCCGCCCTGGCTGAAGTTCCCGACAACGACGGCTTCGCAGAAAACGGCACCGTTGCCTTAGGCAGTTCGGAACTCGATTTTGGAGTTCACTACATCGATAATGTCAACGATGGCTTTTACGGCAACAGCAAAAGCTGGATCGCCAAGTTCACAGCCCCGGCCGATGAGGAGCCCTTTGTCGGGCTGAACTTCGGCAAGATTGTTCCTGTCAGCTCAATCGCCTGGGGCCGGGACAACGGAAACAACACCGACGATTGCTGCGGCGGTCAGTTGAAGGATCGCTCATTTGACGTCTACCATCTGGACTACACGACTGTGGAGGAACCCGACGCCGACACCCCCGAGGCGGATGATCCGGCTGACGGATGGGTTGCCATCGGCAGTGTGGATTTCAAAACCGCCAGCGATACATTTTCTCCCTGGCTGAGGCATCGGTTTGATGTGTCACTCAACAACCAGCCAATATCGGCCACCGGCATTCGCATCCGCGTTAACTCCAACCAAACGGCCATTGATGAAATCGAGATCAATCCGGAGGCGCCTCCGAGCTTGGAAAGCCGATTGGGCATTGCCGTCGAAAACGGCAAACTGCTCATCTCGTGGACGGGCGATGCCATTCTGGAGTCCAGTGACAGCCTTGGCCTCGGAGCAAAATGGGTCGAGGTAACGGATCAATCCAATCCGCACACCGTACCGTCAGAAGCAACCGGGACTGGTGCCATGTTTTATCGCACGAGATCCGAATGACCCCTTGGGATGAAGGTAAATGTAACATGCAGGCAGGGAACAACTCGAGCATTTACCCTTATTGAACTGCTCGTGGTCATCGCGATCATTGCGATTCTTGCGGGATTGCTTTTGCCGGCTTTGGCCAGGGCAAAAAGTAAGGGGCAGCACGCGGTCTGCCTGTCCAACCTCAAGCAACTTGACCTGGCCTGGCTTCTTTATGCCGGGGATTTTGATGACAACCTGGTGTGGAACGACCTGACATCAAACGGCAGCGGGTGGGTGCGCGGCATCATCGACTACAACCCCGGCAACCCACACAACACGAACCTAAAGGGCTTGATGGACTCGAAGTACGCCAAGCTGGCGCCTTACACCCAGTCGCCTGGTATCTACCGTTGCCCATCAGACAAAAGCACGGTGAAAACTCGTGGAAAAATTATGCCCAGGGTGCGAAGTGTGTCGCTTAGTCAGGCGATGAATTCCCGGGACGACTGGCTGAGTTTCATCACCAAGCGGCCGTACCATGTCTTCCGAAAATTATCCGACATCAACGTCATGGGACACTCCAACGCCTATAACTTCATTAATGAACACCCCGACAGCATCAATTTCGGTGACCTGGCTGTGGCGATGAATGATGGTGTTGCACCCACGCGCATTTATATCATCGATTATCCCGCCAGCAACCACAACGGGGCAGGCACGATTTCCTTTGCTGACGGTCACGCGGAACCTCACAAGTGGCTCGATGAACGGACAACACCACCCGTAACGAACAAATCCATCCCATTGGTTGTTCCCTCAGCCCACAACAAGGACATGGTTTACATGTCGAGCAAGGCATCAGTTGCGAAAAGGCGTTAATCATGTTAGATAGCCGAGGAGTGTTGAGACACGAGGTATCAAGTCAAATACAACAACCGCTGAACCGGCGGCAGTTTTTGGTGAACTCCGGCATGGGGCTGGGCGGGATCGCGCTTGGCCAACTGCTCGGCGCCCGGGCGGCCAAGCCGACATTCCGGCCGGACATCGCGCCGGCACGCCCGTACGCCGCCCGGCACGCGCAACACCGGCCCAAGGCACAACAGGTGTTGGTGATCTTCTGTTCCGGGGCGTGCAGCCAGATTGACACCTTTGACTACAAGCCGGAACTCATCCGGCGGCACGGCCAGCCCCTGCCGGGAGCTGACGACCTTGTCACCTTCCAGGGCAAACAGGGCAGCCTGAACCGCAGCCCATGGACGTTCCGGCCGCACGGCCAAAGCGGCAAGTATATCTCCGACCTCTTGCCGCAGATCGGGCAGATGGCGGACGAGTTGTGCTTCATCCACTCGCTCACCGGCAAGACAAACACACACGGTCCGGGCGAAAACTATATGTGCACCGGCTACACGTTGGAGGGATTCCCAAGCGTGGGGGCGTGGACGACCTACGCGCTGGGCAGCGAGAACGACAATCTGCCGGCGTACGTCGCCATCCCCGACCCGCGCGGCACACCGCAGTCGAGCGTCAACTGCTGGGGAGCCGGTTTTTTGCCGGCGGCGTTTCAGGGGACGGCCTTCAACGCAGCCAAGCCAATCCAAAATCTCGCCCGGCCGGAAAGCATCTCCCCCGGCACCGACGCGGCAACGCGCGGTTTTCTCCGGCGAATGAACCAGCGGCACCTCCGGCGTTACCCCGGCGAGTCGGAGCTGGCGGCACGCATCGCAAGCCACGAACTGGCCGCGCGCATGCAGTTGAGCGTGCCGGAGGTCAGCAGCATCTCCGCCGAGCCGACGCACGTGCTGCGATCGTACGGCGCGGACGATTCGCGGAACCCGCTCAAGGCCGCCTTTGCCCGAAACTGCATCCTCGCGCGGCGGCTGGTCGAACAGGGCGTGCGCTTCGTGCAACTCTTTAACGGCGCCTACCAGACCGGAGGCGAAGGGGTGAGCAACTGGGACGGCCACAAGGTACTGAAAGAGCAGTACGCCAAGCACGGCCCGGTGCTCGACCAACCGGTGGCCGCCCTGCTGGCCGACATGAAACAGCGCGGCCTGCTGGAACAGACTCTCGTCGTGTGGTGCACGGAGTTCGGCCGGATGCCGACCTTCCAGGCCGGGGCAAGCGGGCGCGACCACAACCCGGACGGCTTCACTGCATGGCTGGCCGGGGCCGGGGTAAAGCACGGCCACACCCACGGCGCCACGGATGAATTTAGCTACAAGGCGGTGCAGGATGTCGCCACGGTGCACGACCTGCACGCAACCGTCCTGCACCTGCTCGGGCTGGAGCATGAGCGGCTCACTTTTTATCATAACGGCCTCGAGCGCCGGTTGACCGACGTGGCCGGCGAAGTCATCGAAGGCGTGCTGGCGTAGAGGGTTAATATGAGACTATGGCTGGCATGGATATTGGTTTTTCCGCTCGCGGCTTGGGCGGGGCATTGGTCGCTGGAGCCGGTGCGCCGATCTGCTGTCCCGGCGGTTGGCCAAGCGGAGCGACCAGCCAACGCCGTTGATTCCTTCGTATTCGCGAAGCTCGACGAGGCCGGGCTCAGCCCGTCCCGCTTGGCCAAGCGGTCGGCCCTCGTTCGCCGCCTTTATGTTGTCATGCTGGGGATGCACCCCTCACCTGCCGAGGCCGCAGCGTTCGTGAACGATTCCCGGCCAAACGCCTGGGAGCGGCTGGTCGATCACGTGCTGGACGACCCCCGGCTGGGCGAACGCTGGGCGCAGCATTGGCTCGACATCATTCGCTACGCCGAGACGCACGGCTTCGAGACCAACCGCGAGCGTCCCAACGCCTGGCCGTTCCGCGACTGGGTGGTGGACGCCTTCAACGGCGACCTCCCGTACAACCAGTTCGTGCGCGAGCAACTGGCCGGGGACGCCCTCGGCAGCGGCACCGGCACCGGCTTCCTCGTCGCGGGGCCGTACGATCTCGTCAAGAGCCAGGACATCAACCTCACGCTGATGCAGCGCCAGAATGAACTCGACGGAATGATCAGCACCACCGGCACGACCTTCCTAGGGCTGACGCTGGGCTGCGCCCGCTGTCACGACCATAAATTCGACCCGGTGACCATGCGCGACTACTACTCGCTGCAGGCCGTTTTCGCCGGGGTCAACCACGAGGAGCGGATCGTTGAACAACCAAGCGACCCCACCCTCGCGCGGGAACAGGCCAAGGTCACAGGGCGAATCGAGTCGGCAAGGAAGGAACTGGCGCGGCTCGAGGCGCAGGTTCCCCGTTTTCAGCCGCGGGTTAATGCGCGGGGCAACGAGGAGGTTTTCGAACCGGTACAGGCCAGATTTGTCCGCTTCAACATTGCAAGGACCAACGGAGCCGAGCCGTGCGTCGATGAACTCGAGATTTTCGCGGCGGCTAACGACGAAAACGTCGCGCTGGCCGGCGCCGGGGCCAAGGCCACTGCGTCTGGCGTGTACCTCGACGGCGGCAATCCCATCCATCAACTCGCGTTCGTCAACGATGGCCGGTACGGAAACTCGAGAAGCTGGATCGCGAAAAACCGCACCAACACCTGGGTGCAGATCGAGCTGGGCGCGCCGACACTCATCCACCGCATCAAATGGGCGCGCGACCGCGAGGGGCACTACGACGACCGGCTCGCCGCCGAGTACACCTTCGACATCGCGACGGAACCTGGCCATTGGCGCACCGTTGCCCGCTCCGCCGACCGGCCGGCGACCAGCGACGAGGCACAAGCCAAGCTCGACCACCTGTTGGCCCACCTGAAGGGCGAGGCGGCGGCGCGAGCCGGGGAACTGGCCAAGCGCCTAGCCGGGGACGAGCAGCAACTGGGCGAACTCCGAGCCGCCATCCAGCGCACGGTTTACGCCGGCACTTTCCGCCAGCCCGAAACAACCCACGTGCTCTACCGCGGCGACCCCCTGGCCAAGCGGGACGAAGTCGGGCCGGACGGCATCGGCGCGCTTGGGGGCGCGCTTGGCTTGGCCGCCAGCGCGCCCGAACAGCAGCGCCGCCTGAAGCTGGCGCAATGGGTCACAACCCCGGACAACCCGCTCACGGCGCGGGTGATCGTTAACCGGCTGTGGAAGCACCACTTCGGCACCGGCCTCGCCTCAACGCTCAACGACCTCGGCGTGAACGGTGTCCGCCCCACCCACCCGGAGCTGCTCGACTGGCTGGCAGCGGAACTAGTCTCGACTGGCTGGTCGCTCAAGCGGATTCACCGGCTGATCCTCACCTCCCGCACGTGGAGGCAATCGAGCCAGTCGCGCGAAGCGGCGCTCGCCGCGGACGGCGGTAGCCTGTTGCTGTGGCGATTCCCGCCGCGCCGGCTTGAGGCGGAAGTGATCCGCGACAACATCCTGCTGGCCAGCGGCGTGCTGGAGTCGCGTATGGGCGGGCCCGGCTTCAGCGGCTTCAAGGTCGAGGCGGAAAATGTCCGTCACTATCACCCCAAGGAAACCTACGGCCCGGCCGACTGGCGACGGATGCTTTACATGACCAAGGTACGGCAGGAACGGGAGCCGACGTTTGGCGTGTTCGACTGCCCGGACTTCAACCAGACCGTTCCAAGCCGCAGCCGCTCGACCACTCCCTTGCAGTCGTTGAGCCTGCTCAACAGCCCGTTCGTGCTACAGCAGGCCGGTCTCCTGGCCAAGCGGCTCCGGCGCGAGGCCGGCGCCGACACCCGGACGCAGGTGGCGCGCGCCTGCCGGATCGCGCTTGGTCGCGAACCCACCCTCGAGGAACTCGCCGACGCGGGCCAGCTCGTGGCCGAACACTCACTGGAAGCCTTCTGCCGCGCCCTGTTCAACGCAAACGAGTTCCTGTTCCTCCCTTGAAAACCGTCCGTCTTCCGGGCAGGGTTTCTGTATGAAAGTCACGTTCATAGCCTTACTTACGTTCTTGTTGTGTCTGTCTGCGGTTGGTGAGCAAAAGGAAAAGACCCCGAAAATTGAGCATAAAAAGCAACTTTCCCAACATGGTGTTACATGGACATTTAATAAGGAAGTGCCGATAGGTCGGTTTGTTAACGGCGATTACTATGTGGTGGGTCCTGTTGAGATCACTAAAATTGATCCTGCTCCAGTTGAGGGACGTAATGGATCGGTGCTGAATCTTGACCCAAGACGCGGAAAGTCAGGCTTCGACCAACGTTCGAACAGGGGAAATAGCTACAGCCCTCGAATGCGCTCAAACCCGCCGATCATGATGCTGCCCGGTGACTCGCTGCTCTCTTCGGTTAGCTCCGAAAAGGAAAGACAATTTCAGCAGATGCTATGGCCTTTTGATCCTGCCAAGGGCATGGCCCGATGCTGGGTTCGTTCAGTCTCCGTGCTGACTTGCGTAAAGACTCCTTTACCCGTCGATGCTTTTCGGCCCGCCTTTTGCGACCGCACAAACAAGGTGTACCTGGCGAGAACCCTACGCCGTGATTTGCTGCTGAATATCCCCACTGTCAAGGGAACCCCACCACCCAGCAAGTTTGCCGAACACTTTCAACGCTGTTGGGTGGATTCTATGAGGCAAAACAAATCAGCCCCCGCTGAATATGCCCCTCAATATGGTCGCGAAACCATGCGGGCGGGAGGCATGGCGACATTAATTTTAATGAGTGATTTCCTGGTGAAAGACAAGGAAAAGCTCCTCGTGAACTTCATCCAATACGGCATCGATTTGTATGGCGCTCTAAACACTGGATGGACGGGATGGGGAACATTGGGAGGACATGGCCAGGGGCGAAAATGGCCAATTATTTTTGCCGGCATCATGTTTGGCGACGAGAAGATGGCGCACCCTGACAAGACTTTCCCTGAAATAATTTTTCAGGAAGATAATCAAACGGTTTACGGAAAGGGATGGACCGGAGCCACCGCATTGTTTGCCGGGCATCTGGGCAAGAGTGGATGGGCTTTATACCCCAACCAGGATCGACGCGGATTTTTTGCTGAAACCACCCATCCCTCCAGGTGGCCGAATGATGGAAAAGGAACCAAATTTTCAAATCCGGGCAGAACAGCCGAAGGCTATCGACGCTGCTGCACCAGTCACGCCTGGATTGCAACGGCATTATCAATCAGGATCATGCGGGCAGAATCCATATGGAACCACAATGCATTTGTCGATTATTGCGACCGCTGGATGACTGAAGATGACACTGAACACGTGAAAATACTGGCAAGACACGCAGGCATGAACGTATCCAGTTCCCAACGCCAACGCCAAACCTGGGATCCTTGGGTTGATGCAATGTATAAAAAATATCGAAACAATCTTCCCGTGGTGAAGGAGATAAATTTTTCACCGGACAAGGAATAGCAGATCAAGAAGGCATTGCCGGGGCGCTTCATTCCGCAGGAACGACTTCCCCTTTTGTAACGATTAGTTCAGTGGCGCGGCTTGTCTGCGCCTGCTGGGGGTGACAAGATAGTGAGCATCCGACAGAGCAAATCCGCTTAAATACCCTTGCGGCGTTCAAGTGGTGGAGTGGGTTGGTTTAGCTGCCTTTAATTATTCGGACTTTTTGCGATTCCATTTTGAAATCATTTTAGCTCCATTTCGCTCAACCACTTCCCCCACTTCTCCAGCATCGTTAAGACTGTGCATAGTTCTTTCCAAGGTGTTTTTATCGACACTACGGTAACTGCGAGCAAACTTAAACTCACGAACCTCACCCTGAAATGTTACGTTTATTGTTGATTTCTCAATAAGTTTGCCATCTGCAAATGACCATTCGGTATCAATGTGTCCTCTCCTTATGAAGGATTTACCAACGAGTTTACCGCTCTTTATGTCAAACCCAAGAACTCCACTAAGCTGCATAATTCTACTAGCAGCGGTAGAACCTCCATCGGTTGTGATCGATATCGCTACGTTTTCAGTTGCCCATTCATATGAGACTTGCTGTGTGTTCCCATTTGATCCCGTCCTTTCCCAGTCTCCAATCAACCAACTAACTTTGGCCATTGCTTCCTCGCGGTTCGTGGGTTGATCCTGACCGCTGACATTGATTGCCAGTCCGACAAATATCATTAATGAGGTTAGTTTTTTCATTGGCAAAATAGAAATACAACCATGCCTAATCGCGTTAAAGCTGCGCTAAAATTGTCTGAGGGAAAGCATTTATTGCAACGAACACCCCACCAGCACCACGG
>CAJWEP010000138.1 GCA_913030945.1 uncultured Verrucomicrobiota bacterium
CGGGGCTACTGTTTCTCGATACGGTAGAGTGCCCTCCCGGTGCGGAGAAATAAAGCATCGTCGCTCACCGCCGCGCTGCCGTGGTGCGCCCCATCGAGTTTGTTGCGAGCCAAGATTTCAAATTTTCGGCCCGGCTTGAGCGCCGTCGTCTCTCCCTCCTTGCTGTGGAAAAGCAGCCTGCCACCGGCGTACAGCGGCGACGCCGAGTGATTGCCGCCGATGCGTTCGCGCCACTGCTCGTTGCCGGTCCGGGCGTCGAGACAACTGACCATCCCGCCGGAGTCGCTGACGAAGTAAAGCTCGTTGCCGACCAAAACCGGCGACGAGATGGCCGGCACGCTGCGCTTGCACGCCCAGGCGATCTCCGGCTTGGCCCGGGTGATGTCCAGCGCAACCAACTGCGGTCGCATGAAGCTGGTGCCGATGTACACCATGCCATCGCCAACCACCGGCTTGGGCACGATCGAGAATCCGAGAAAACCGTACTCGACCCTCCACAATTCCTCGCCGCTCGCCGGATCGTAGCCGTACACCCAGTTGGCCGCCGGCGAAATGACGACATCGCGCCCGCGCACCCTGGTAACAACCGGCGTGCCATACGCTTTTTTCAACTGCGGGTTGTCGTTCATTTTACCCGTGCGGCGCGTCTGCCAAGCGAGCCTGCCGGTACGCTTGTCGAGCGCAACGATGAACTGCCGGTCGCTGCCGTCCATGTGAAAGATCAGCAGGTCGTTCCAGAGAATCGGCGAGCCACCGGGACCGTTCTCGTGCATCACCCACAGGTCCTGGTTGGTCCAAAGCACCTTGCCGCTTTGGGTGTCGAGACAGGCCGTTCCGTACGAGCCGTTTTGGCAGTACAGCCTGCCGGCCTCGAGGATCGGCGTCGGCGAGGCGTAGCTGTTCGTCTGGTGCACCCACTGAGGGTCTTCCTTTTTCAGCACTTCGATGTCTTTGACGATCTTGCCGCTGGATTTATCAATGCACAGCGCGTGGATGCGCACCTCGGAGAGAACCGTCAGCGGCTGGCTACCGGTGTTTGCCTTCAAGCGCTCCTTTTTCTCCTCGTCGGACGCGACAGTTTCGTGTGCTGCCGTCACCCAGACCTGGTTGCCAAGAATGACCGGCGACGACCAGCCGCGCCCGGGCAGCTCGATTCGCCACGAGACGTTTTTCACCTCGCTCCACTCGGTCGGCGGCTTGGAGGCGTCGGCGTGGCCCTGGCCACCCGGGCCGCGCCATTGAGGCCAATCGGCGTGGGTCTGGGTCAATGCCGCCAGGAATCCGGCGACCACGGCAGATACAATTAATGATTTCATGAAAACTTGGCCAAGTGATGGTTTTATGTGCGGCGCAGTGTACGCAGCCTGCGCCGCCGGGCAACCTTTCTTCACACGCCTGGCCAGGCACTTGACCGCTGGTTTTGCTTGCCAGCGCGGCCGGTTGCCTTTAGCCCAAGGCGCGTCTGATGGAGCGAGAGTCGCTGAAAGAAACCAGCCGCCTGGTGGTCAAGTTTGGCACCGGCATCCTGACCAGCCGCAGCAAGCAGATCGATCCCGGCCAAATCGAGCAACTGGTCGCCCAGGTGGCGACGCAGCGCCAAGCCAGCCGGGAGGTCATCGTCGTGTCGTCCGGCGCTGTCGGCGCCGGCATGGGCGTGCTCGAGATGGACAGGCGCCCCACCGACCTGTCCGACCTGCAGGCCTGCGCCGCCGTGGGCCAGTCACGGCTCATGTCCACCTACACGGAACTGTTTGCCAAGCACAACATGCAGGTTGCCCAGGTGCTCCTCACGCACGACGACCTGGAGGACAAAGATCGCCACCTAAACGCCCGTAACACCCTCGTCTCGCTACTGGACAAGGGCGTCGTGCCGATCGTCAACGAGAACGATGCCGTCAGCTACACCGAGCTGAAATTTGGCGATAACGACTGGCTCGCGGCGCTGGTTGCCTGCCTGCTGCCGGCCGACCTGCTCGTCATCCTCACCACCGTCGATGGCCTGGTGAAAAACTTTGGCAGGAAAAAGCCAAGCACGATCCCGGTCGTCGAGAAGATCGACGCTGACATCCAGAAACTGGCCGGCGGCACAGCCAGCGCCACCGCCGTCGGCGGCATGCAGGCCAAACTGCGAGCCGCCAAGATGACCGTGCGCACCGGCATCCCGATGGTAATCGCCTCCGGCCAAAAAAAACGCACCCTCGTCAACATCCTCGGCGGCCAGGACGAGGGGACTTTTTTTGTCCCGCGTCCCGGCCGTCTCAAGGGCCGAAAGCGGCGCATCGCCTTTTTCCATCATCCCAAGGGCTCCCTATGGGTGGACAACGGCGCGCGCGACGCCCTGCGCGACAAGGGCAAAAGCCTCCTACCTCCCGGCGTTGCCAGATGCAACGGCGACTTTGCCAGGGGCGATGTCGTATGCATTTGCGACCTCAACGGCACCGAGTTTTCGCGCGGCATCAGCCGGTTCGATGCCGACGAAATCCGCGCCCGAAAACTCAAGGGCATCGAGATCATCCACCGCAACGACCTCGTCATCCTGTGACATGCCAGCCAAGCGCAAACCCAAAAAACGCAAACCGGCGATCGACGAGCTCATCGAGGTCATGGCCCGGCTGCGCGGCCCGGGCGGCTGCCCATGGGATCGGGAGCAGGATCACAAATCGATCCGCTTCCACGCCGTCGAGGAGGTGTACGAGTTGATCGACGCCATCGAGGCCGGCGACGACCACGAGATGCTCGAGGAATGCGGAGACCTCCTGCTGCAGGTCGTCTTCCATTGCCAACTGGCCAAGGAGAGAGAGGCATTCGACTTCGAGCAGGCCGCCCGCACCATCACCGAAAAGCTCATCCGCCGCCACCCGCACGTCTTCGGCGACTCCAACGCGAAAGACGTCGACGCCGTCTGGACGCAGTGGGAAAAAATCAAGCGTGAGGAAAAGAAGGGCACCCAGCACGAGCGCCCCTCCGTGCTCGACGGCATCCCGCGCCACCTGCCGTCACTGCAGCGCGCCGAGAAACTCATCAAGAAGGCGCGCAAAAACAAACTCTCCGACAAGCCCCTGTCCAAGCCGGCCAAGCAGCGCTACACCAAGACCACCCTGGCCAGGGAGTTGTTCGCCCTCGCCGAGTACGCCCAGCGCAAAGGCTGGCAGCCCGAAGCCCTCCTCCGCGCCGAAACCAACCGCCAGGAAAAAGCCCTCCGCAAAAAAGAAACCTGTACGGCCAAATAGTTACCGCAATTTTGAAGACGGTTTCCTTTGAAGTGCGGTCAAACTCTCACGATCAAAAAACGCCGGCGGCGCTGTTCTCTGCTACTTGTACAGGAGATATTTTGCCCGGCGGGAGGCGAACTTGACCTGTTCGGTTTTCCAGAGAGCCTCAATCTGGACGAGGGTTTTGCCTTGGCCAAGCGCCTCGAGGGTCGACGGGTGACAGAGAAGCCGGCCGACCTTGGCCAGAGGGAAGCTCTTTGGGTACAGCTCGTGCAGCACGCGGGCAATGTCAATGCCCAGTGGCACGACGCGCAGTTTGTGGCGGTCGGTGATGATGATGTTCACGCCGCCGCACGACTCGTCCTTGTGCACACTATAGTCGGGCGTGAAGCGGATCGGCACGAACCGGACGCCCGGCTGGCCAAGTGCGTTGAGTTGACTGGCCAATTTCACGTCATCGATGTACGGCGCGCCGATTACCTCGAATGGCGTGTCGGTACCACGGCCGACGGACATCGCGGTCTCGAGCAGGCCGATGCCAGGGTAAAGCAGCGCCTGGGTGAGGCTGCGCATGTTGGGCGACGGGTTCGTCCATGGCTGGCCGGTGGTATCGAACAGTTGGTCGCGTTTCCAGCCCTCGATTTTCACGACTTGCAACTTGGCACCCAGCGTGCGCTCAGCGTTGATCATCCGCGCCAGCTCGCCGACGGTCATGCCGTGCTGCACCGGGATGTCGTGGTAGGCGATGAACTGGCTCGGCCCAAGCCGTACCGGCCCGGCGACGGTGACGCCACCGATCGGGTTCACTCGATCAAGCACGATGAATTTCACACCGGCGTCCGCCGCTGCCTCCATCGCCAGGCCCATTGTTGAAATGTAGGTGTAAAACCGGCAGCCGATGTCCTGTATGTCGAAGATCAGCGCGTCGAGCCCGGCGAGTTGCTCCGGTGTCGGTTTGCGGTTCTTGCCGTAGAGGCTGTAAATCTTGAGGCCGGTCTTGGTGTCGATGGCGTCGCCGACTTTCTGGTCGAGTTTGCCGTACAGCCCGTGCTCGGGACTGAACAGCGCCTTGAGTTCGACCTCTTTCGATCCGCTCAAAAAATCGAGTGTCGAGCGGCGTTGGCCATCGTGGCCGGTGTGGTTGGTGATAAGGCCAATATTCGTGCCCTTCGGCAAAATGTTTTTTCGGCGCCGCAACACGTCGGCGCCGTTCAGCACGCCCGATTCATCGCTGCCGAACGAAAAACCCCGCAACGACTCAGCAACCAAGGTGGCGATTTCGCGTCGCAGCGCGATGACGTTGCCCTTGCCGTCGGGATGCGTGCGGCTGGTCATGAGGATGACGATGGTTCGGGTGACGGGATCAACCCACAGCGAGCCGCCAGTCCAGCCTGTGTGCCCGTAGCCGCCGACTTTGAAATGATTGCCACGCGGGCTCGAGTACGGCGAGTTAATGTCCCAGCCAAGACCGCGCTCGGCCTTCATGCCTTTGGGCGTGTGCACCGAGGTCATCAATTGAACCGTCTCCTTTTTGAAAATGCGCCGGCCGTTGAGTTGGCCGCCATTGAGCATCATGTGGGCAAAGCGCGACAGGTCAGCGGCAGTGGTGAACAACCCGGCATGACCAGCGACGCCGCCCATGCGCCGGGATGTCGGGTCGTGGACGATGCCGTGCAGGATAGTGCCATCGACCCGCTCGGTGGGGGCGACACGGGCGCGCTTGGCCAAGGGCTGCAGGAATCCGGTGTCGTGCATGCCAAGCGGGCGGTAAATCTCGGCGGCAGCGAACACGTCGAGCCGCTGCCCGGAGGCCAGCCGCACAATCTCGCCGAGCAGGATGAAGTTGATGTCGCTGTAGCGAAACTTGGTGTCGGGCTGGGCGGTCAACCGCTCGGCCTTGGCCAAGTCGATGGCCTTGGCCACGCCGCTCCACGCCGGCTTGGCCGAGATGCCGGGCCGCAGCCCGGAGGTGTGCGTGAGCAGGTGCCGGACCGTCACAGCCCCCTTGCCGTGGGCCTCGAAGCCGGGAATCCAGCGGCTCACCTTGTCGTCGAGCCGGAGTTTACCGCGCTCGACAAGCAGCATGATGGCCGGCGTGGTGGCGATGACCTTGGTCAGCGATGCGCCGTCGAAAATGGTGTCATCGCTCATCGGCAGCGACACCGGCTCGACCGCCTTGGCTCCGTACGATTTTTGATAGACCGCCCCGCTGTTTTCGATGCGCACCACCGCGCCCGGTGCCTTGCCGGCGGCGATGGCGCGCTCGATCGCCGCATCAATCGCCTCAAGCTTGGCAGGCCGGAAGACAGCCTGGGGTGCGGTCGGCTGGATCGACGGAGTCTTGCAGCCGCCAAGCACCAGCCCGGCGGCGAGAAACAGGAAACTGGCCTTGTGAATTGCCCGGTTCATTTCGCGCAGCACTGTAACGTGGCAAAAAAAAATGGACAGTTAGTAATCGTACTTGACCGGGCATACAGTTCATCGACGAATGATTTGGTGGTTTTGGCGGAACTTTCTTGATTCCGGGTGGGCGCCGTTCTAAACAATTGCACGTCCCTTTCGGCGGATGGGATCCTTAATGGCAAACACAATCCATAGCCTACGCCTCTTAGAAGGCGCATTTTATTCGCCGGCAGGAATAGGGACAGTCAACTATGAGTAACGAAATCACTCATCCCGAGGGGGAATTGGTGGCCGCCAGAGAACGGGCGCGTCGGCAGTGGAAGCTGGACGCCATCAGCACCGGCACGGGCGTATTCCTCGCGCTGTTCATGTGGGGTCACATGTTTTTCGTGAGCACCATTCTCACTGGTGAACGTGGATTTAACTTTATCGCAGAAATGTTCGAGCACTATTGGTTGGCTCAGCCGACAGTGGTACTCGTGACCGTTGTTTTCTTTGTTCATTTCGTCACCGCCAGCCGGAAAATCCCGGCCAAGCTTGTGGAGCGAAAACGCCTCAAAAAACTGGGTGACGATATCTCCGGCAGCGAGTGGAACATCTCGAAGGAGGATCGGGCGGAACTCGAGAAGGTGCGGCCGCACGAGGAGACCAGTCTTTGGATCTGGCAGGTGCGCTCGGGGATGATCATCCTCGCGCTGGGCTCCATTCACCTGTTTGTCGTCGGGGCGGATGTGATTCAAAACACCTTGGGTCTGGAGAAAGTGGGCATCAATGCCGCCGAGACGATGGCACGCGTGAAGGACGGCATGTGGCTGCTGTACGCGGTGCTGCTGTACATGGTGGAACTGCATGCAGGCATCGGGCTGTACCGTGTGACTGTGAAATGGGGGCTGGGCTCGCGTATCCCCGTCATTGGCAAACGCATCACGCGGCGGATGGCGCACATCGCGGAAAAAGTGGTGCTCTGGTTTTTTCTCATCATCGGCTTCATCACACTGCTGGTGATGGCCGGTGTGCTTGACCCGCCACTCGCATTTCTTTTGCCAACGGGAGGAGAACAGGGATGAGCGACTTGATCACCACAGATGTACTGGTTATCGGAGCGGGCCTTGCGGGCGAACGCGCGGCCATCTCCGCCGCTGCCGAGGGCAACGAGGTCGTTATCCTCTCGCTGGTGCCGCCGCGCCGAAGCCATTCCTGTGCGGCCCAGGGTGGCATGCAGGCGGCCTTGGGCAACTGCGCCAAGGGAGAGGGCGACAGCGAGGAGTTGCACTGGCTGGATACTGTCAAGGGCAGCGACTGGGGCTGCGACCAGGAGGTGGCCCGGATTTTTGCGGACACCGCCCCCGTTGCGATGCGCGAGATGGCCCATCACGGCGTACCATGGACACGAGTCAAGGGCGGCCCGGCCGATTACTTCATCAAGGGCAAGAAGGTGACGCTGGAGGAGCCACACGACAAGGAGGGGCTCATCATGCACCGCGACTTTGGCGGCGTCTCCCGCTGGCGCACCTGCTACACGGCCGATGGCACCGGCCATACGGTCCTCTACACAATGGACAACATGGTCGTGCAACTGGGCATCACGGTGCACGACCGCATGGAGGCCATCTCCCTGATCCACGACGGCACGCGATGCCTCGGCGCCGTGGTGCGCTGCCTGCGCACCGGCGCCCTCAAGTCTTACCTGGCCAAGGCCACAGTGATTGCCACCGGCGGGTTCGGCCGTGTGTACAAGTACAGCACCAACGCCATCATCAACCAGGGCACCGGCCAGTCCATCGCGCTGGACACCGGCATCGTGCCGATGGGCAACATGGAGGCGGTGCAGTTCCACCCCACCGGCATCGTGCCGACAGATATTCTCGTGACCGAGGGCTGCCGCGGCGACGGCGGCCTGTTGCTCGACGTGGACGAATACCGCTTCATGCCGGACTACGAACCGGAGAAACAGGAGCTCGCCAGCCGCGACGTGGTCAGCCGCCGCATGGCTGAGCACATTCAAAAGGGCAAGGGCGTGCCCAGCCCGGACGGCGACCACCTGTGGCTCGATTTACGCCACCTCGGCGAGCAACACCTCCGCACCAAACTGCGCGAGGTGTACGACATCTGCATGTATTTTCTCGGTGTCAATCCCATCAAGGAACTAGTGCCGGTGCGCCCCACGCAGCATTACAGCATGGGCGGAATCCGCGTGAACAAGGACGGCCACGCCTACGGCCTCGAGGGCTTGTGGAGCGTCGGCGAGTCGGCCTGCTGGGACATGCACGGCATGAACCGCCTCGGCGGCAACAGCCTCGCCGAGACCGTCGTGGCCGGAATGTTCTGCGGCGAACGCCTTGGCCAATGGGCCAGCAAACAGACACTTTCGCTCGACGCCGGCTTGGCCGCCAAGGCGGTGGCCGTGCAGCAGGAACGCATCGATGCCCTGCTTGGCGACGGCCTTGGCCAAGCGAACGAAAACGCGGACGAACTGCTCAACATCATGCAGGAAACACTGCAGGACAAAGTCGGCATCTTCCGGAAAGGCGACGAACTCGCCGAGGCTGTCGACACCCTGCGCGATCTGTATCAGCGCGCGCAAAACCTAAAGCTGCGTTCCTCCACCAGGGGCGCGAACCCCGAGGTGGCCCTGGCCCTGCGCCTGCCGGGCATGATCAAGCTTGGCCTGTGCGTGGCAAAGGGCGCGTTGCTGCGCACCGAGAGTCGCGGCGGCCATTCCCGCGAGGATTACCCCGAGCGCAACGACAAGGAGTGGCTCAACCGCACACTGGCCCGCTGGCCCGAGGGCGCAGCCGAGCCGGATATCAGCTACGAGCCGGTTGGCCTGCTGGAAAGCCCTCCAGGACATCGCGGCTACGGCGGCGCCACCAACATCCCGATGGAACAGTCCGTCCAGGAATACAATGACAACGTGAAGCAGGAATGGATCAAACAGGGTTGGCACGAAACCGCCACCCCGATCGGCGCGGAGCTCAAGGAAATGGTCGAGTACGCCTCAACAAAGGAATCGTGACATGGCCCGGCAACTGACATTCCGCATCTTCCGCTATGACCCGTCCGACCCCGGGTCCAAGCCCGGCTTCGTTGACTACAAACTCGAGGAAACGCCGAGGCTCAACCTCTTCGTCGCGCTGCATCGCATCCGTGAACAACAGGCGCCGGACCTGCAGTTTGATTTCGTCTGCCGCGCCGGTGTCTGCGGCTCGTGCGGCATGATGATCAACGGCCGCCCCACCCTCGGCTGCCGCACCCTCACCGCCGAGTTGCCCACCACCATCACCCTCGCCCCCATGCCGGCGTTCAAGCTCATTGGTGACCTCTCCGTCGACACAGGCACGTGGTTCCGCGGCATGTCCGAGCGCGTTGAGTCATGGATCCACACGCAGAAAAAATTCGATCCCACCGCCGAGGAGGAGCGGATGGACAACGAGACCGCCGAGAAAATCTACGAACTCGACCGCTGCATCGAGTGCGGCTGCTGCGTCGCCGGCTGCGGCACGGCGAACATTCGCGAGGACTTCCTCGGCGCCACCGCCCTCAACCGCATCGGCCGGTTCATGCTGGATCCGCGTGATGAGCGGGGCAGCGAGGATTGGTTTGAACTGGTCTCAACCGATGAAGGCGTCTTCGGTTGCATGGGCCTGATGGGCTGCGACGATGTCTGCCC
>CAJWEP010000139.1 GCA_913030945.1 uncultured Verrucomicrobiota bacterium
GGGCTTTGATTTTTCAGGCAAGCTTGCCGCAAACGGAGAAGAGACTCGGAGTGGAGAATCCCAATTACTCTTTGAAGTGGAGGGAGCTAGTTCTAATGATTTAATCATTAATAGTTTCTCTAAAATTGCAGTTCCGTTCTCGATAACCTTCCAAACTAAATCAGATTCTATCTACATCATTGAAGTCTCACATGACTTAAAGAAGTGGGGCGAGATAGGCGAAATCCAAGGCACCGGAAGCTCGGTTGAATTCACTGATTGGCGAAAAGCACTTTTCCAGAAGCAATATTACCGGGTGAAGTTGGTGGGGCCATGAAACATTTCATAATTCCCACTTTTGTAGTGGCGGTTATGTTGCTGGGTGTGCGGCTGTCTAAAAGTAAGTCTTGAGCTTGGTGCCAAATTGGTGCCGACAATTCCAGCGGTTTGAGGGTATGGTGTGAGTTTTTTAAGAGGAAACTCTTAAGTGGTTATTTCGCATCACCCTCAAATACGTTGGTTAAACGATATTTGGCGGGATTTGAAATTAATATTCTGGCCAATTCCTAAACACTAGGTCAGGGGTTCGAATCCTCTCGGGAGTGCCATTTTCTCTTCCCTCATCCGCTTGGCCAAGCGCTTGGCCTACCAGAAGCCGTTGGCGGGGTCGGGAGTGCGGCCTCCCCAGTTGTGCAAGTCCCGAGGGAAAACGAAGATCGCGGCGTGGCCGTCGCCGAAGAGGGTGTTCAACCCCCGGACACCCAGCTTGTGCCACTGGGTTTTCTGCGACCTTTCAATCCTGTTGCCATGCCATGGCCAGTCGGCCTGGATTAGTTTCGTGGTGGGAGCCTTGGACAACTCGGACTCGGTCAACGCCTTTTGCCCCGGACTAGCTGTGACGTGCTGAACACCAAAACCATCCCATGACCACTGGACCAGATAGCTCGTGCCGTAATAATTATAACAGGTTTTAGGCATGGCCGGCTCGCGCCTGGGGAAGTGCTCCGGGTGCAGCACGTCGCCGTCGTCACTCGGGCAACGGTACACTTCCGCCGTGGCGGTATATTTATTCAGCGGCCGTTTGTCGAAGTCGGCGATGCTCCTGTTGTTACTTTGGTAGCCGGGGCCAAGGCCCAGCTTCCCACCACATGTTGACCACGTCGGGTGGATCGGGAACGTCTCGAAGTCGTCCACGTACATCATGAAAGCCAATCCAATTTGCTTGTGATTGTTCAGGCAAGCGGTCGACCGCCCCTTCTCCTTCGCCCTGGCCAGAGCCGGCAAGAGCAACCCAGCCAAGATCGCGATGATGGCGATGACCACCAGCAACTCGATCAGAGTGAAACCAAGCGGAGCCGAAGCGGCGCGGTTTGATCTGGATCGATTCACGGAGCGAAAGCTATGCCCCGAGTCTGCAGTTGGCAACAGGTATTTCGTATCCCGCGCTTGGCCAAGCGGGATTGTGGGCGTAAGCTTCGCACCGCAAAAACTTCCTCTTGCCCAAGAGGCTCACTTCAAAAATATGGAAACGGTTCAATCCAATCTCGTAACGGAGGTCCGCCAGCGCGTCGCGGAGGTGGTGGTGGGGCAGGACACGGTCGTCGAAAGGCTGCTGATCGCGCTATTCACCGGCGGGCATTTGCTGCTGCAGGGCGTGCCCGGCCTGGCCAAGACACTGCTGGTGCAGACGATCGCCAACGCCATCGATCTGCGCTTCAGCCGCGTGCAGTTCACCATCGATCTGCTGCCGTCGGACATCCTCGGCTCGGAGGTGCTCGACCAGCGCAACAACGAGTTCACCACGCACCTCGGGCCAATCTTCACGAACCTGCTGCTCGCTGATGAGATCAACCGCGCCGCACCCAAGGTGCAGAGCGCGCTGCTCGAGGCGATGCAGGAGCGCAAGGTCACCATCGGCAACGAGACGCACACGCTGCCCGCGCCGTTCCTCGTCATCGCCACGCAAAACCCGATTGAGCAGAGCGGCACGTTCGAGCTGCCGGAGGCGCAGCTCGACCGGTTCATGCTGTGCCACCGGCTCGACTACCCGTCCTCCGGCGAGGAGGAGGACGTGCTCCGGCGCAGCCTAACGCTTGGCCTCCAGCGAACGGACGGCGGCGCGGTGCCGCGAACGGCGTTCGACCTGCTCAACAAAAAACCGGTGTCCACCGTCGCCGACCTGGTCGGGATGATGGCCGCCGTGCAGGAGGTGCACGTGAGTGACGTGTTCCAAAAACACACCGTCGAGGTGGTGCGCCGGACGCGCCGCCATCCGAGCATCGAGATCGGCGGCAGCCCGCGAGCCGGGCTGGCGATGATCCAGGCCGCGCGGGCACGCGCCTTCATCCACGGCCGCGACTACGTCGTGCCGGAGGATCTGTACGCGCTGGCCGAGGACGTGTTGCTGCACCGCATCCGGCTCAAGTACGAGGCGCTGGCTGAGGGTGTCTCCGGCGTGAGCGTGCTCAAGGAAATTCTCTCCGAGGCCGGTTGACATCCCGGCCCTTGGCCAAGCGCAGATGAAACCGCTCACCGGCAGCCTCGAATCGTGCGATGGACTGGACGGACGCCAGTTCTCCATCGCCGTGCGGCGGCTTGCCGACAGCCTGCAGTACGGCACCGACTCGTCGCCGTTCACCGGCTCCGGCATCGAATACGCGCAGAGCCGCCCGTACGAGGCCGGCGACCCGGTGAAGCAGATCGACTGGCGCGTCACCGCGCGCATGGGCCGTCCGTTCATCAAGGAGTACGAGGCACCCAAGCAGATGCCGATTTATCTACTCGTCGACACCTCCGGCTCGATGTGCGTCGCCTCCACGAGCATGAGTAAATACGCCTGGGCGGTGCAGATCGCCGGCGGGTTGGCGCTGGCCGCGCTCGCCCGCATGAGCCCGGTCGGCATGGTCGGCTGCGGCGAACGCGTCCTTGACGCCCGGCCAAGCTTGTCGCGGTACCGCGTGTTCCTCTGGCTGCACCAGTTGCGCCACTATCGATTCGACGAGCAGACCACACTCGTCGAGAAACTTGATCAACTTTCCGCCGTGCTCACGAACCGGGCAATGCTCATCGTCTTGAGCGATCTGCGCCAGCCGGAAGCCGCCACCCGCCTCAAGCGGCTCGCACAGGAGCACGACTGCGTAGCGCTCCAACTCACCGATCCCGTCGAGCGCGGCCGGTTGCGCGCCGGGATTTTTCGAGGTGAAGAAGCCGAAACCGGCGGGGCGTTTGTCGGCCACGGCTGGAGCCACTGGTTCCGCGACGACGACACCGCCGCCGAGCTGCGCCGGGGTGGCATCGACCATCTCGAGCTGCCGGTGAACGAACCGTTCCTGCACCGGCTGCGCGGTTTCCTGCGCAAACGTGACTGCCTCGGGAGGGGCACACGATGAATTGCCGCCTGACCAAGCTTGGGCTCCTTGCCGCCATCACTTACACCGGCTTGGCCAAGCCGCCTGCACAGGATACCAGCACACCGCTCGGGATCATTCCGGTCGGCATGGAGGGCAGCCGGATGGTGATCCTCTCCGGCGACCAACTCGAGGCCGCGCCGGTCGGTGATAAATCAAAAATCATCGTCCGCGTCCACGACATACTCCCGCACGGCACCGACAAGCGGTACGACCTGCGCTACTTCGGCTTCGTGCCGGGCGAGTACGACCTGGCCAAATTCCTCCGCAATGCCAACGGCACCGTGCCAACAAATCTCCCGCCGATCACCGTGCGCATCCGCAGCATCCTGCCGGAGGATCACGACGGCAAACTGATCGAGGACGAGACCGGCGGACTGTCGTTGCCAGGCAGCTACACCACCTGGCTGATTGGCTTGGGAGTCGTGTGGTTCATCGCCGCCTGGCCGCTGTTTCTGCTTGGCCGTAAAAAGAAAACGCCACTTGGCCAAGCGGACGACGATGACGCACCGGACCTGGCCGAGCGACTGCGGCCGCTCGTCGAGCAGGCCGCCAACGGCACGCTCGACACCGACGGCCGCGCACGTCTTGAGCGCATGATTTTCTCCCACTGGCGCGAGCGGCTTGACCTGCCGGAGGACGGCGGCGTGGCCGAACTGCACCACCAACTCAAGGAGCACGACGAGGCCGGCCCGCTGCTGCGCGGCCTCGAGGACTGGCTGCACCGCCCACCCGGCACCACCACCGTGGACATCCCTGCCCTGCTCGAGCCATACCGTCGCCCCACAGAAAATCGCACCGAATGACTTTTGCCCATCCAGCCGTGTTGACTTTGTTGGCGCTGCCGGTACTGCTACTGGTCTGGGAATGGCGGCGGCGCGGCACCGTGCTGGCCATGCCGTTCGACCACGCCGGCGCGAAGCGCGGCCGCTGGCTCGAGGGCGTCGTTAAAATCGCCAACCTCGGTGCGCCGCTGCTGCTGGCGGTGGCGATCGTGCTGCTGGCAGGGCCGCAACGGCCGCTCAGCCAGGGCAACCAGCGCGTGCTCTCGAACATCGAGTTCGTGCTCGATGTGTCCGGCAGCATGACGGCAACGTTTGGCGACGGGCGGCGCAGCGACAAGGCGGTCGAGGCGCTGCAGGAGTTTGTCGGCCATCGCGAGGGCGACGCCTTCGGCGTGACGCTGTTCGGCACCGAGGTGCTGCACTGGGTGCCGCTCACGCAGGATCTCTCCGCGCTCAAGCACTCGGCGCCGTTCATGAAACCGGAAGCCATGCCGTCGTACATGGGCGGCACGCGCATCGGCCTCGCGCTGCGCTCGGTGTACCGCATCCTCGCCGACCGACCGGAGGGCGACCGGATGATCATCCTGATTTCCGACGGCATGAGCGCCGACCTGCGCGGACAGGGCGACAAGATTGCCGCCGATCTGCGCGGCGCCGACATCGTGGTGTACTACATTCATGTGGCCACCGGCCAACCGCAGCAGGAGGTGTACGAGATCGCGGCCCGCACCGGCGGCGAGGCGTTCGTCGCGGGCGATCCCGCCGCGCTGCAGACGGTGTTCGAGCGAATCGACTCGATGCGCCCGGCCAAGTTTGAGCCGGAGGCACCGATCCCGGCCGACAATTTCCGCCCGTTCGCCCTCGCCGGCCTGTCACTGCTCGGCCTGCAACTGCTCTCGCTCTTCGGCATAAGATTCACGCCATGGTGACCCGTCGATGAACATTCCTGACATCACGACGGATGCAGCTACCTTGGCTATTTGGGCGGCGCTGGGCACCGGCGTGTTCGCCGTGTTGGCGGAAGCGTGGCACGCACGCCGCACGCAACGGGTGGCACGGCTGGCCTTCGGCCCGCTTGGCCAAGCTCGGGTGTGGACGCGCCTCGCGCCGACGGTGCGCGTGCTCGCGCTGACCGCCATGGCGTGGGGCTTGGTCACGCTGTTTTTCATCCGGCCGCGCGTGGCGAGCTACGACAAGATTCCCGACGGCGGCTACCGGCACCTGGTCATCGCGTGGGATGTGTCGCCGAGCATGCAACTCGACGACGGCGGTTTCGATTCCAGCAAGCAAAAGAAACGCACGCGCTCCCAGCGCGGCGCCAAGGTGTTGCTGTCGCTCTTCGAGCGGATCGCGCTCGACCAGGTGCGGATCAGCGTCGTTGCGTTTTTCACCGGGGCCAAGCCGGTCGTGGTGGACACGCACGACCTGAACGTCGTCAAGAACATCCTCGACGACCTGCCGCTCGACATGGCGTTCGATCCCGGCAAGACGAGCCTGATCGACGGCATCGAGGAGTCGGTGCGCCTGGCCAAGGGCTGGGAACCGGGCAGCACCACGCTGCTGGTCGTCAGCGACGGCGACACCGTGCCGGACATCGGCCTGCCCAGGCTGCCGCCCTCGATCAACCGGGTGCTTGTGGCCGGTGTGGGCGATCCGCGCCGCGGCGTGTTCATCGACGGCCACATGTCGAGGCAAAATGCCCGCGTGTTGCGGCAGTTGGCCAAGCGCCTGGGCGGCGAGTACGTGGACGTCAACGACGTGCAGATTTCCACCACGCAACTGGCCGAGTTGGCCGGCGTGCGCAACCTCGTCGACCCCGGCGAAAAGGGCCGCCGCGAACTGGCGCTGGGCTGCATCGCCACCGGTGCCGGGCTGCTCGCATTGCTGCCCGTGGGCCTTGCGTTCTTCGGAAGCCCGTGGCAGAGTGGACGAAGTCGTCGAGCAAAATAGGCTTAATCACACAGTAAAAACATGAAAAAGAACCTTCTTATCTTCCTGTGGGCGCTCGCTCCCGTGGCGTTGCTGGCCTACCACTTCGGCCCCGGCCAAGCCGGACTCGCGCGCGAGGAAGCCAAGGCAAACATCCAAGCCGCTTTGGATTTCGAGGCCAAGAAGCAGTGGCAACAGGCGATTGATGCCTATAACGACGCCCTCGCCGCCCTGCCGGATACCGAGACCGCCAAGCGGCAGCAGTTGCAACTCGCCCGCGCCAACGCCCGCATCTACGTCGGCGAACTGCCGGAAGCCATGCTTTCGATGGAGCATCTCCTCGACGAGACCGCCAGGGGCGACGACAGTGAACTGGAGAGCAAGATTCGATCCTCACTCGCCAGCGCGCAGTACTACACCGGCTGGCTGATGCGCCTTGAGCTGGCCGAGAAGGAGGAATGGAAGGAGCCGCTCGAGAAGGCGCGCCAGAACTTCCGCCTGCTCGCCGAGCAAACCGCCAAGACCGACGCCAAGGCATCGGAGGATCACCAGAAAAACCTCGAGGCCGTCGTGCGGCTGGCCCGCATGGATTTGTCCGAGGTGCAGGCCTTGCCGCTGCCAAAGAAGTGTGAGGGCAACAAGAACGTCTGCTCGAAGTGCCGAGGACAAAAGAAGAGCAACAAGCCCAAGGCCATGAAAAAGAAGGAGGACGCCCGCGGAGCCAGCGTCGGCAAACGCCCCGACGGCAAAGGCTCCTGATCGGTTGAACGTCAATTTGAATTTCGAACCAAAGCAGCCGACGTGAGTCGGCTCTTTTTTGCTCCAAAGGAACTTCCGAGATGACACGCCGCTTCACCCTTCTTGCGCTTGGCCTGGGCCTGCTGCCGTTCGTTGCGCTTGGCCAAGCGCCCGCCAAGCCAAGCCCGAGAACCATCTTAACTCCCGCCGTCAGGGTGAAGCCCGGTGTGCCCCCAAAGTCGATTCGTCGTCTGCCGGCAAAAGGCGCCATCACGGCCCCGGCAAGGACTCCCCAACCAATAATCGCCCCCAACCGCAGCGGCACGCCGCCAACAGCCCGCAAGACAACCACCCCACCCAAGCCAAAGACACCGCAGGAAAAGCTGCACGCCGCGTTGACGGCGGTGAAGTTTGACCGCACGCCGGACGGTATCCTCAACGCGCTCGATGAGTTGACAAAAAAAGCCGAACCGCAAAAGGACAAGGCCAAGGCGGCGGCGGAGCGCTTCCGGCGCCTGGCCAACGCCGGACGCTGGGAGGAACTGGGCAAACACATCCAGTCACTACCATTCGACGGCTCCGCCGAAAAGGCGTACCGCCACCTCATCACTGCCCTGCTCCGGACACCCGCCACCGGTTCCTCCACTCCACCGCCACCGGCCAGCATACCGCCGATGCCGAGCGGCGCGCCGATCCCGACGCGTCCCACCAACAAGCCTCGCCCGATGCTCACGCAGGAGGATTTCGTCGAGATTTTGAAACTAGCCCCGACCGAGTCCAACGATGCCGACATCGCCTCGCTGGCCAACCTGCTGCGCGGCGTGGGCCAGCCAAACCTGTCGCGCCTGGCCAAGCGGCTCGAGGCCGGCATCGGCCGGTTCGGCGCCGACACACTGGACGGCCGCAAGCGTGCCGCGCAACTACTGCAACCATTGGCAACCAAATCCCAAGCCAGGATCGCGCTGAAGTTTGTGCCGGACAGCGATGAGGACTGGGCACTCGAGATGCGCGCCGACCTGCTGCACAAGCTGTGGAGCGGCCAGCCGAGTCCGCCCAACTTGTCCGCCGCGTGGAAGGCCAACGAAAAATTGATCGCAACCATTGAGGACGACACCAAGCGGCTCGACGGCATCAAGCGCGGCTTTTCGCTCATCGCGAAACTGCCCAAGACCAGGGCCGAGGACTGGATGAGCGGGCAGTTCCGTGAAGGTGGGCCGGGGTTGAAATTGATCCAACTCGTCCAGTCTGATGTGCAGCGCAATGTGCGCAGCACCAACTTTTCCGCGCGCGGTGAAAACCTCCGCAGCCTCAAGCAAATCATCAATGCGCTGCTGGACGCGGACGGCGGCAACCTGGCCAAGTGGCAGCTCCCGCTGACCATCGCCGCCGAGGCGTGGCTCGTCGAAGCCGAGAACACCGCGAAAAATTCACAAATAATCGTGAATCGCAGCTCGACGATTTATGACCCGGTGTATGAGCAGCAACGCCGATTGGCCCAGCAAAATTCCAGCCGCTACAAACCGATCGCCCCGGCGCTCGTCATCGAGCACGCCCCGGGAGCCGACTGGCTCGCCGCCCTGCCGGAAAGCCGCCGCACCCGTGTCATGGCTGCCCTCGCCGAAACACTCTTGAAGAACAGGAAAACTGTCGAGGCGCTCGATGAGATCGAACGCCTGGCCGAACTCGACCCGTCATTGGCCAAGCGCATTGCCGACAAACTGCTCGGTGGCTGGGCACAGTCCCGCAACCCCAACGGTGGCGCAAAGCCTCGCATGCCCACTGTTGGTGTGTCGGTTTACATCCCACCGCGGCCAAGCGGCACGCCGCTCACCCGGGCGAAACAAAAGCGCAACCTGCGCGAACTGGACGAGATTCTCAGGCGCCTGGCCAGGCTGCCAATCGATCCGCCCAAGCCGCGGGCCATCGTCACCGCCTTCGAGGGCGCGCACAGCTTCGCCGAGGTGTACAAGCTCGACGACATCAGGCAGGTGTTCGGCGAGCCGGAAAAAATGCCGGTCGAGTCGCTCGCGACGCTGGTGAACTCCATGCGCCAGCGCCTCGCCACCTCGTGGCGCGCGCCGCAGATCCAGCAGCAGGCCGGCACCAAGCGCGGCGAGTCGCAGATCAAGGCCGAGGTGCTGGCCGGTTACGACACGCTGCTGGCGCTGCTCAACGCCGGACTCAAGGCCAAGCCGGATGTTTGGCAGCTCAGGCTGCAACAGGCCGCCGCCAACTTCGACCTTGCCGAATACCAGTACGGCAACAAGGCCGACCTCGATGTGTACGTCAAGCACCGCGAGGCGGCGTTCGAAGACTTCAGCGAAGCTGCCGCGCTCTACACACTGCAAACCTCCGTGGCCGCCGATAAGCCCAACCCACTCGTTTTCCAGCTTTGGTTCAACTCCAACCTCGGTGCCAGCG
>CAJWEP010000140.1 GCA_913030945.1 uncultured Verrucomicrobiota bacterium
GACGAAGCCAAGGACGACGAAGCCAAGACGGACGAGTAACCCATTACAGCCAATCGTTTTGCAACCGGGCGGGTTTTCCCGCCCGGTTTTTTTGGCCAAGCGCTTGGCCAAGCGGTCGGCTCTCGACTTTCAATGGCCAGGCCGCCATAACACGCGCCGTTTTATGGACATTATCGAGGAACTGGAATGGCGCGGACTGGTTTCCGATTGCACAGACCGGGACGGATTGGCCAAGCGCTTGGCCAAGCGGTCGGTGACGCTGTATTGCGGGTTCGACCCCACAGCCGATAGCCTGCACGTCGGCAGCTTGGTGCCGTTGCTGGCGCTGCGCCGCTTCCAACAGTTTGGCCACAAGCCGATCATTGTCGCCGGCGGCGCGACCGGTTCGATTGGCGACCCAAGCGGCAAGAGTGACGAGCGTCAACTCCTCTCTCACGAGCAGCTCAAGGCCAACATCGAGGGGGTCAAAAAACAATTGGCCAGCTTTCTCGATTTCGACAGCGGAGCCAGTGCGGCCTTGCTCGTCGACAACGCCGACTGGACCGCTCCGCTCTCGTTCCTCGACGTGCTGCGTGACGTCGGCAAGCATTTCAAGGTCAACGCCATGGTGGCCAAGGAGAGCGTGCGCGCGCGAATGGAGGATCGCGACGTCGGCATCAGTTACACCGAGTTCAGCTACATGATTCTGCAGGCGCTCGACTTCGATCACCTGTACGGGCGGCACAAGTGCGAACTGCAGATCGGCGGCAGCGACCAGTGGGGCAATATCACCGCCGGCATCGACCTCATCCATCGCCGACAAAACCGCCAGGCGTTTGGCCTGACACTCCCACTTATCACCAACGCCGACGGCACCAAGTTCGGCAAGACTGAGGCTGGCGCCGTTTGGCTCGATGCGGGCCGCACGAGTATCTACCAGTTTTACCAGCACTGGGTACGTGTCGATGATCGCGACGTGGTGCGGTACCTGAATTTTTTCACTTTCCTGCACCGGGACGAGATCGAGGCGTTGGCCAGGCAGCACGCGGAGCAGGCGCAAGCGCGCGTCGCTCACAAGGCCTTGGCCAAAGAAGTAACCGCCCTGGTGCACGGCGAGGCGGCGGCCAACGAGGCCGTTCGCGCCAGCGAGATTTTGTTCGGCGGCGAACTGGACGGCATCACCGAGGCAACCTTTCGGGAGATCGCCGGTGAGGTGCCGACGCATGAAATCGGGCTGGATCGATTTGGCGGCGAAGGGCTTTGGCTGCCGGAGCTGCTACACGAGGCTGGCCTGGCCCCGTCGCGTGGTCAGGCGCGTAAGGACATCAAGGGCGGCGGCGTGTACGTGAACAACCGGCGTACCGACGAGGAGCAGCACAAGCTGCAGTCCGGCGACCTGTTGTTCGGCAAATATCTGCTGTTGCGCCGGGGCAAACGCAACTACGCCGTTGTCTTGGCCAAGTAATTTGGCTACGTTTTCCCGCCGAGATGGAGGAGCTTACGGAAGTCATGGATGACGCCGAGGCACCGCAGAGCATGGAGCTGGACTGGTACGTGGCTCATGTGCGTCCGCGCTGCGAAAAGAAGCTCGTCGAGCACGGAAAAGTTTATAATTTTCCTACCACCCTTCCGACCTACAGCAGCACCAAGAAATATCGCGGCAAGGTGGTTACCTTCCAAAAACCGCTTTTCCCCGGCTACGTTTTTCTCCAACTCAACTGCAAAACACGGCAAGTGGCGGCACAGAGTAACTACGTCGCCAACATGCTTGAAGTTCCTGATCAGGAGGAATTTAAAGAGCAGTTGAACGACATTCTTTTTGCCCTCGATCAGCAGGTGGAAATTCGTGTGGAACCGACGATCGGGGTGGGGAACCGGGTGATTGTCAGATCCGGCCCACTGCAGGGGCAGGAGGGCTGGGTGGAAGGGCGGTTCGGGATGACCACGATACTGTTGCGGCTTGATTTCATTGGTCAGGCCGCCGCTGTCAAGGTTGAGGCTGATACGCTGGAACTGATTTAACGCAACTCCGGACTGGTATTTGGGCTGTGCCGGTGGCATGATTTTCGTTTCCAATGCCCGCTGCAACAAAAGCACCCGCCCGCAAGGGGATTCTGGCTGGTGGAAACTGGATTATCGATCAGGTGAAGATGATCGATGTGTACCCGCAGCGGGAGCAATTGGCCAACATCACGGGGGCCACGGTCACCGGTACGGGGGGCTCCCCGTACAATTTGCTGGTCAACCTCGCCAAACTCGACGCCGGCATCCCACTTGCCGCCGCCGGGTTGGTTGGCAGGGATGCGTTCGGTAATTTGATACTCGAGGATTGCGCCAGGCACAGCATCGACACCAAGCTACTCAAGGCAACCTCCGATGCTCCGACCTCCTACACGGATGTCATGACCGAGACCAAGGGCGGCAACCGGACGTTTTTTCACAACCGCGGAGCCAACGCGCTCTGGAACGGCAGCGATCTGGATTTCAAGAAAACCAGGGCCCGGTTCTTCCATCTCGGTTATCTGCTCCTGCTTGACGAGTTGGACAGCACCGACAAAAAGCACGGCACCAAGGCCGCCAAGCTGCTGGCTGCCGCACAGGCGGCCGGGCTGCGGACCAGCATCGACACCGTAAGCGAGGACAGCGATCGCTTTGCCAAGATTGTCGCGCCCGCGCTGCAGTACACCGACTACTGCATCCTGAACGAAATCGAGGCGGGCAAGACAACCGGTTTCAATATCCGACAGGACGATGGCAATCTGGATACCGTGGCGCTTCGGCACGCTGCCGGCGCGTTGTTGCAGATGGGCGTTGGCGAACTAGTGGTGATCCACTTTCCGGAGGGCGGGTTCGTGCGCACGAGAAAGGGCGAAGACGTGCTGCAATCCTCATTGCGAATCCCGGCTAGGGACATCGTTGGCGCGGCCGGGGCCGGCGACGCCTTCTGCACGGGCATGCTGCTTGGCCTGCACGAGGAATGGGACCTGGCCAAGTGCCTAGAGACGGCGGTCTGTGCTGCGGGCGCCTGCCTCTCCGAGGCTTCCTGTACCGGCGGGATGAAGTCGCTCCGAAACGTGCAGGCCCTGGCAAAAAAATATAAATTCCGACCCAGGCTCGAGCCGGAGTACTGAAAAAACACCCCGCTTGGCCAAGCGGGGCGCCCACAAAATATCGTTTGCGACGGACTACTTGTTGACGCGCTCCATGTATTTCCCGTCGCGCGTGTCGATTTTCAGTCGTTCGCCCGTTTTGATGAAAAGCGGTGCTTGAATGGTCTTTCCGGTCTCGAGGGTAACGGTTTTCATCACGTTTGTTGTGGAATCGCCCTTCACGCCCTCCGGCGCATTAGTCACGGTGAGAACCACGCTTGACGGCAGCTCCAGTACTGCCGGGTTGCCTTCGATGAACGTGATCTGGACCGGGCAGTTTTCGACCATGTAGTCTACCGCATCACCGACGAGATCCAGTGTCACAGTCATAGGTTCGTAGGTGTCCGGATCGGTGAAAACGAAGTCGTCGCCGTCGCGATAGCTGTACTCCATCTTGCGGTGGTCGAGCGGAATCACATCGACTTTCTCAGTGGAACTGAACCGAATATCAAACGATTTGCCGGTGCGAATGCTGCGCAGCGTGGCCTGCACAAACGCACGCGTCTTCGGGGGGGTGCGGTGCTGGCACTCCAGCACGACGGCTACCTCGCCCTTGTGCTTGACGGCCATTCCTTTGCGAAGATCGTTTCCTAAAGGCATGATCGGAAATCCGTTTTTAGCGAAAAACGGGGCGCGAACGTAACGAATCCCGTTCTGATTTCAAGCCCGGAATTGTGACCGGCAACCCGCTACTTGCGCGGGTCATTCTTAAAACGGAACGGGACCTTACCGGTGATGGCTCTGCTGGTGATGGAGGGGCACCAGAATTTCTCGATGTGTTGCACGACCAAGTCGGTGCCTTCGAAGTGGCTAACAAATGGCCGCTTTTTGGGGTTGTACATCGTGTCGGTCATGTCGCGCATTAGGACAACGTTTTTGCCGACGGTGACCATTTGCCGGATGCCGACAGGGCGGCCGAGTACGCACATGTTGAGGTGCACACCCATGAGGATGACGTTGTCGATCCCGTGCTGCGCGAGCAGGTTGTACATCTCCTGGCCGTTGTCGGTGATGGCATCGCGCTCGTCGTCGATCGCGATGAGGTCGATCTGGCGCGTCCATGCCTCCCGGATCGGGTACTCCTCCTCGCAGTCGCAGCCCATGTCGGAGTCGTCGATCGGCAGTTCCGTTTCTCGGAACTTGTCCGGCCAACACCAGTTGGTTCCCCAGCGCACATCCTTTGAGAGCGCGACCGGCGGCTTGGCGATTGGCGCATCCTGGGCTCGTTTGCGGGCTGGGGTGTCCCGGTAAAAATCGACCGTGGAACTCGGCGCGTGGATGATGAACATGCCCTTCTCGCGGGCCAGCCGGAGCACTTCGTTCATCGGTTTAGCCATTTCGGCCACACGCTTGGCAGCGTTCGGGCACCAGTGATCGTCCCACATATCCACGATGACGACAGCCGTCTTGGAGGCCTCCCAGGTGACCTCCGTCTCGACCGGTTTGTACTTGCCGCCGCCGATCGCTGAGAGCGCCTGCGAGCGGGCCGTGAACGTGAGTGGAGCCGGGTGAGCCATGTCAGCCACGATAAAAAAAGCCAAGGCGGCCAGGGCCAGGCGAGCGGTTTTCATGCGCGGAGCTTGGCCAGATGCCGGGGTTTTGTAAAGGCGCCGGCTACGGCTTGGCCTGCTTGAGGCTGTGCAGGTAGCTAATCAGGTCCACCAGTTCCTGCGGCGTCATCGTTGCCTGCAGGCCGGGCAGCATGATGCTGGTCGGCAACTGCGTGCGCTTGGCAATGTCCGCCGCCTTGTAGGTAATGGAAATGCCGCCGGGCACCTTGAGCGTCACCTCGTCGTCGGTCTGGCTGGTGATGATGCCCAACGCCTCGGCGCCGTTTTTCGTTTTCAACAGCCACGCTTCATAGCCGATCGAGATGCCAGCACTAGGGTCGAGGATCGAGAGAAACAACGCTTCGCGGCCTAGCTTGGTTCCGATGCCGGAGAGCTTAGGGCCGAAGTCGATGCCCCTGCCGTTGATCTGGTGGCAGGTGGCGCAGGTGCTTTGCGGCCGGAAGAACACTTTCTCACCATTGGCGATGTCGCCCCTCATCGCGACGAGCTTGGCCAAGGGCGGCAGAGCTTGGCCAAGGCCCCGCGGCGGCGGGAACAGCTTGGCCGCCTGGGCGCGAATACCCTTCCAGCGGACGCTGCGTAGTGCGTTGCCGGCGGCGAAGCCAAGATCGGCCGGCAGCCGTCCGGCCTTGGCCTCGGTCAACAGTGCGCTGGCGCCGGGCTTAGCCTTGGCCAGTCCGTTGACGGCGATCGTGCGCTGGGCCAGCGTTTTTTTGGCGTCCTTGGCCAAGCGCAGCAGCACCGGCGCGGCTTCGGGTGCCTGCGCATTGGCCAGAGCAGTGACGGTGCTGGTGGCGTGTTCGCCGTCGATGGCGTCGCTGATAAGTTCCCGTCCGTCGCCGTTGAGCAGCAGACGGATTGCCTCGACACCGGTGGAGTCGTTGGGATGCGCTTGCGCGTACCGAAGCAGCTCCGCCTCGTGGCCGGGCAGCTTGAAATCGCGAACGATCTCGATGAACGCCGCCTTGCCTCGCGACGACTCGAGAATGTCGAGGACCACTTTTTTGATCGCCGGGTTGGCGTCGAGGTCGATGTCCTTCAACCGTTTGAGCGCCTCAAGTTGGACGTTGACCTGCGCCGACGGTTGGGGAACGGCCAGGCCGATGGCCAGCGCGATGAACAACCGGCTCAACATCTCAGCCCTTCTCGATGCAGGCGTAGGCGTTGTGGTTGTGGATGCTCTCGAAATTCTCGGCCTCGACCCGGTACCAGGTGACGTGCTCGTGCGCCTTGAGCCGAAGCACCACGTTGCGAACGAGATCCTCGACAAACACCGGGTTCTCGTAGGCGCGCTCGGTCACCGCCTTTTCGTCCGGGCGCTTGAGCAGCGAGTACAGCTCGCTGCTGGCCGACTGTTCCACGAGCGTGATCAAGTCCTCGATCCACACCGTCTCCGACGATCGGATGGCCACCGTGACCTCGCCGCGCTGGTTGTGCGCGCCGTACTCGCTGATCGCCTTTGAGCAGGGGCAGAGCGTTGTCACCGCCACGCGCACAGTCATCACAAAGTCAATGTCGCTGCCGGTGGCGTTGGCCTCGAAGCGCACGGTGTAGTCCATCAACCCCTCGCGTCCGGTGGTCGGCGCCGTCTTGGTGATGAAATACGGAAACTCCATCTCGAGATGTGACGTGTTGGCCTTGAGCTGCTCCTGCATCCGGGCGAGCAGATCAGGGATGTTCTCGACGTGAATCATCCCGCCGTGCGAGTGGAGCACCTCGATGAAGCGGCTCATGTGCGTGCCCTTGAATTCCATCGGCAAGTCCACGAACAGGCCGACGGTGGCGATGGTGTTCTGAACCACGTGGGCACGGTCCCGCACCTGGATCGGGAAGCGCACGCCCCGCACGCCGACCTTGTCGATAGGCAACTCACGGGTGTCCCGCCGGTTCTGCTCGTCGTGCAGCGGGGTCTTTGCGGCTGAAGTTGATGAAGGCTTACCCGGCATCACGGCCAGCATAGCAGGAGTACCCCGCCTTGCCAAACGGGGAACTATTCTCTCCGGGTAAGATGCGGCTTCACGATGGAGGTCCACAGCGCGTAGCCCTTGGTATTGAGATGCAGGCCGTCGCCAAGGAACAAATCCGGCCTCGGCCTGCCATCGTCGCCGAGCATCGGCTGCCAGATGTCGACGTAGTCGAGCCGCTTGTCCTTGCCGCATGCGTCGCGCACGAGCGAGTTGGCCCTGGTCATTTTGCCGGACAACTTCCAGCGGCTCAGGCTCGGCTTAATGGCGATGAATGAGACGCGCGCCTTGGGCAGCTTAGCGTGCACTGTCTTCACGAATTGCTGAAAATCAGTCAGCACTGTCTCCGGCGACTTGCCGGCGGCCACATCGTTGTCGCCGGCGTACAGGACGATCTGCCTCGGTTTGTAGGGATGCACGATGCGCCCGGCGAAGTGGACCGAGTCGGCAATCTGCGAGCCGCCGAAACCCCGGTTGATGACCGGCTCGCCGGGAAAATCCCGCTCAAGCGTTTTCCACATCCGGATGCTTGAGCTGCCGATGAACAGGATGCCGTCCGTCCGGGGCATCTGTTTTTTGTCAGCGACCTCGAAACGGGCGATGGACTTCTCCCAGCGCGAAGAGTCGTGATCCGCTGCAACGGCGGCGAGCGGCAACATTCCGAAGGCAAGCGCTAACCGGGAGATTATTTTTTCAACCAAGGGCACACGCACATTCTCCGGCAACATACCGCGCTTGAGAAGAAAAAACGGTTTGGGCTTCTTTCCGGCGGCCGCTTGGCCAAGACTTTTGCCTATGTCGGAAGCGCTCAAGCCGGACGATTATCTGCCGCTGGTCCAGGCTGCCCTGGCCGAAGATATCGGCGGCGGCGACGCGACGACCTTGGCCCTGGTGCCGGAGGATGCCGTCGCGACCGTCGCGATGGTCGCCCGCGAGCCACTGGTCATGGCTGGGGCCGATCTCGCCCTAGCCGCGTTCCAGCAAGTCGATGAACGGGTCGAGTTCGGCATCGAGATTTTCGACGGCCAACTCGCCGCGCTTGGCCAAACGCTGCTTCGTGTGCAGGGCCCAACACAAGCGCTGCTCACGGCGGAACGCACCGCCCTCAACTTCGTCCAGCGCCTGGCCGGTGTGGCCACGCTCACGGCGCGGTTCGTCGAGCAGGTTGCCGGCACCGGGGCGCAGATCTTCGACACCCGCAAGACGACGCCTGGCTGGCGTGCGCTGGAGAAATACGCCGTAGCCTGCGGCGGCGGCACGAATCACCGCGTTGGCCTGTATGACCAGGTGATGATAAAGGACAACCACCTGGCCGCGCTCGACGGTGACATCGCCGCGGCGGTGGCACTGGCGCGAGAGGCATCGCCCGGGTTAAAAATCGAGGTCGAGGCCGACACGGTCGAACAGGCCAAGGCCGCCGCCGAGTCCGGCGCGGACATCATCCTGCTTGACAACATGAGCTGCGACGAACTCCGCGACGCCATCAGTCAGATTGACGGCCGGGCTAGGACTGAGGCCAGCGGCGGCGTGACCCTGGAGACGGTCCGCGAAATTGCCGGGACCGGGGTGGACTTCATTTCAGTCGGCGCGCTGACTCACTCGGCCCCGTCGGTCGATATCGCGCTCGATTTCGAACCGATCGCCTGACAACGGCCGCTACTCCGCCAGCTTGGCTAGGGCGGCCGAGGCGGCTTGCGACTCGGCCTCCTTTTTGCTGCCGCCGATGCCGCGCCCCAGTTCCTTCCCCGCCTGAAGGACGGCGACCTCGAACTCCCGGGCGTGGGCCGGGCCGGAGGTGCTGAGCAGCTCGTACGTCGGCGGGTCGCCGCTGCCGCCCTGCAGCCGCTCCTGCAGGTCGCCCTTCGGGTTTTCGATCACGGCGATGTTGTCCGGGTTAGCTAGCTCGTCGGCAAAGATTCGGCTGACAAAGTCCCTCGCGGCATCCAGCCCGCCGTCGAGGTAGAGCGCGGCGACGAGCGCCTCGAGCGCATCCTCCAGCGCGGACTCCTTGCCGCGCTCGAATTCAGTGCGCTGGCCGCGCCCCAGCACGAGATGCTGCTCGAGGCCAAGCGCGGCGGCCTTGGCGGCCAGCGACACGCCGTTGACCAACCCAGCGCGGGCCTTGGTCAGGTGGCCTTCGTCCTTCCCGGGATGCAGTCGGTAAAGCGCCTCGGAGATCACCGCCTGCAAAATGGCGTCGCCGAGGAACTCCATCCGCTGGTTGTCATCGGGCGGCTTCGATTGGTTGCCGGAAGCCGAGGGATGCGTCAGGGCGAGCCGCAGCAGGCTGGCGTCGCGAAACTCGTGGTCGAGCATCTGCTCCAGTGGCTGCAGCTCGGTAGAGTCAGGATTCATCCGTGGCAGTGGCAACTGGCTCCGGCTCCCCCTCGGCCTCCGCACTTTCAGCGGACTTGTCAGCAGCGTGCGGGTTGAGCCCGTGCTCGAGCAGCTCGGCGACCTTGGACTGCACCTCGCCCAGCTCGGCCAGCTTCAGCGCCGGATCGAGGATGGTGAACACATCGCCAGACTTGGTATGCTCGTAAATCAACGTGCGGCTGCCGTCCTCGTTGCGCACCTGATCCTTGTTTTT
>CAJWEP010000141.1 GCA_913030945.1 uncultured Verrucomicrobiota bacterium
TCTCGTCGCGCTCAGGATGCCGAACCACTGAAGCCAGCCCACCGGCGAGCGCGCCGGGCGTGATGGATGTGATGTTGTCAATGAACCGCTGGGTCTTCAATTCCGTCAGCTTGGCACTGCGGTCGCGCCCCACAGATACCACATAGTCGCCCTTTACGGAAAAAACAGTGTCAAAAACCCAGTCGTTGTGGGCCCCCTGGTAAAGCACCTGCTCGCCGGTCTTGACATCAATGGCTCGGAGGGTGTTGTCACCACAACCGAAGCTGATCAGCTTGCCATTTGGCGACCAACTCGCCCCATAGATGGTATCGAAAGTGACCGGCACCGAAAGTTTCAGTATCTTCCTCTTCACGTCCCAAACCTGCACCTCGCCCATTCGCGCAGGTTGCCCCCCTGTAACCGCCAACAGCTTGCCGTCCGGCGAAAACCGCACCGACTCGATCCGCTCAGCCAGCCCGACCAGTCGCGCCACCAGGCCGGAACCGTCGGCCTTGTGCAAAAGCACCTCGTGGAAACCGGCCACCGCCAGCAGTTCTCCGTCCGGCGAAAAATCCAGAGAGGTGATAACCGGCGCCTGGGTGTAGATGGGCGGGTTGTCCATGTCGTAGCGCACCTTGGCCCCTTCAGGAGTATCGTCGATCGCGCCCTCGGCGATCCACTGGCGAACCAGCGCCACTTCCGTCTCGTGCAACGGCTTGGCGTCCTTACCCTTTGGCATCTCGATTTCACCCTCCTCATTTGAGGTGATCAGCGAAAACAGATAACTCTTCTCGGGGTGCTTGGGAACGATTGCCTTTTCCTCGCTCTCCCCACCGGCAAGCATCTCCTTAAAGGACGTCATGATATAGTCGCCCTTGTCCTTGGCCGGTTGATGGCAACCGTGACATTGGGCCTGGAAAACCGGCCGGATGTCGCTGTAGAAACTGACCTTTTCCGGCTTGGCCTCCTCGGCATTGACACACACCGCTGCCATGGGCAGCACCGTCATGATTCCGTGCAAAAACCTCTGTATCATCATGTTTTCCCCGCGTTATGGAGCTATGCTGGACGCGCATCATCGCCCAGCCATTCAACGGTCGACAAAACAAATCATATTTTCAACCATTTTTCAATTTTTTTTCCGCCAAAAAACGCCCAGCCAAGCGATTGGTTTGGCCTCGCCTTGGCCAGGCGGGGCCAACATGATGCCCCGCCGTTTGCGGGAACGACAACAAGCAACCATGTTTCTCCGAGTCACAACGCTGCTGGCCCTGGGCGCGGCCGGCCTGTCGGCCGCCGATGACAAACTCAAATGGGAGGCGCTGCCCGATCTGCCCGGCGGGCTCGGCGTGGCCGGACCGTTTGCCGGGGCACACAACGACGCACTGATCATCGCTGGGGGGGCGAATTTCCCCGACGGCGAGCCATGGCGCAAGACGGCCGACGGCATCATCCCGGCCAAGGTGTATTACGACACGATCCACATCGTGACGAGGGACGGCGATGGCCACTCGATCATCGAGGCCAAGGCCAGGCTCCCCGAAGCGCTTGGCTACGGTGTCTCCATCTCAACCACCAAAGGTGTGCTGTGCATCGGCGGAGAGTGGCGGGAGGGCGGCGAGACGCATCGCTCGGCCAAGGTGTTTGCGCTTGGCCAAGCGGATGGCCTGGTCACCATTGACGAGGATTACCCGCCGCTGCCCGCTGTCACGACAGCCGCCGCCGGGGCCCTGATCGGCAATACGGTTTACATCGCCGGGGGTGACAGCGGTGAAGGTGCGACCAAAAACTTTTGGGCGCTCGACCTGTCCAAGCGCGGCACGGACGATTTTATGTGGCAAGAGAAAACTCCGTGGAATGGCCCCGCCAGAACCCACCTCATCGCCGCAAGCCAAAGTGACGGAGCCGCAGACTGTCTTTATATTTTTAGCGGCCGCATGAAGGACGACACCGGTCAATGGAACATGCTCAGCGATGCCCACAAATATAATCCCAAGACTGATCGCTGGACGAAACTGGGAAACATCCAACCCAAGGGCGATACCCAGCCACGCTGCGTCATGGCCGGCACCGCCGCTGCTGTGAGATCGAACAGC
Organism: uncultured Verrucomicrobiota bacterium; assembly: GCA_913030945.1. Classification (GTDB taxonomy): domain Bacteria; phylum Verrucomicrobiota; class Verrucomicrobiia; order Limisphaerales; family UBA1096; genus UBA1096. The sequence continues at coordinate 2,076 of CAJWEP010000141.1, forward strand.
CTGTTGATTTTCGGCGGAGCGAACGGGCAACGGTTCATCACGCTCGAGGGATTATCCGCCCAAATCACGGCCGCCAACAACGCCGGGAACGCTCAGGCCACCGCCGCGTTGGATGTGGAGAAACAAAAAATTCAGGACACGCACGTCGGCTTCAGTCGCGATATTTTGATTTACAACACCATCACCAGTCAGTGGCGTGAGTTCGCCAAGTTCGAGGAAGGCTCGCGCAAAGCCACCGCACCTGGCACGACGGATCGGGTGGCGATCGGCAGCCACGTCACGACCACCGCCGTCAAGTGGGGCAACTCGGTCGTCATCCCCACCGGCGAAAGCAGCCCCGGCATCCGCACGCCGAACATTTGGAAGATCGACCTCGCCGATCAAAGCCGGAGCTTTGGCACGGCGAACTGGATGGTGCTGACCATTTACATGGCGGCACTCGTCGGGATCGGCGTCTATTTCTCTCGCAGAAACAAAACGGTCGAGGACTATTTCGTCGGCGGCAAACGCGTAATTTGGTGGGCGGCCGGGCTGAGTATTTTCTCAACCATGCTCAGCGCGATCACGTACCTCTCCATCCCCGCAAAGGCATATGCCACCAACTGGACATGGTTCATCTTCAACATGACCATCCCGATCATGGCCCCAATCATCATTTTCTGTTTTCTCCCCTTCTACCGAAGGCTGGGTATCACCAGCGTCTATGAATTTCTCGAGATGCGATTCGACTCCGGGCTGCGCAAACTGGGTAGCGCAAGCTTTACCGTCTTTCAACTCGCACGGATGGGCATCGTGATCTTGTTACCTGCGCTCGCGTTGTCTGCGGTGACCGGTTGGGACGTAAAGTATTGCATCATCGCGATGGGTATCCTGAGTACAATCTATACCGTACTCGGCGGCATCGAGGCGGTCATCTGGACGGATGTCATTCAAACTGTCGTCTTGGTCGGCGGTGCACTCGTGGCGTTTTTCATTATCGTTGGTAAAGTGGATGGCGGCTTCTCTGCAATCATCGACTCCGCAGCTAATCAAAATAAGTTCGAGATGGTGAACACGGACTGGAAATTCATCAGTGGCATCGACACTATTTGGGTGATAATCCTCGGTGGAATCTTCGCGCAGATTCTCAGTTACGGCACCGACCAAGCTGTCGTCCAGCGCTACCTCACCACGCCCACTGAGAAGGATGCCGCCAAGGCAATCTGGACCAATGCCATCTTGAGCATCCCGGTGTCCGTTCTCTTCTTCGGCGTAGGCACGGCGTTGTTTGTCTATTACCAACAGCAACCGGCCAACTTGGAGCCGATCTCCAAGATCGACCAAATCTTCCCGCATTTCATTCTGGAACAAATGCCGGCCGGGCTGGCCGGATTGGTGATTGCCGGCGTGTTCGCCGCCGCCATGTCGAGTCTCGACTCGAGCATGCACTCGATCGCCACCGCGCTCACCACCGACTTCCTCTCGAAGGGCCGAGACAGTGATTCTCTGTTGCGCTTGGCCAAGATCATCACGCTCATCCTCGGTGCCCTCGGCACTCTCTCCGCACTCTTCATTGCTTTTCAGGATAGCAAAAATTTGTGGGACACACTAATGGGCTACGTGGGACTGATCCTTGGCACATTAGGAGGGCTATTTACGCTTGCCATCTTCACCAACCGCACAGCGAGTCTGCATGCATGGATCGGGGTCCTTGTTGCGACCTTGGTTTTGTACGTGGTGAAATTTCACACGGATGCTCATCCATTGACCATTGGTGCCGTGGGAACCGTTTCCTGTTTTCTCGCCGGCTGGATTGCCAGCCTCATCATCCCGGCCAAGACCAAAGACTTGGCCGGCCTGACTTGGTCGCAACGCAAGGCCCGGTAACCGGCCTTGGCCAAGCGGACTTGATGCTTTGTAACTTGGCTTCACCGGTTGGCTGGGGTAGGCAGTGGTTCGTTCCGCGGGAAGTAAACCCAGACGCATCCATCGACAACGCTCACTCCATCCATTTCGTCGGCATCTGTGGCACCGCCATGGCATCCGTCGCGGCGGCACTGAAGGAGCGCGGCGCGGCGGTCACCGGCTCCGATCATGGTATCTACCCGCCGATGTCCGCCTTCCTCGAGGAGCGCGGCATCGAGGCCAGGCCGTTCGACAAGGCCAACCTCGCTCAACGACCGGACCTCGTCGTCATCGGCAACGCCATCTCGCGTGGCAACCCGGAGGTCGAGTTTGTGCTCGAGCAAAAGCTCGACTACTGCTCGCTGCCAGAACTGCTCAAGCACCGCTTCCTGCGCGGCAAACGCTCCCTCGTCGTCTCCGGCACCCACGGCAAAACCACCACCGCGTCGCTGCTGGTCTGGCTGCTGGAGCACAATGACCTCAACCCAAACTTTCTGATCGGCGGCATCCCGAACAACCTTGGCCAGGGCGCGCGTTTCACCGATAGCGACTGGTTCGTGATCGAGGGCGACGAGTACGACACGGCGTTCTTCGACAAGCGCAGCAAATTCATTCACTACCTGCCGGAGGCCGTGGTGATCAACAACCTCGAGTTTGACCATGCCGATATCTTCGGCAACCTCGCCGAGATCCAGACCGCGTTCCGGCGGCTCATCAACATCGTCCCGCGCAACGGTCTGCTTCTGGTTAACGGCGATGACGCCAACTTACAACCGCTCCTCGGCATAGACCACTGCCCGGTGCGCCGCTTTGGCTTGGGCAGCGACTGCGACGAACTCGCCAGTCAACTCATGTTCAGTGAAAGTAGTTCCGAGTTTAGGCTCGGCGATACGACGTTTTGCATCCCAATGTCCGGCGAACTCAACGTCCGCAACGCAATCGCCGCGCTGTTGTTCGCGCGCTACGCCGGCCTCAGCGACGATCAGATCCAATCCGGCTTTGACACCTTTGAGGGCATCCGGCGCCGGATGGAAATTCGCGGTGAAGAGAACGGCATCATGGTCATCGATGACTTCGCCCACCACCCCACCGCCATCCGCGAGACGCTCAAGGCGCTTGGCCAGCGTTACCCCGGCCGGCGCGTCTGGGCCATCTTCGAGCCACGCAGCAACACCACCCGGCGCAATTATTTCCAAGACGAACTGGCCAGTGCCTTGCGCTTGGCCAAGCGCGTCGTCGTGGCCGAGGTCGCGCGGCTCGAGCAAATCCCCGCCGAGGAACGCCTCGACCCCGGCCGGCTCATGGAAGACATCCGCTCCGCCGGCACCACGGCTGATTACCTCGCGACCACCGACGAAATCGTCACCCACGTCACCGCCCAGGCCGAACCCAGCGACATCCTCTGCGTCCTTAGCAACGGCGGCTTCGGCAACATTCACCAAAAACTGCTCGACGCCTTGGGCCGGTAAAAGACGACCGATTCTTCAAAACCTACCGGCGGCGAATGCTAAACTTCGTGTACCGTGAGCTGGGCCGGTAGTGGGTGGGAATCCGATAGCCCGGAACCGACACCCGCGGGGTGAAGATGCTCTGCGGCCGGATGCGGATGCTGCGGTTGATGGCCTTGACCGTCGGTTTCTCCAGCAGTGAATAACGGTTCGTGTACTGTTTCTGTTTCTGCACCGCCTTGTAGTACGGCTCGCGCGCGGCCATGAACACTTTACCCTTCGGCGGGGCGGTGATGATCGTCGGCTTGCCCGCGGCCGGCTGTGGTTGCGCCTGCGGCTTGGCCGTTGCGGTTTGGAATGTGTCACCGGCAAGGCTCAACGACAGCGACACGCCGCCCGCCTCGATCCGCACCCGCCCCGCGGCGGCATCTACCGAGAGCAACCGAAGCAAACCGCCGGCATCCCCCTCGACCAGCGTGAAGTGAGCGGTGCGCACCGGCTCGGTGGTGCGGTCCACCTTGGCCACGCAAACCCTGTACTCACCGCGCAGCCGGTAGATTCCGGTCAACTTATAGTCGATGCCCTCGGGCAGCGACAGCGGCCCGGCCCTCTCGTATGTCTCCACGCGAAACTCCACGCCATCGGATTCACCGGAGTAAGACACGGTCGCCAACTTTCCGTCACCCTCGATCACCTGGCCAAGTGGCTGCCAATCGTCTTCGCCGGTTTTGCTGAATACCTGATAGGCCAAACCACGCTCGGTCTCGAACTCGAGCTGCACCGACTCGCGCTTGGCCAACGTCACGTCATCGGCTTGAGACTCGGCGGCACGGGCCTCGGTGAGCGGCACGGCCAGCAGCCCCAGGCCCGCCATGAATCCGGCGGCTATGGCTTTCATGAGTCCGAGGCTAGTCCCGGCCGCCCCGCTGCGCAAGCCTTGTCCATTGCCAACGACATAGGCTGGGCCTAGACTTGGCGCGGCCTTGGCATGAATGTTTCCGGCTCCACAATCCTGATCACCGGCGGTACCGGCTCCTTCGGAAACCGCGTCGCTGCGCATCTGCTCAAGCAGTCCCCCGCTGAAATCCGCATCTTCAGCCGCGACGAAAAGAAGCAGTGGGAGATGCAGCAGGCGTATCCCCAGTTCCGGTACATCGTCGGCGACGTGCGCGAGGAGGCCAGCCTCGCGGAGGCCATGGCAGGCGTGGATCTCGTCTTCCACGCCGCCGCACTCAAGCATGTGCCGTCGTGCGAGAAATACCCGTACGAGGCCTACAAGACCAACGTCACCGGCTCGCAGAACGCCTGCCGCACCGCCAAGGCCGCCGGTGTCAAGACGTTCGTCGCCCTCAGCACCGACAAGGCCGTCAAGCCGCTCAACGCCATGGGTACCAGCAAGGCAATGATGGAGAAACTCCTTTGCAGCCAAAACCAAAACGGCGGCGACACCAAGTTCTGCTGTGTACGCTACGGCAACGTGATGGGCAGCCGCGGCTCGGTCATCCCGCTGTTCAAGCGGCAGATCGAAAACGACGAGCCGATCACCGTCACCGTGCCGGAAATGACCCGCTTCCTCATGACGCTCGACCAGTCGGTCGGCCTCGTGCTGCACGCGATGCAACATGCGACTGGCGGCGAGATTTTTGTCCGCAAGGCGCCAGCCAGCACCATCGGGAAACTTGCCGAGGCCGTCTGCCAGAAGTTCAGTCGCAAGGGCACCGATCATCCGATCGATGTAACCGGCATTCGCCCCGGTGAGAAACTGCACGAGACGCTCGTCAACGAGTATGAGATGCAGCGCGTCACCGAGGAGGAGATCTTTTACGCCATCCACCCCGAGTACCACGTGCCGGAACACCGCACCGAACAACCGCTCGGCACCGAGTACACCTCCGCCAACACGCGCCAGCTCGACTCCGCCGCCGACATCGAACCGCTGCTCGACAAAATGGGCGAGGTCGAACTGTATATCTGAACCCGCTTGGCCAAGCGCATGCCGAATCCGCTCCGACAACTGTTGCGCCCCTATTCCGCTGCCGATTTTACCGCGCAACTCGTTGCCACCGGGGAGGTTAAGACTGCTCTCGACATCGGATGCGGCACTCTCTCGCACCTCAGCTCGTTCCGGCCCGGTGTGCAGACAACGGGCCTCGACGCCCACGCCGAGGCCATCGACCTTGCCAGGCAGCGCAACGTTCACGACCACTACATTCAGGCCGATATCCTCAGCGACGACCTCGACGCCACATTCGATCTTGTGACCCTTTACGGCCTCATCGAGCATTTGCCGAAAGCCGAAGGGCTTGAGTTGCTCGACCGCATCGAAACGCTTTCGGCAAAATATATTTTACTCGAGACGCCGAACGGTTTCGTGCCGCAGGGGCCGGAATTCGGCAATACGTTTCAGCGGCACCGCTCCGGCTGGTTCATCCACGAGTTCGAGGGACGCGGCTACACGGTGTACGGCACAACCGGCACACGCTACCTGCGCGGTTACATGGCCGGCCCGAAATGCAACCTTCCCGGTTGTCTGCTGCTCGACGAGGCGCTGACGCTGCTGCTTCGCATCAACCGAAAACCAAAACACGCCTTCAACCTTGTCGCCGTGAAGGATGTGCGCGGCGTCCCCGCACGCCACAAAAAGGAGGCACAGCCTTGAGGCTGCTCATCCTTGGCGGCAGCGGCATGTTGGGCCACCAACTTTGGCGCGGCCTTCACGCGCAACACGACACTTGGGTGACACTGCGCCGTCCGGTCGCCGACTTCACCAATCACAATTTGTTCGACAAAGCCAAGGCGATCCAAGCCGATGACATCACCGATGACGAATCGCTTGGGCACGCCCTTGGCCAAGCGAAGCCCGATGCCGTAATCAACTGCGTCGGCCTGATCAAGCAGCGTGACGAAGCCAGCGACGAGGCGCTCGCCCGGCGCGTCAACGCCGAGTTTCCCCACCGCTTGGCCAAGCGCTGCGGCGAGACCGGTGCGCGATTGATTCACTTCAGCACCGACTGCGTCTTCACCGGCACCAAAGGCAACTACACGGAAGACGATCCCGCCGACGCCACCGACCTTTATGGCCAATCGAAGCACCGCGGCGAAGTCGCCGACGCCCACTGCGTTACCCTCCGCACCTCGGTGATAGGCCACGAACTCGACACCAACCTCGCGCTGCTGGATTGGTTTTTGAGCCAACGCGACCAAACCGTAAACGGTTATGCCAAAGCAATTTACAGCGGTTTCACGACGCGCGAAATGGCGCGGCTCGTCGAACGAATTCTCACCCGTCACCCGGAGCTTTCCGGCGTGTGGCACGTCGCCAGCGCGCCGATTTCCAAGTTCGATCTGCTGAAACTTTGCCAAGACAAACTGGGCTGGAAGGGCGTCATCGTGCCGAATGACGAGTTCGTCTGCGACCGCAGCCTCAACGCCGATCGCTTCAACGCAGCCACCGATTACTCACCGCCAAGTTGGGAGGCCATGATCAGCGAACTCGAGCAGCAACCATGAGCGATCGGACGCGCATCATCTCTGTCATCCCGGTGTACAACGGGGAACGCTTCATCCGCGCGACGCTCGACTCGCTCGCCGCACAGACGCTTCGCCCCGACCGCGTGATCGTCCTCGATGACGCCTCGACCGACGGCACCGCGCAACTCGTAGAGACATACGAGCCGCTCGACTGCGAACTGGTCCACGGCAAAAAAAACGAGGGGCTGTTCAACAATTTCAATAAGGCTCTCGGCTACGCCACCGGGTGCGACTACCTGCATTACATCTGCGCCGATGACGTGCTGCTGCCGGATTTCATGGAGCGGATGACCGCGGCACTCGCGGAAG
>CAJWEP010000142.1 GCA_913030945.1 uncultured Verrucomicrobiota bacterium
GGCACCGGCGTCTCGGCGGCGGCCCTTGTCACCGCCCGGCTGCACAGCTGCGGCTCGCCGGTTCGCGTGCGCGTGCTCGGCGGAGACGATCTAGGCGTGGCGTTCGAGCCGGATGGCGACTCGTTCGCCAACGTGCAGCTCACCGGCCCGGCGGAATTTGTTTTCAGCGGCCAAATCGAACTCTGAATCGCCGCCGCGCCGCCAAACATGGAAACGCCTCAACCCATCTGCATGGTGCGGGACAGCAAACAGGTCCGGCCGCTGATGCCGGACGAGCGCGAGCGCATCACGGGATTTTTTTTGTTTGGCGAAGGCTTCGGCGACATGATCTGCCTGTTGCCAACTGTACAGAAAACTGCCGAATTAATGGGCAAGCGGCTCGATGTATGGACGCGCCGGCCGGAGATATTCGCGAACCATCCCCTGCTCAACCCGGTCCGCTCCGACGATGAGGCGTTAGCGGCGTACCTGTCCGGGAATGATCGGCTGCTGATCGTCAGCCCGGTGGAGATCAAGGGGCTGCCGAGTCGCAACCAAACGCACATTGTCGAGCAGCCGGCGCGCGGGATCATCGACCTGCAGCCAGGCGATAAGAAGGTGCGGCTATACACGACTGACGAGCATCGGCAACGCGCCGCCGAATTGCTGCAACCGCTTGGCCAAATGCCCAAGGTGGTGCTCCACCCCAACCGCAGCTGGAAGATTCGCACGTGGCCCAGCGAACGTTGGCGGCGATTGACGCAGGGGCTGCTCGAACGCGGTGTGCAGATCGTCGCCGTCGGCAGCGAGGTTTCCAACATCGGCGTCAGCGAGCAGAACATCCCCAAGGGAGTCTTTGATCTGGGAATCGAACACCCGTCGCTGCTCGATCTGACGAACCAGACCAGCCTGCACGAACTGCGCGAGGTGATCGCCCTTTGTGATCTGGTGATCACCGTCGACAGCGGCGTGCTGCATGTCGCTAACTGCACCGACACCGACATCGTCGCCATCTTCACCGACATCGACCCGCGCTTTCGCACGCGCATCCGTGACAACAAGCCAAACGCCGGAACGAAGATCGTGCACTCGCCCTGCCCCAAGCAGTTTTGCCAATCGTGGCACGGCAGCACCGGCGAGTGCATCCAGCCCGAAGATAAAAATATGTGCTGCCTGCCGAGCGTGGAGCAAGTGCTTGAAGCGGTGATGGGCTTCCTCCGCGACCAGCCGTCGCCATAACGGCGCTTGGCCAAGCGCTTGGCCCACAAAAAAGGCTCCCGCCGGGGGAGCCTTTTTGTTTGAAAGATGTTGTGACGAATTACTTCTTCTCTTTTTTACGCTTCATTTCAAAACTAAACGAGGAGAAGTCACCCGCGTTGCCTGAGGCATCAACTTCGAAGATTTGAACTTCTATGTTGTTCTCGTCGATCTTGCGAAAAGCGACGGCCATACTTCGCTTTTCGTCCGTGTCGGACATGCTTGTGACAATAAGCATGGGCATATCCCCTTTTGGACCCCATTTGCCGGTGCTCTTCTTGCCTTGGCTGTCATATCCGGTTTGCTCAATCTCACCTGTTTTTGGGTTTAAACCTATGAGACTATACGACTCGTTGTCGTTAGTTTTAAGACGGGAAGCCACCACGTGATCCTTCACGATCCATTTGTAGGATAAGGAGAGCGTGTTTCCATCTATGTCAGCCTCCCAAGCTCCCAGTAACCAACCGGTTTGGTTTTCGTTGATTTGGTCAGCGAGTGATGCCTGTGCCTGATGAGTGCAGGCCAAGCCTAATATTGCGAATATAGTCAGTAACTTTTTCATGATAATCTGGTTCATTTGAATTCGGTTACCGACGGGAGATCTTTGGGCTCCGGTCGGGCCGGTCAAACTGGCCGCTTGATCGTGGCTGTGCAAGTCAAAAAAAGGGAATGGAAGGTTCCCGTGCCGGGGATGCGAAGACCTTGACTTCCGCGGGCCGGGCACGAAGGTTCGGCCTCGCCGTGAGGGCGTTATTCAGAATATTCAAGCGACCATCTGAGCGAATGGAAGAGAGGCGCGAATACGCCCCCACCGATGATGCCATTGAAAAGATCGTCAGCCTGGCGTCGGAAACAACTGGCCAGCCGGCCGATGCCGCTTCCATCACGCGAGGACAAAAATATCGCAGCCGCAACAGGGCGGGCATGTTCGATGCCGTGGCGTATCAGCGGGCCAAGCAGGCCAAGCGCCTGGCCAAGCGGACGCTCCCCAGCGACAGCCCGGCGTGGTTCGATCCCCAGCTCCCCGTGAGTTGAGCGCTACCGGCTCCGGCCCCTGGTTCGGATGGCCTCGAGCTGTGCCGTCAACTGGCCGACCCGTTCCGGCATGGCCCTAGCCAGGTCGTTGCGCTCGCCCAGGTCACTTGACAGGTCGAACAACCGAAACGGCTTGGCGAACGGCTTTCCCTTGGGCGCCTCGCGACCGCCAGAGCCATTGCCGGCCACCAGCTTCCATTTGCCGCTTCGCAGCGCAAACATCCCGGCCGCGCTGTGGTGGATCACCGGCGCGCGCGGCTTGGCCCAGTCGCCACCCCGGAACAGGGGCAGCCAACTGAAGCTGTCCTCGGCCGCGTTTTCCGGCAGCTTGGCCCCGGCGATCTCGGCGCACGTGCCGAACAGATCGACGTGGGCCGTGGTCTTGCCGCAGGTTGATCCCGGCTCGATCACCCCCGGCCAACGTGCAAAAAACGGCACCCGATGACCGGCCTCCCACACGTCCGCCTTGGTGCCGCGCAAGTCGCCGTTGGCAGTATGGTGTGTCTCGTTGTACGCCTGAATCGTCGGGTTACTCAGGTGATCCTCCTTCTCCCCGGCGCCGCGGCGGTGCATGAACGAGCCATTGTCGCTGGTGAAAATCAACAGCGTGTTTTTTTCGATGCCGGCCTCGCGGATCGCCTCCATCACCTGCCCCACCGTCCAGTCCACCTGCATCACGAAGTCGCCGTACAGGCCAAGCCCCGACTTGCCGATAAAGCGTGGATGAGGCTGCACCGGCTTGTGCGGCGCGGTCAGCGGGAAGTAGAGAAAAAACGGCTGATCTTTCTTGGCTCGCTGCGCGATCACACCGGTCGCCTTGCGCGTGAGATCATCGAGGCAGTCATCCATCACCAGGCCGGGCTGGCGCGGGCCTCGCCGCAGAAAGCCGGGGAACTTCACCGCCGGCTGGTCAATCGTCGGCAGCTCGACGATCCGACCGTTCTCGATGTAGACGTACGGCGGGAAATCGAGTGATGCCGGGATGATGAACGAGTCATCGAAGCCGTGTTCGTTTGGCCCGTCGGTGACCGGCTTGGCATAGTCAATCTTTCCATCGGCATCTTTTTGGAAGCCAAGCCCCAAGTGCCACTTGCCAACGACGCTGGTGTGGTAGCCGCTCGCCCGCAACATCCCAGCTACCGTCAACCGCCCCGGCTCAAGCAGCGGCGCGCTGTATCCGTTCAACACCCCGCGCTTCAGCCGCGAGCGCCAGCAGTACCGACCAGTGAGCGTGCCATAGCGCGTGGGCGTGCAGACCGCTGAAGGCGAGTGGGCATCGGTGAATGTCATGCCCCGCTTGGCCAATCGGTTGAGATTCGGCGTCGGCACCTTGGAGCGGGGATTGAGCGCCTGTACGTCGCCGTAACCCATGTCATCGGCGAGCACAAACACGATATTCGGCTTTGTGGCAGCCAGCGTTTGGCCAAGCGTTGCTGCCAAAACAGCTGCGACGACTCCATTGGCCAAACGAACCGGAGTAAATCGATACGCATCGTTCTGTTTCATCAAGACGCAAAGACTACGGACAGGTGATTCGTTCGCCAAGCCAGTCCTGAATCGGGGAATATTTCCCAAATGATGCCAAAAGAATTGGGAAATAATCCCCAAAAGAAGCTTTTCTGCCACTTAGCCAAGTAATTCATTAATTACTTAACCATCTCATTTTAAACAACTTAATATAAAGAGAATAAATTGGCACGCACCCTGCATTACGATTGGGCAAGTGGCGAGGGGGTCTCGTCTATTTAAAGCAAAAACTGAAAGGAAACTGATTAATGAAAATTAAAACACTACTGATTGTGAGTGCCATCGGCATCGCGTTGGCAACGCCGGAGTCATTGCAGGCACAGGCAAAGCCAAAGCCGGTCAAGCCGGATGCTGGAGACATAAAGGAGGGTGGCAAGGAACGCCCGAAAATCGATGTTGCAAAAATCAAGGACCGCCTCAAGGCCGCCTTTGAAAAGCGCAAAAAGAATCGCGGTGACGCCAAGAAAGAAGGACACAAGTTAGGTGGGAAGAAGGGGCCAAAGGGCGGCGGAGCGTTTGGGAAACTGGTTCGCGACGACGAAAAGGTGAAAGAGCTTCGGGAAGCCTTTCAGGCGGCTGCCAAGGAACAGCACGACAAGGTCAAAGCTCTGCACAAACAGCTAAAGGATGCCTCTGATGAGGACAAGGATGGCCTGCGCGAGCAGTTGAAGGGCCTGCGAACCGAATGGGTCGAGAACATGAAGGGCAACCGCGAGGAGGTGCGCGCCCGGCTCAAGGAGATCCGCGAAGAGTTCAAGAACAAGCGTGACGAAGTCATCGACGCCAACGAGGACGGCGACGACGGCGGTGAATAAGCCCAGACTCAAGTTAACAATTCATGATGGCAGGCAGCGGAAACGCTGCCTGTTTTTTTTGATCGCTTGGCCAAACGCAAAGTTCCGGCTTGCAACAGGACGGAGACTGAACGACCAATTTTGCCAACGGCCATGGCCGACGACTTTTCAGACAGCGCGCTGGTCCTGGTGGCGCACGGCTCAACGCAAAATGCCGATTCAGCCAAGCCGGCCCACCAACACGCCGACGAACTGCGCTCGCGCCGGTTGTTTGCCGAGGTCCGGGCGGGCTTCCTCAAGCAGCAACCGGAGTTCAGCGGTGTGCTGCAAGGCATCGAGGCCAAGCGCATCTTCATCGTGCCGCTGTTCATCAGCGAGGGGTACTACACGGAGGAGCTGCTGCCCCGAGAACTGGGCTTCCGGACGAACGATGACAGGCGGTTTGCACGCGTCCGCCAAGACGGAGAACAGGCACTCCACTACTGCGGACCGGTCGGCACGCACCCAAGCATGACCGGCGCGCTGCTGGCGCGCGCCGGGGCCGTCGTGGAGCAGCACCCCTTCCCCCGCCGCCCATCCGAGCGGGAGACGACGCTGTTCATCGCCGGGCATGGCACGGTCAAGAATGAAAATTCGCGAAACACCGTCGAGCGGCAGGCGGCGTTAATCCGGGCCAAGCGCGGATACGCCGACGTGCGGGCGGTGTTTCTCGAGGAGGAACCGCGGGTCGAGTCGTGCTACGAACTGGCCGGCACGCAGAACATCGTCGTCGTGCCGTTCTTCATCAGCGACGGCCTGCACTCGCGCGAGGACATTCCGGTGAAATTGGGCGAACCTGAAAAAAGGGTGCAACAGCGCCTGGCCAGCGGCCAACCCACCTGGGTCAATCCCACCGAGCGGCGGGGCAAACGCGTCTGGTACTCGGCCAGCATCGGTACCGAGCCGTTTCTGGCGGAGGTGATTCTTGAGCGGGTAATCGAGGCGGCGGCAGGCTGATCAGCTGATTTGGTGGCAAAACATTCCGTCCCGCAGCTTGGGCTCAAACCAAGTGCTCTTGGGCGGCATGATGCCGCCGTCGTCGGCAATCCTCATTAAATCCCCGATGCTCGTCGGGTGCATTGAAAATGCGCAGGTAAAACCGCCGCCGCCCACCATGGCCTCCAGTTCGCCGGTGCCCCTGATGCCACCGACAAAGGCGATGCGCTCGCTGCGGCGCGGATCGTCTATGCCCAGCAGCGGTGCCAACACATGATCCTGCAAAATGCTGACGTCGAGTTGCCGGATCGCATCAGCGGGATCGATCGCGCCTGGCTTGGGCCGGAACGTCCGCCAAAGGCCCTGAAGGTAGAGGTCTATTTCATGTTTTCCACCCGGCTTGGCCAAGCCGCTCTCCTCGATGTCGAACGCCTGGCCAAGCGCAGCGAGGAACTCATCCGCGGAATGGCCGTTGAGATCGCGCACGGCGCGGTTATAGGCCAGAATTTGCACCTGATCGTGCGGGATGAGGACGGACAAAAACAGACCGCTGCCTCCGCCGCCGTCGCGGCGCTTGGCCACGCGCGAGGCGGCGGCGCTGCGGTGATGACCGTCCGCGATGTAGAGGTTCGGGATGGAATCGAACCGACTCTCGATAAACTCCGTGTCCTCTCCCGATGCCACCGTCCAAGACGTGTGCCGGACGCCGTCGGGCGCGGTGAAGTCGGTGTCCGGATCGCCGCCGGTGATGCGATCGAACAACCCGTCCAGCGCGTCATCGGCCGGGTAGGTCAGGAACACCGGCCCGGTCTGGGCATCGAGTACCTCGAGGTGGGCGACGCGGTCGTCCTCTTTTTCGGGCCGCGTGAATTCGTGTTTGCGGATGGTGTTTGCATCGTACTCGGCGCAACTCGCCACCGCCACGAGGCCAAGTTGCCGATGCTCGCCCATGATTTGCCTGTAGAGGTAGTAGTGCGCCTGCTCGTCCCTCCGCAGAGCGCCCCCGGCGATGAGGCGGTCGAGGTTTTCGCGGGCCTTTGCATAGACGCTCGGATCGGTGGGGTCCGTTCCCCCCGGCAGGTCGATCTCCGGCCGGCTGACGTGCAGGAAGCTGTCCGGCCGGCCCTTGGCCATCTGCCGTGCCTCGGCGGTGGACATGACGTCGTAGGGAAGTTCGCAAATGTCGGAGGCCCGGGCAGGGTCGGGCAAAAGAGCAGGGAAAGGCTTGATGGTCGCCATCGGCGCGGCACGTTAATGGAGCGCTTGACCAAGCGCGACGAAAAAACAGGAAAGAACCTCAACTCACTGCGCCAGAATGACTTGAATAACAGGTCCGGACTTTCTCGGCTTGCGGTGAATATCTCTTGCTTGCAAATGCCAATGCTGCGGAGCCTACTACCGGCCCTTTTTTATTCGCATGTCAATGAACTACACCCATTCAAATCTGAGGAATGTAGCCTTGGTTGGTCATGCCTCGTCCGGCAAGACCATGCTTGGCGAATGCATGCTAGCCTGCTCCGGCAACATCAACCGGCTCGGCAGCGTGACCGATGGCACAACGGCATCCGATTACCACAAGGCAGAACAGGAGCGGCAGTTCTCCATTCACACGTCGCTGCTGCATGCCGAGTGGCTCGAGAGCCGTTTCAACATCATTGACACCCCGGGCTATCTGGATTTTCTCGCCGAGAGCCGCGCGGCGCTGAAGGTGGCCGACCTGGCGCTCGTCGTCGTCCACGCCACGCACGGCATCGAGATCGGCACATCGAAGGTGTGGGAATACGCCGAGGAGTTTGGCTTGGCCAAGGTGGTGGTCGTCAACGGCATCGACGCTGAGAACGCGCAATACGAGCCAGTCCTAGAGGAACTGGAGGCCACGTTTGGCAAGCGATTCTTCCCGGTCAATATCCCGGTCAATCCCGGCCCAGGCTTCAACGAGATGCTGGATGTGATCCGCAAGTCGAAGCTCACCTACAAGACCGACGGCAGCGGCAAATACGACGAGGCCAAGGTCTCCGGCGATGAGGAGGAACAGGTCGAGCAGTTGCACGCCCAGCTAATCGAGTTGGTGGCCGAGTCGGACGACACGCTGCTGGAAAAATTCTTCGACAAGGGCATCACCGAGGAGGAGCTTCGCAGCGGGCTGCACAAGGCGTTCCAATCCCAGATTTTTGTCCCGGTATTCTTCACCTCCAGCGAGACCAACGTCGGGGTGGCGCGGCTGATGGACTTCATTTCCAAGTACGCTTCCTCGCCGGACGACCACAAGGAAACCATCGCCAAGAACGGCGACGACGAAGAGATGACCATCAGCCTTGACGACAACGAGGCCGCCGCCTTTGTCTTCAAGACCATCAACGAGCCCCACATCGGCGAGTTGTCCTTTGTCAAGGTGATGGCCGGTACGCTCAAGGCTGGGGAGGACGTCGTCAACGCCAACACCGACGAGCCCCAGCGGCTAGCACAGATGTTCATCCTCAACGGCAAAGACCGCGACAAAGTCGAGCAGCTAAACGCCGGCGAAGTCGGCGCGCTGGTCAAGCTGAAAAACACCCACACCGGCAACACGCTTACCTCCCCCAAGCGCAAGGTCACCGTCGTACCCATCGAGTATCCCAACCCCAACATCCACGAGGCACTCAAGCCAAAGAACAAGGGCGACGAGGACAAGATCGCCGTCGGCCTCTCTGCGCTGCACGAGGAAGATCCATCATTCCAGTATCACGTCGACTCCGAGCTGCACCAGACCGTCATCTCCGGCCAGGGCGAACTGCACCTGCAGGTGGCCATGGAGCGCATCAAGGAACGGTTCAACATCGAGATGGATTTGTCCGCCCCGAAGATTCCCTTCCGCGAAACCATCCGAAACAACGGTGAGGCCAAGTACCGGCACAAGAAACAGAGCGGCGGCGCCGGCCAGTTTGCCGAGGTGTGGATGCGCATCGAACCCGCGCCGCGCGACCACGGGGTGGAGTTCACCCAGTCCCTCGTCGGCCAGAATGTCGACCGCGTGTTCGTGCCTTCCGTGGAAAAGGGAGTCAACAGCGCCTGCACCGAAGGCATCCTCGCCGGCTACCGCGTGGTGGACGTGAAGATCGACTTTTACGATGGCAAAATGCACCCGGTGGATTCCAAGGATGTCGCCTTCCAGATCGCCGGCAAGCAGGCTTTCCGCGAGGCGTTCCAGTCGGCAAAACCCTGCATGCTCGAGCCCATCACCAAGATCGAGGTCAGCGTGCCCGAGGATTTCATGGGCGCCGTCATGGGCGACCTCTCCAGCCGGCGCGGTAAAATCCTGGGCATGGATGCCGAGGGGGCATTTCAGATCGTCCGCGCAGAGGTGCCGCAGATGGAGCTGTACCACTACTCCACCAACCTGCGCTCCCTCACCGGCGGGCGCGGCCTGCACACCGAGGAATTCAGCCACTACGAGTACATGCCCCGCGAACTCGAGAAGAAAGTCATCGCCCAAAGCCAGGCCAAGGACGACGAGTAGCCTATCAATGCACGAGCATGTCGGAGAGGGAGGATTTGAATTTGCGGTGACAGAGGGCGAACAGCACCGCAGTCGGGATGACCGCGAAGGTTGACGCCGCCATCTGCACGCCCTGTGGCGTTCGCTGACTGACATCGTAGAGCTTGGCCAAGGCCAACGGCAG
>CAJWEP010000143.1 GCA_913030945.1 uncultured Verrucomicrobiota bacterium
GGCACGGCATGAACGCCCAGCGTTACGGCCGCGAATCCCGCCCCAGACTCGATGACGCCTGGATCAAACAATACAACACCCGCTGGATCGGCCCACGACCGCTCCGCAAGCAGGCAAAGTTCACCCAAGTCAAGTGAATCGACTGATCCCAACTCCTATTTTGCTCGCCACCGGCATGACATTGGCAGCCGCCGACTCGCTTGAGCGGATAGCGAACGTGTTTGTCGAGGACGGACTAAGGCTCCGGCATCTCGATTTCAGTATCACCGACACCAGCCTGAAGACCCACGCCGACAAAAAATACGAAACCCAAAAGGACCGGTTCGGCGACACGCCTCAATTGCCGGACGGGCGAATACTCCTGAAGCCGGCCGGCAACCCGCTTGGCCAGGCGCATGCGTGGGACTACAACGCCTCACGCCCCGGAAAATACTGGGTGGAACTTGTCTACAGCTTGGCTAAGGGCAATAGCACCGCCGTGCCCAACATCAGCGCATACCGGATTCCGACCCGGCTGGAAGCCACCGGCGCGGCCAACCGCTTCCGCAACATCACCCTCGGCAAGGTTTATTTTGTGCAGCCTGGCGAGCAGAAGGTGGGCCTCAAGTTTCGCGGTGACACGCCACGGGTCCGCGCGCTCATCCTGCGGCCCGCGCCGGAAGGCGAGCCGATTGGCCAGGCGCTCGACCGCTCAGTACTGCTACACGCGCGCGACGCAACCATCCACGGCACCAAGTTACAGTACGAGACCAAGCCGCACAAAAACACGGTCGGCTACTGGGTGAACGTCTCGGATCAGGTCTGCTGGGACTTCACCGTGATGAGCGGCGGGAAGTTCGAGATCGAGATCCACCAGGGCTGCGGCAAGGGCCACGGCGGCAGCCGCGTCGCGCTGGAAGTCAGCGGCCAACAACTGGAGTTCACCGTGAAGGATACCGGCCATTTCCAGAACTTCGTGCCGCGCAACATCGGCACCGTGCGCCTGGCCAAGGGCAAACACCGTTTTTGGATCAAGCCGGTAAAGAAGGCGCAAAACGCCATCATGGACGTGCGCCGGATACGATTGATCCATACCAATTAACCCACGCCAACCATGAACGAAACTAACTCCGTCACTTCCACGAACACAGTTGGAAGCATCGTCGAACAAATCAAACACTCCGACTCCTTGCTTGAGGGACTGTTGACTTACTTCACCAACCTGGAGCCGATCCATTATATCACGTTCACCATTAATCTGCTGATCGTTCTTTTCGGCAAGCAAATCATCAGTCATCTGAGTGTTCAGACAGTCGGCGCATCGCCGTTCCAACTGCGGTTGCTGAGGATTTTAAACGCGGTTCTCTTCTTGACTTACTTTTTTGCCGTGGCCTTCCAGTTCCAGCTCGGCTCCAATATCAGCCACACCGGGCTGCTGGTGTTGCTGACGTATCTCATCTGGCAGTTAACCCATTCGCTGATTCTCAAAAAATACGGACGCAAGCGGGAGGTCGAGGGCACATCAATTTATGTGGAATCGTACACGTCAAACAACCTGAAACTCATAGCGTTGCTGCTGCTCGGGATCGTCTCGGGTTTGATCTTCCTGAACATTTGGAAACTCGAAAGCTGGCTCCAGACCACCAGCTTCCTCGGGGCATTGGCCGTCCTGATCTTCACCACAAAGGACTATTGGCTGAAGGATTTCATTAGCGGAATCATCGTGATCAGCAACGGCAATGTCGAACGGGGGGATGTCATCCGCATCCCCGATGAAGACATCCTTGCAATCGTGCTCGAGACTCGTACCACGCTGACCCTGTTGCGCGATGTCATCCGCAACCACAACATGACCATTCCCAACTCCCTGCTACTGAATAAACAGGTGGAAATACTCACCACCGAGTCAAGAAAGGGGATTTATGACTACGTCGAGTTCAACATCGGCTACGGGACTGCCTCGGAGGCGGTCGAGGCCTATTTGCTCGATGTGTGGAAAACGGCCTGCAAGATTACCGCTGCCATCAATCCCGATCGGGAGGGCATCATCAAGCTTATCGACAACGGCGACCATGCCGTGACATGGCGGCTGCTTTACAATCTCAAGGCTGAGCACGAGATCATCAACGCCCGCAATGCAGTGAAGTTGGCGGCGTTCGAGCTTCAGAGTGAGCATGGCGTCAAGCTGGCCACGCCTCTGACTCACACCTTTCCCGGCGGCGCACCGGAACAGGCTCAGTAAACCCCCAGTGTCCGAAGCACCGCGCGGACACGGGGTACTTCATGCGTTCGGAACAGGTCGGTTTGACCAAGAGCAGCGAGCACGGAGAAAAACGGCTCGGCGCTCCGCACCTCGTCCCCGAAACACTCGACCGCATGCGGCAAGGCGTTGCACACCGGCCAGCCCAGTTTGCGCAACCGGAAAGCGTTCAGGAAGGTTTTCATCTGGTGCCGAATCCGCACCGCGCTGTCCTGCAGGTTCCCGTAGTAAAAACCCAGCCCAGGATCGACAAAGCCCTTGGCCAAGCCGCAGCGCCCGGCCGTCTCGATCTCGCGCGAAAAGTAGTCGGTCATCCGTGGGATGGGATCGTCGTCGAGCGGAATGTCGCCGACATCGCGGACGTTATCGCCGGCGACGTAGCAGACGATCACCGCGGCATCGTGCCCAGCGGCGTGCCGGTAGACCGCCTCACTGTCTATCGTGCCAGTGAGGTTCAACACCTTCGCCCCGGCCTCGAGGCAGGCCTTGGCCACCTCGGCGTCGTAGGTCTCGGCGGACACAATCACGCCCTGCGAGGCGAGTTGCGAAATGACTGGCAGGAGTCGTTGCCGCTGTTCTTCACCACCGACCCGCTGCGCTTGGCCAAGCGTGGACTCCGCACCGATATCGATGATGTCGGCCCCCTGTTCCCGTAACTCACTCCCGCGCTCGACGGCCAACTCAACACTGGTGCGGATGCTTTCTCGGTACCACGAGTCGGCGGAGAGATTGATCACGCCCATGATCGCCGGTTGTGCGGAGGGAAAGTTGACTTGGTCCGCGATGTCAAACGGGCACACCTCGGCCTCGAGGTCGGCGACGTGCTCCGCGGCGATGGCGGCCAAATCCTTCAGGCCAAGCATACTCAGGGTTTCTTGGGTGCCTCTTGCTTGACTTGCAACGCGTCCACCTTGGCCTGCCAAAGCGGAATGCCTGGTAGCTCGCTGGCCAGGCGCTCGTACACTCTCCGTTCCTGATCCGCGCGTCCGAGCCGCTTGGCCAAGCGCCCGGCCAACAGCCCGGCTTCCTTTACCCAAAACGGATCCATCTTCTCTTTGGCCGACCGCAGATTGCCGCCGAACACGATCTCCATGCTCTGATCGAGGGATCGTTGCAGGAGTTTTTCGCGCTCCGCCGTCTCGGCGGCGGCCTTGGCCTGCTCGTCGAACACGCGCGCCAGCCCGAGGCCCGCTTGGCTGCGGGTGGTTACGTCAGCGGTTGGCAGGTTGGTCACTGTACTATAAGCCTCCGCTGCCGAGTCAAGGTAGCCCAGTTGCAAATAGCAATCGCCCATTCGGCCCCAGGCGAGCGGATTGAGCGGGCTGTTGGGCATCTCGTTGGCCACGCGCTGATAGTGTGTCAACGCATCGAGCAGGTTCGTGGGCGTGCGACCGGTCTGGTCGGCGGCCACGTCGCCCAGGTAAAACTCCGCCCGCGCCAACTCAGCAACCGGTGCGTTGGTGGTGTTGACGACCGATGCCAGCAGCAGCTCGGCGGCGGCGTGCTCCTGCCGAAAGAACGCCGAGCGAC
Source organism: uncultured Verrucomicrobiota bacterium (assembly GCA_913030945.1). Taxonomy (GTDB): domain Bacteria; phylum Verrucomicrobiota; class Verrucomicrobiia; order Limisphaerales; family UBA1096; genus UBA1096. The sequence goes on from CAJWEP010000143.1 coordinate 3,770, forward strand.
CGGCGCTGAGCCGCGCCTCCCACTGCATGGCGGGCGCGTTGGCCAGCAGATTGGTGTTCTCGAACAGCCGCCGGTAGCCCTGCTCAGCCTCGGCAAATTTGCCGGACTGGAACTGGTGATCCGCAATCCACTTCTGCGCCACCGGCGCAAGCGGATGGGTGGGGAAACGCACCACGTAGTTGGTGAACAATTGAAAGGCTCTGGCCGGGTTGCCAGCCTGATGGTTCAGCCAGGCGCGGTCGAACTCGGCCTGCGCCAGTGCCGGGTGCGCCGGGTAGTTGGTCACCCAGCGATCGTACTCGAGAATCGACGACACCCAGCTGCCGTCCATGACATGCGTCCGCGCGATGGCCAGTTGTGTCTCTGGCAGCAGGATGGATTTCGGGAATACCTTGGCGAACGAAGCCAGCACGGTGCGTGACTCGGACGGCTTGCCCTGCCGGTTCAGCGCCTGACCATACAGCAGCAGGCTGCGGTCACTGTAAAAACTGCTCGGGAACCACTCGATGAGGCTGCTCACGGCCCGGCTTGCACTGGGCAGATCCTGCCGCTCTACGCCACTTCGCACGATTTGATACAGCGCCTGATCCACGAGTCGGTTGTCAAATCCGACGGTGTTGGTGGCAATGCCGATCGCCGCCCAGTACTTACTCGAAGCCGCGGCGTATTCCGTCCTGTGGAACAAGCAGTCAGCCACTTTGAATTGCGCGATGGCTTGCTCCCTGGATTTAGTCAACCCAGTCACAGCGTTCGAATAAGCCTGCTGCGCCAATCTCAGCTGAAAGCCCTTGCCAGACAGCTTCCCCCACTCCCAAAGCGCCCAACCACGGCCAAGCCACGATTTGCCGATCAGGTCCGCATCGGCGTCCCCCTTCAGGATGACGTCAAAATGCCCTATTGCCTCGCTCAGCAGATTCGTAGATATAATCCGGCTCGCATCCGGCAGCCCGTAAAACTGCCGCAGCCGCAACTCCCCCAGCGTGAGGTGCGCCAATCGGGTCGCCGGGTCGCCGGGATGGCGAATAAACAGGCGCTGCAACCGCAGCACCGCGTTGCTCAGCCGGTTTTCCTCGACGTAAAGATCTACAATTTTCAGCAACGCCGAACGGCGCCAATTAGCCGGGACATTGGTGCCCAGGTTCTGCTCGTACAACACGACGGCAGCGTCCGGCTCGTGCCTGCGGCGCAGCACGTCACCGTGGAAGTCAACTGAACGGGCGGCAAACACCGGGTCTGTAATACCCTTGGCTAGTTGCACGAGATTGGTCGCACCGCTCAACGCGCGATCAAGACTGGCCTCACCGAGATACACCGAGGCCAGCAAATGATGCTTCTTCCAAAAACGCTCCGGAGACAATCCCGCATCCGGTAAATTCTCAAGCAGCAGTCGCGCCCCCCCACGTTCCCCAAGCTCGAAGTAGGCATTGGCCAACAGCAACCGCCCATCGATGATCATCGGGTCGCCTGGCCGCGCACTGGCCGCACGCTGAAACGGCCCGTCCGCCGGCTCGAGTGTGGCTATGCTCTTTTTCAGGTCGCCAAGTTTGTAGAGCGATTGCGCTTGGCCAAGAGCCGCCGTCAAGGCCCGTTCAGAACCGGGATGCTTTTCGATCAACTGGCCATAGCTGACCGCCGACTCGCCAAACCGCCCAAGCGCAAACTGTGCCTCACCGATCCAGAACAGATAACGGTCCGTCCATGGGCCGGCACTCTGCAGCCCGGCCATCAGTTCGGCTGCTACAGCCTCGAATTGGCCAAGCTGAAACCGGGCCTGTCCTTTCAACAACACCGCCTCCGCCCCGGCGGGCGAGCCGGTATGCGTCTTGGCGAAGGCATCAAACCGCTCGACAGCCGTGGCGAACATGCCGTCACGGAAGAACCGCTTGGCCACGTCAAACGCCAGCTTGGCCCGGGCCTTGGCCTGCGGGTCCTCCGCCTGGCCAAGCGCCAATGGCACAACTAGCGCCAGCGCAAAAAACCAGTTCAATTTTGTCAGCACCAATCGATTCATTGTTTCTTCATCAAATGTTCCATGCCAAGCGCCGCGGCGAGAAAACGGCCCGTGTGACTGCCTGCTGCTGCGGCGATCCGCTCGGGCGGCCCCTCCGCCACGATCCGGCCGCCATCGTCGCCTCCTCCCGGCCCCAAATCAACCACCCAATCCGCCGACTTGATGATGTCCACGTTGTGCTCGATGACCACCAACGTGTTGTTCGCGTCGCGCAGCCGCGCTAGCACGTCAAGCAGACGGGCGATGTCGTGAAAGTGCAGCCCGGTCGTCGGCTCGTCCAGAATGAACAGCGCGTGGTCGCGCGACTGCTTGGTCAACTCGGTCGCCAACTTCACCCGCTGCGCCTCGCCGCCGCTAAGGGTTGTGCCCTGCTGGCCCAGCTTGAGGTAGCCCAGGCCGACTTCCGAAAGCGTCGCGCACGGGTCGCAAATCTTGGGGAACGCGCGAAAAAATGTCATCGCCTCGTCCACGGTCATGTCGAGCACGTCGGCGATGTTGCGGCCCTTGTAGTGGATCTCAAGCGTCTCGCGGTTGTAGCGCCGGCCGTTGCACGACTCGCAGGTCACGTACACCGGCGGCAGAAAGTTCATTTCGATTTTCAGCATACCTCCGCCCTGGCATTTTTCGCAACGCCCGCCCTTGACGTTGAAGCTGAACCGGCCGGCACCGTAGCCGCGTATCTTCGATGCCGGCAACCCGGCGAACAGATCGCGGATCTGGTTGAAGATGCCGGTGTATGTTGCCGGGTTGCTGCGCGGCGTGCGGCCGATCGGCGACTGATCCACAACGATCACCCGGCCCAGCGCCTCCTCGCCGCGCAGTGCCTCGAATTTTCCCGGACGGTCCTTCGAGCTGTAAAACTTGCGGAACAGCGCCCGTCGCAGCACGTCGTCAATCAGCGTGCTTTTGCCCGAACCGCTGACGCCGGTCACGCACGTGAACGTCCCCAGCGGAATCTTCAGGTGAACGTCCTTCAAATTATTCTCCACCGCGCCGATGACCTCGAGAAAACCGCGTGCCGCATTCGGACCAATACGCTTGGCTGGAACATCGATTTTGTAGTCGCCGCGCAGATATTTAGACGTCAGCGATTTTTTATGGGCGAGCACCCGCTCCAGCGGCCCGGCGGCCACCACTTCGCCGCCATTCAACCCGGCGCCCGGCCCCATGTCGATGACGTGATCGGCCCGGCGAATCGTCTCCTCGTCGTGCTCGACCACCAGCACCGTGTTGCCCAAGTCGCGCAATCCCTCGAGTGTGGCAAGCAACTGCTCGTTGTCGCGCGCGTGCAGGCCGATGCTCGGCTCGTCGAGGATGTAAAGCACACCCACCAGTCCCGCGCCAATCTGCGTGCCCAAGCGAATGCGCTGCGCCTCGCCGCCGCTTAGCGTGCCACTCGTGCGATTGAGCGTGAGGTAGCCCAGCCCGACGTCCTGCAAAAAACCGAGACGTGACGTGATCTCGCGCACCACGTCGGTGGCGATTTTCTGCCCCATCTCGTCCAGCTCCAGCCCCTCGAAGAACCGCACCGCCTCGTCAATCGACAGTTGGCAGACATCCATGATCGACAGGCCACCGAAACGCCGCTCGGTCTCGGCTTGGTTTGCGCTGCTCAGCGTCACCGCCAGCACCACCTCTCGGAGCCGCTGGCCCCGGCACGATTCGCAGGTTTGCGGACTCATGAACCCCCGGAGCCGGCGACGCGTCGTCTCGCTGCTGGTCTCCTCGTACAGCCGGTTGAGGTTGGCCAGGATGCCGTCGAACGGCTTGGACGTCGTCGTTTGTTTGCCACTGCGCGTGAACTGGAAATCGATCGCCTCATCGCCCGACCCATGAAACAGCGCATCTTTGAAGCGCTTGGCCAAGCGCCGGTACGGCTTGGCCAAGTCCGCCCCGTAATGCCGCACCAAGTTTTTCAGCAGCCCGTTGTAATGGGCCACCATCCGGGCTCCGCCCTTGGTCCACGGCAGGATGACACCCTGCTCAAGCGACTTGTCCGGGTCTCCGACCATCAGGCCTTCGTCGAACACCGGCCGCTGGCCCAACCCGGAGCAGGCCGGGCAGGCGCCGTACGGCGAGTTGAACGAGAAATGCCGCGGCGTCATCGGGTCGTAGCTTTTGCCGGTGGCCGGGCTGGTGAGTCGGTTCGACAGCTTGCTCTCCCGCCACTGCGAGCGGTCGAGGTCGGGCGTCTGGTGCAGCGCGATGAGCTTTCCCTCGCCCCACTTGAGGCAGGTCTCAACCGAGTCGGCCAAGCGGCCGCGCGCCTTGTCGCTGACGACCAGCCGGTCGACCACGACCTCGATCGAGTGCTTCTTTTTTGGGTCGAGTTTGAAACGAGAGTTGGTCTCGAGCTCCGCCAATTTGCCGTCGATGCGAGCTCGGACGAAGCCCTCGCGAGCCAGTTTTTCCAGCACGTCGCGAAACTCGCCTTTCTGCCTCTCAACCACCGGCGCGAGTAGCATCACCCGCGTGTCCTCCGGCAGAGCGAGAAGTTGCTCGATGATGTCACTCGTGCTCAGCCGCGAAATCGGCTCCCCACTCTCCGGGCAGTGCGCCTGGCCAACGTTGGCAAACAGCAACCGCAGGTAATCGTAAATCTCGGTCGTTGTGGCGATGGTCGAGCGCGGATTGCCGCCGGAGGAACGTTGCTCAATGGCGATCGCCGGCGAGAGGCCCTCAATGTGATCGACGTCCGGCTTCTGCAGTTGGTCAAGGAATTGCCGGGCGTACGACGAGAGCGTTTCGACGTATTTGCGCTGGCCCTCGGCAAACAGCGTGTCAAACGCCAGCGACGACTTGCCCGACCCACTTGGCCCGGTAATCACCACCAACTTGTCGCGGGGAATCTCAAGCGTCAGATTCTTGAGATTGTGCTCCCTTGCCCCGGCTATCTTTATGAACCCCTTGGCCACCGAAAGCCGCATCGTAAACCGCCCTGCCCCCTTGGCCAAGCGCGGGCGTTGGCGTCCTATTTTCCGTGCCGGAAAAACCGCTGCAGCATCGGCTCCACTTTGTCCATGCCGACGGCGAGGATGATCACGACGCCGATGATGATTTCCTGCATGTAGTTGGGCCAATCCTTGATGCTCGAGCCGTTCGCGAGGCACGCCATCATGAACGCCCCGATCACCGAGCCGGGAATGCTGCCTGCGCCGCCGCTCAGGCTCGCGCCGCCGATGACCACTGCGGCGATGATCTGCAACTCCAGCCCGATCGCCACCGAGGGATCTCCCTGTGTCAACCGCGAAAACTGCATCACGCCGGCCAAGCCGAAAAACGCACCGGCCAAGGCGTAAATCACCACCTTGTTAAAATTGACGCGAATACCGCACAGCCGCGCGGTGTCCTCGTTCGAACCGATGGCGAACATGTACCGGCCAAACACAGTCGAGCGCAGCACCACGGCCATCACCACCGCGAGGCCA
>CAJWEP010000144.1 GCA_913030945.1 uncultured Verrucomicrobiota bacterium
GGGTCGGTGAATACCACGCTGATGAGCATTCGGTAATCCATGGGGCGCGGCTCGGCGGGGTGCAGTATATTGTGCGCGGCGATTTCGCCCTGTTGCACGGCGATGTGCACGATCTCGTGCGGGCCGGTACAGTCGCCTCCGGCGAAAATGTGCGGCGCGCTGGTTCGCATGTGGGCGTCGCAGAGGATGCGGCCGCGTTCGGTCTCGACGCCGGCGTTCTCGAGCGCGAGTGAACCGGTGTTCGGCGAGCGGCCCAGTCCGTGGAACACCGCTTCGGCGCGGACTTTGTGCTGCCCGCCGTCGCGTTCGTACACGATCACCTTCTCGTTGCCGTCCTGCTGCGCGTCGATGAGCGAGCAGCCGGTGTGGACGGAGATGCCCTCGGCGCGAAAGGCGGCCTCGACTTCGGCGGCGACGTCGTCGTCAAACGCCTTGAGAATGCGCGGGCTACGTTGAAGGACGGTGACCGCGACGTCGAACCGCGCAAAAAACTGGGCGAATTCGAGCGCCACCGCACCGCCGCCGAGCACGATGATCGAGCGGGGCAGCGACTCGAGCCGCAGGGCGTCGTCGCTGGTGATGCAGCCGAGCTTGGCCAAGCTTGGCAGCGGCAGGTTGGCCACTCGTGAGCCGGTGGAGATCATGATGTGTTCGGCGGTGACCGCTTGGCCGTTGTCGAGCTGGAGTGTGTGCGGGTCGCGGAACCTGGCCGGGCCACGGATCAGTTTGAAGCGGCTGTCCTGCAGTTGGCCGCGCCGGTAGCTGGCGAATTCCTCGACCATCGCCGCCTTGCGCCGCATCACTGCCGGGAAGTCGAAGCCGACCTCGCCCGGCTCCAAGCCCCAGACGCCGGAGCGCCTGGCCTGGTGCCGCACATCGGCCGCGTGCAGCAGCGCCTTGGTCGGCATGCAGCCGCGCAGGATGCACAGTCCGCCCAGTTCCCCGCCGCCCTCGATAACGACGGTGCGACGACCGCCGCCGGCGGTCGTCCGTGCGGTGGCGTAGCCGGCGCTGCCGCCGCCGATCACCGCAACCTCGAAGTCGTATTCCCCCATGTCGCCTGGCCAAGGTGTAACGGAGAGAGAGCCAAGCGGGAAGAATTGACTTTTTTTAGTTTATCCAGTAGCCAATCTGCCCATCGGAGAAACTGAACATGGCCGCAAAAGCAACCCCCAAGACCGCCGGACTGGACAAACGCAGCGCTGATCTCGAGTCCGCCATCGCCGCGATCACCAAGAGCTTTGGCGAAGGCTCGATCATGCGCCTCGGCGACGAGGGGGCGAACCTCAAGATCGACGCGATCTCCACCGGCTCGCTTGGCCTTGACATGGCGCTGGGGGTGGGCGGCGTGCCGCGCGGGCGCATCATTGAGATTTACGGGCCGGAATCGTCCGGCAAGACGACGGTCATGCTGCACATCGTGGCCAATGCGCAAAAAGCCGGCGGCACGGCGGCCTTCATCGACGCCGAGCACGCGCTTGACCCGTCGTACGCGGCCAAGCTGGGGGTGAACCTCGAGGAGTTGCTGATCTCCCAGCCGGACAGCGGCGAGGAGGCGCTGACGATCTGCGAGACGCTGGCCCGCTCCGGCGCGCTGGACGTGATCGTGATCGACTCCGTGGCGGCGCTCGTGCCGAGGGCGGAACTGGAGGGCGACATGGGCATGGCGACGATGGGCATGCAGGCGCGACTCATGAGCCAGGCGCTGCGGAAGCTGGCCGCCATTCTCGGCAAGTCCAAGACGATGTGTCTGTTCACCAACCAAATGCGCGAGAAAGTCGGCGTGATGTTCGGCAGCCCGGAGACGACGCCCGGCGGCAAGGCGCTCAAGTTTTACGCCAGCGTGCGGATCGACATCCGGCGGCGCGAACAGCTCAAGGACAACATGGGCAACGTGATCGGCAACCACATCCGCACCAAGGTGGTGAAGAACAAGGTGTCGCCGCCGTTCATGGAGGCCGAGTTCGACATCATCTACGGGCAGGGCATCAACTGGGAGGGCGACCTGATCGCTGTCGGATTGGCCAGGGATGTCATCCAGAAAAAAGGCGCGTGGCTGCAGTTCGAGGGCGAGATGATCGGCCAGGGCAAGGAAGCCTCCCGGCAGGCGCTGCAGGACAACCCGGAACTGGCGCAGAAAATCCTCGCCACAATCCAGGGCGAAACAGCGGAGGAGGCGCCGGCAGCCGACGAAGAGGCCGAACCGGCCGAAGAAGCCGAGGCTCCCGAGCCCACGGGCGAGTGAGCGCTTGGCCAAGCAAGGCGGCTATCCCTTCACCTCTAAAATTGGCACTTTTCCCGCTTGACGTGCAGAGGCGACCGGGCTACCAATCCGCCTGCTATGGAAAATGTAGTGGCAACAAGCGTTATGGGGCTGGCCGTGCTGGTACTCGGCCGGGGTCGGGCTTGTTGCGGATAAGTTAAAATTTCCAAGACACCCACGACCCCAACGGTCGTGGGTTTTTTTTTGCAGAACCGAACAATCAAATGAGCGAGAAAACGGAAACCCAGGCGGTGACAGAAACCAAGGCCAAGGGCGAAATTGGGCCGAGCATGCTCGGCTCCGAGATCCTCGTCAGCGCACTCGAGCGTGAAGGCGTGGACACTCTATTCGCCTACCCGGGCGGTACGAGCATGGAGTTCCACCAGGCGCTGACACGATCCAAGCAGATCCGCACCATCCTGCCGCGACACGAGCAGGGCGGGGCGTTTGCGGCGGAGGGCTACGCCCGCGCCACCGGCAAGGCCGGCGTCTGCATGGCCACCAGCGGCCCCGGCGCCACCAACCTCGTCACCGGCATCGCCGACGCGTACATGGACTCGATCCCACTGGTCGCCATCACCGGCCAGGTGCCGCAGGCGATGATCGGCAAGGGAGGGTTTCAGGAGACCGATTTCTACGGGCTGACCCTGCCAGTTGTTAAGCACAGCTACCTCGTCACCGACGTCAACGAAATCCCGACCGTGGTGAAGGAAGCGTTCAAGATCGCCACCAGCGGTCGGCCCGGCCCGGTGGTCATCGATGTGCCGAAAAACATCCAGCAGACCCGCGCGCAGGTCTTCTTTCCGGCCGAGGTCGACATCGCCGGGTTCGACCCCGAGAACCGGAAGGCGAGCGAGTTGGAACTCAACGAGATCATCGGGCTGATCGAGAAGAGCGAACGTCCGGTGCTCTACGTGGGCGGCGGCATCATCAGCGCCGACGCCAGCGAGCCGTTGCGGCGGTTGGTGGAGGCGACCGGCATCCCGGTGACCAGCACGATCATGGGTGTGGGGGCGTTCCCGGAGACGCACGAGCTGTCCCTGCGCTGGCTCGGCATGCACGGCTCGGCGTATGCCAACTGGGCTGTCAGCGGCGAGTTTGAGAAGGATGCCGAGGGCAACGCGCAAAAAGTGGCCGAGGGCGCCGACCTGCTGCTGGCCTTTGGCGTGCGGTTCGACGACCGCGTGACCGGTAAGGTCGACAAGTTCTGCGAGCACGGCACGATTGTCCACATTGACATCGACCCGTCCGAGATCAACAAGAACCGCAAGGTCACCCTGCCGGTGATCAGCGAGATCCGGTACGTGCTCGAGCGTCTGGCCGACATGGTCAACGAGCGACCGTTGCAGAAGAAATTCACCGCGTGGCAGGAGCAGATCGCCCGGTGGAAGGCCAAGGCGCCGTTCAGCTACCGAGTGACCGAGGAGGTGATGAAATCGCAGCACATGAAGGATCACCTCGCTGACTCCGAGAGCGAGGTCATCCTGCCGCAGATGGTTGTTGAGACACTCTACGAGCTGACCGGCGGCGACGCCATCGTGACCACCGGCGTCGGCCAGCACCAGATGTGGTCCGGCCAGTATTATATGTCGGACAGACCGAGGCAGTTCATCACGAGCGCCGGGCTGGGTGCGATGGGTTTTGGCTACCCGGCGGCGCTGGGGGCCAAGGTTGCGTGCCCGGACAAGCAGGTGGTAGACATCGACGGCGACGGCTCTTTCCTGATGAACATCCAGGAGTTGGCCACCGCGCGCATCGAGAAAATCGCAGCCAAGGCGATCATCCTCAACAACCAGCACCTGGGCATGGTCATGCAGTGGGAGGATCGTTTTTACGACGGCAACCGCGGACACACCTACCTCGGCGACCTGGAGGACATGAGGCAGATTTACCCCGACTACGTTGCAGTGATCAAGGGCTTTGACGTGCCGGCTGAGCGGGTGATGTACAAGCGCGATCTCAAGGCGGCGATGAAGCGGATGCTCGACTCCGACCAGCCATACGTGCTCGACGTCATCGTGCCATACACAGAGCACGTGCTGCCGTTCATTCCCTCCGGCAAGACGGTCGCCGAGATGATCTGGAAGGAATAACCGCTGGCGACACAAGTTTGCGACGGGCCGTGCTTGCGGCCCGTCTTTCTTTTGTTAGCCTTGGCGGCGATGAATCGTCAAGTTCTCGGCATGATTGCCGCCGCGTTGCTCCCGATTTGCGCAGTGGCGGACGAGTTGCAACTGCTCAATTTTGATGGTGCTCAAAGCGGGGTGCCCAAAGGCTTTGTCACCAGCCACGTTGGCCAAGGCAAGCCCGGCGAGTGGAGGGTGTTTGAGAGCCAGGCACCGACTTTGGACGCACCGGAGAATTCCAGCAACGACAGCTTGGTCAGTCGCAGCGTGCTGGGCCAGATTTCCAATAGCCCGCTACAGACCGGTTCATCCCTCTGCCTTTATGACGGGGTTGAGTTTGGCGACTTCGCCTTTTCCGTCCGGGTTCTTATTGGTGGAGGTTCATTTCGCCAGGCAGCCGGAATCGTTTTCCGGGCAAGGAACCCGAAAAATCATTACGTGCTGGTCATCAACTCGCTCGATGGAAAAGTCACTTGGATGAACATACTTGACGGGCAGCCAGCGACCACCTGGAACACAAGCGGTACCCTCAACCTGCCCAAGGGCGAATGGAACACTCTGCGCGTTGTGTGCCGTGGCAACAAAATGAGCTGCTACCATCAGGGCACTCTCGTTTCCTCTTTTATCGACAGCAAGCACCTGGCAGGCAGGGTGGGTTTTATCACCTATGGAGACACCTCCGCCCACTTTGCCAACGCCCAGATAACATACACGCCCATTGTCATCCTTGCGCAGCAGCTGGTCATGGATATGAAAGCAGACTGGAAACGGCTGGAGGATGTCCAGATCTTTGCCAGGGCCAAACCGGACGAACCTCTGAAAGTAGTCGGGAGCCTGGACAAGACCAAGCTTGGCCAGGTCGCCACCGAAGTCACCGAAGCCGTTGTAAAGACAGCACAGTATGGCTACACACACGGTGACAAGACGGTGACTGTCATCCTGCCGGTGCGTGACCGCAACGGCGATCCAGTGGCGGCGGTGCGGACCGTCATGCGGCGGTTTCGGGGCCAGACCAAAAAGACAGCCATCGTTCGGGCCACACCTCTGGCCAAGTTCGTCGAGAAGCGCATCCTCGACGCGGCAGATCTTCTGCGCTGAAGCCTGTGCTTGGCCAAGCGAACCCAAATTTATCGCCGGCGAAACGCCTAAAGTTCCCGTGCCTAGCGGACTATCGAGGATAAACGGAGGAGGGCTTACATCGCCAGGAGCAGAGTTCGCAGTTCGTTTAGGCGTCCATCAGGAGAGCGCTTGGCGAAGCGCGGGAATTTTCCGCCGAGCGTGATCAGCTCGCCGTTGCGGGTCAACATGATCTTGTCGCCCTTGGCCTCGATCCCGGTGACGTTCTTGGCGGCGGCCAGCACCTTCAGTTCCGCCACGCGCAGCAACCGCTCAACCGGCTTGGGGATGGGGCCGAACCGGTCGCGAATCTCCTCCCTCAGTTCGGCCAACTCAGCGGCGTTGTTCAGCTCGGCCAGTTTGCGGTAAAGGATGATGCGCTGCCGCGTCTCGGGGATGTGGTTGAACGGCAGATACGCTGGTACGCGGCCGATGTCCCTCGGCTCCTCTGCGGTGGCCGGCACCTCGTCGTCGTCCTCCAGCTCGGCAACGATGTCGCGCGGCACGGTCACCTCAAACCGTGGTGGTGCGCTCTTCCGCGGCGCCCGCTCGGCGCTCTTCTCCTCGCCGGGATTCATCGCGAGAAAGTCGATGGTCACGCGCACCTCGACGCGCCGGTCGACGGTTTCGCCCTTGAGCCGTTTCACGCTCTGCTTGAGCAACTGGCAGTACAGCTCAAAGCCCACGGCGGTGATGTGGCCGCTCTGCTGTGCGCCGAGGAGGTTGCCCGCCCCGCGGATCTCGAGGTCGCGCATGGCGATCTTGAATCCGCTGCCCAGCTTTGAGTACTGCTTGAGCGCGCTGATGCGCTTGCGGGCATCGGCGAGCAGCGCGGCGTGGCGCGGCAGAATCAAATAGGCGTACGCCTGGTGTTTGTAGCGGCCGACGCGCCCGCGCAACTGGTACAGCTCGCTCAGGCCGAACCGGTCGGCGCGGTCAACGATGATCGTGTTGGCGTTCGGGATGTCCACGCCGCTCTCGATGATGGTCGTCGAGAGCAGGATGTCGGCGTCGCCATCGACAAAACGGGTCATCACCTTCTCGAGCGCGCCGCTGGCCATCTGGCCGTGGCCGACAAGGAGCCGCGCCTTGGGCACGAGCTTGCGGAGGCGCTCGGCCATCGTCTCGATTGTCGTCACGCGGTTGTGCAAAAAGAACACCTGTCCGCCCCGGTTGATCTCGCGTTGGATGGCATTGCGCAGGGTCGTCTCATCGAACTCGATGACGGTCGTCTCGATCGGCAGCCGGTCCTGTGGCGGCGTCTCGATGGTGCTCATGTCGCGCGCGCCGGTGAGCGCCATGTGCAGCGTGCGCGGGATCGGCGTCGCGGTCAGCGTCAGCACATCCACCGTCTTCCGCAGCATCTTGAGCTGTTCCTTGTGCCGCACGCCGAAGCGCTGCTCCTCGTCGATGATCACCAGTCCGAGATCCCTGAAGCGGACGCTGGGCTGGACCAGCTTGTGTGTGCCGATGACGATGTCCACTGAGCCGGCCGCCAGCGCCGCGACCACGGCGTCGGCCTGTTTCTTCGAGCGGAACCGCGACAGCAGCTCCAGCGACACGGGGAACTCCGCCATGCGCTCGACGAACGTGTTGTAATGCTGCTGGGCCAGCACGGTGGTCGGCACCAGCACGGCGACCTGTTTGCCGGCCATCACCGCCTTGAACGCCGCGCGGATGGCCACCTCGGTCTTGCCGAAACCAACATCGCCGCAGACGAGCCGGTCCATCGGCTTGGGCCGCTGCATGTCCCGCTTGGCCGCCTCGATGGCCGACCACTGGTCCGGCGTCTCCTCGAACGGAAATGACCCCTCGAACTCCCGCTGCCAAGGCGTGTCGTCGCCGAACACGTGCCCCGGCTGGGCCTCACGCGAGGCCTGCAGCTTGAGCAGGTCGGCGGCGAGATCCTCGACCGCCTTCTCGGCGTCGGCCTTGGCCTTGGCCCACCGTTTGCTGCCCAGGAGGCTGAGCGGTGGCCGCGCCCGCCCACTGCCGACATACTTGCTGACGAGATGCGCCTCGGTCACCGGCACGTAAAGCTTGGGTGGCTCCTGTCCCGGGTCGCGCGTGCCGTACTCGATCACGAGGCACTCCTCGCCGCCGCCCCCGTTTTTTGCCGTTCGCGTCCCGACCGGCAGCACCTTCAGCCCAAGGTAGCGGCCGATGCCGTGCTGCAAGTGCACGACGTAGTCGCCCATGCTTAGGTCGGTGAAATCGATCTCCAGCGCCGAGCGCGTCGCCGCCGCGTGCGGCGACTTGAGCCGGCGCGGTCGCTGCGTGCGGGTGCGCCCAAAAATCTCCGAGTCGGTGACAACAACCAGCTTGGCCGGCTCGACGAGAAATCCGCGCGATAGGCTGCCGAGCAATCGCACCGGCTTGGCCCCGACCTCGCGCTTGGCCAGGCCGTACTCGGCCCACAACTCGTCGAACCGCTGCAACTCGCCCTCCGTGCCGCAGACCGTCCAGACGGTGTAGCCGTTGCGCAGCCAGCGGTGCAGTTGGTTGAAAAACTCGCGGCGCTGGGCGTCGGCAATCTGCGGGTCGCCCGACGACTCGCCCAGCGGCCGGTACGTGTCGAGCCCCTGGAACGGCGGGTCGTCGTCACTGTCGCCGGTTTCGCGAACCTCAACAATCGTGCCGAGCTGGTGCGCCTGGCCAAGCGCGGTTTCCCAGTCGTCGTGAAACAGGTCGCCGCCCGGCACCTGCCCGAGGTAATCGGCCACGCGCCCGCCGAGTTCCTCCGGATCGATCAGCAGAAAGATCGAGTCGGCGGCGAGGTAGTCGCCCAGCCGGCCGGTGACGTAGCCCGGGTCGGCGGCGAGTTGCTGCTTGAGGATACCCAGTTCGCCGCCGGGGGAGATCGTGGCACGCTCGATCTTCTCGCGGGACACCTGCGTCTGCGGATCGAAGGTTCGCAGCGACTCGATCTCGTCACCGAAAAACTCGAAGCGCACCGGCCACGGGCTAGCCAGCGGGAAGACATCGAGGATACCGCCGCGCAGAGCGAGCTCCCCCTTTTGGCTGACCTGGGCCTCCGGCTCGTAGCCCTGGTCCTCGAGCCACTCAACGAGGTCGAGCGGGTCGATGCGGTCGCCGAGCCGGAAGCGGCGAAAGCGTTTTTTCAGATCGGCCGGGGAGAACGTCCGCTGCAGCAGGGCGACGCCGGTGGTGACGATGACCGCGCCGGGCGCGGCGGAGCTGGCGCTTGGCTTGCGGCCCTTGGCCAAGCGGATGAGCGTCTCGAGCCGTTCGCTCAGCACATCGGCGTGCGGCAGCCGGGCCTCGTGCGGCAGCACATCCCATGCGGGGAAAAATTGTGGCGGCTTGGCCAGGCGCTTGCCCAGAGCGGGGAGCCACGTCTCGAGCTCCTGCTGAAGTTGCTCCTGCAGCTTGCCGGTGGGGCAAACGACCACCACCGGCCGGCCCTTGGTGGAATGGGCCATAACAGCCGCCGAAAAGGCCCAAGCGCCTTGGCTGACACCGCCGAGAGACAACACTCCTCCCCGCTCCGCGCCTTTGAGGAGGGCCTGTAAAGCGGGAGTTTCGCGCAGCTTGGCCAAGGTGGCCGAGAGGTCTGGTTGGGCCAGACTCAATTCAGGCCGGGCAACATGGGCCAGGTCCGGGGAGGCGTCAAACGGCCAAGGTCAAAAAAGCTTAAATAAGAAAAAAAGCCTATCAAATGCCTTGACA
>CAJWEP010000145.1 GCA_913030945.1 uncultured Verrucomicrobiota bacterium
CACGGCTCCGCATGGAAACCGGGCGCCTCCATCCGCGACGGCGACTGGAAACTCATCGAGTTTTACCACTACAAAAACTTCGAGCTTTACAACCTTGCCAATGACCCCAGCGAACGCCACAACTTGGCCAAGACCAACCCCGTCGAGGCCAAGCGCCTACGGGCCAAGCTTGTCGCGTGGCAAAAGCGGATGAACGCCAAGATGCCGGTGCCCAATCCCGACTACGATCCCGGGGTCGAATCCACCAAACGAAAGCCACAGTCAATATGACTCACGGTTTGAAAGCCATCCGTCTCGCTTGGTTTTGGCTGCTGGCTTTTCCCTTGACAGTTTTGCCGGAGCAGCCGCTTGAATGGATTCGCCCGAATGCCGGTGGAGACGGCTTCGTTCGCGGCGAACGCACGGAGCCGTTCCACGTCTGGGGATTCAATTACGATCACGACGAACCCGGGCGCCTGCTCGAGGACTACTGGGAGTCGGAATGGGACACTGTCGCGGCGGATTTCGCGGAGATGAAGGCGCTGGATGCCAATGTCGTCCGCATCCACCTGCAACTCGGCCGTTTCATGGACGCGCCCGATCAACCGAACACCAAGGCGCTCGCTCAACTCAAGCGCCTGATTCGCCTGGCGGAGGAAACCGGGCTGTATCTCAACCTCACCGGCCTGGGCTGCTACCACAAAAAGGACGTCCCGCCGTGGTACGACAAACTGGGCGAGACCGCCCGCTGGAAAACCCAGGCCCACTTTTGGGCAGCCATTGCCAAGGTGGACGCCGACAATCCGGCCATCTTCTGCTACGACCTGATGAACGAGCCGATCCTGCCCGGCAAGAAGAAGGCAACCGATTGGCTGGGGGGTGAGTTCGGCGGCAAACATTTCGTGCAGCGCATCGCCCTGGACTTGGCCGGGCGCACGCGCCAGCAGGTGGCCAAGGCGTGGGTGGACAAACTGGCGGCAGCCATCCGCCGCCATGATCAACGGCACATGATCACCGTCGGCGTCATCCCTTGGGCGCTCACGTTTCCCGGGGCCAAGCCGTTGTTTTACGCGCCGGAGGTCGGGGCGAAGCTCGACTTTGTCAGCGTCCATTTTTATCCAAAGACGGGAGAGGTCGACAAGGCTCTCAAGGCGCTGGCCGTGTACGACGTGGGCAAGCCGCTGGTGATCGAGGAGATGTTCCCCCTCAAGTGCGGCCTCCCGGAACTGGACCGGTTCGTAACGCAGTCCGCCAAGACCGTCGACGGCTGGATCGGCTTTTACTGGGGCCACACGTTGGAGGAATATCGAATCGACAAACCCAGCCTGAAATCCGCGGTCATGCTGCAGTGGCTCGGGTATTTCCAGACCAACGCCCGGCTCAGAACCGAAGTCCCCGGAAACAATAGGCGATGAAACCCTCCCCAAGAATCGCCTTCCTCGGAACCGGCCTCATGGGGGCGCCGATGTGCCAAAATCTCCTGTCTGCAGGGCTGCCGCTTACTGTGTGGAATCGCAGCCTGGCCAAGGCCGAGCCCCTGGCCAAGCGCGGAGCCATCGTCGCCGACTCACCGCAAAGCGCTGCCTCCGATGCCGATGTGGTCATCACCATGCTCTCCGACGGGCCGGCGGTGTCGGAGGTGATGTTCGAGCAGGGCGCGGCAGACGCCATCCGCGAAGGTGCCACCCGCATCGACATGGGCTCCATTGGCGCTGACGAGGCCATCGACCACGCCAAGCGTCACTCCGAGCGCGGCGTGCGCTATCTCGACGCCCCGGTGTCCGGTGGCACTAGAGGCGCGGCGGCGGGCGAACTGGCCATCATGGCCGGCGGCAACGCGGAAACCTTCGCGGCGATGCAGCCGGTCTTTGCGCCGCTTGGCCAAGCGACGCACGTGGGCCCAAACGGCTGCGGCCAACTGGCCAAGCTTGCCAACCAGGTGATTGTAGCCATCACCATCGGCGCGGTGAGCGAGGCATTGATTCTCGCCGGCGGAGGCGGCGCGGATCGCGCGAAGGTGCGCGAGGCGTTGCAGGGCGGCTTTGCCTCCAGCCGCATCCTCACCGAGCACGGACAGCGAATGGTAAAGCGCAACTTCGAGCCGGGCGGCCCGGCCAAGTTTCAGTTGAAGGATTTGCACAACGCCCTCAGCGCCGCCGACCGCCTTGGCCTCGACCTGCCCATCACCAAGCTGCTGCACGGGCTCTTCGATGCCATGGTGCAAAGCGGCAAGGGCGACATGGATCACAGTGGCCTGCTGACCCACTTGGAGGCGTTTAACAACATCAACGGTAACTGACATGAAGATCATCATCACCGGCGGCGGCGGATTTCTGGGTTCACAACTCGCCGCGATGCTGCTCGACCGCGGCGAACTCACCGGCTCCTCCGGCGGCCAGGAGCCAATCGAGGAAATGGTGCTGATCGATGCGCGCTTCCCTATGCCGCAGAACGACCCACGGGTGCAGCAAATCGTCGGCGACATCAGCGAAAGCAACGTAATCGACGAGGCTATTGGCAGTTCACAAAACATTTCCATTTTTCACCTCGCCTCGATGGTGAGCGGCGAATGCGAGGAGCGCTACGACGATGCCCTGCGGGTGAATCTCGATGGCGGGAGGAATGTTTTCGAGGCCGCGCGTGCAGCGAAAGGCAGACCGCGCGTGGTCTTCGCCAGCAGCATCGCCTGTTTCGGTGGAGCCGCGATGGCCACACCGGTTAGCGACTTGGCCAAGCAAACGCCGCAGACCACCTACGGCATGACCAAGGCCATGTGCGAGTTGCTCATCAACGACCACACTCGCAAGGGCCACTTCGACGGCCGGTCGGCGCGTCTGCCCACCGTGATCATCCGCCCCGGCAAACCCAACGCCGCCGCCTCCAGCTGGGCCAGCGGGATGTTCCGCGAACCGCTCAACGGCGAGACCTGCGACCTGCCGGTGCGCCGCGATCAACCGCACCCGATGACCGGTTTCCGCACTGTCGTCGAGTCGTTCATCGCGTTGCACGAAGTGCCGGCGGAGCGCTTGGGTGACGACCGCGCCTACGGACTGCCCGCGCACCAAGTCACCCCAGCCCATGCCGAAACAGTGCTGAACGAATTGGCCGGAGAGAAAAAACTGGCGCTTGGTCAAGTGATGGACGCCTTCGATCCGCATATTCAGGCCATCGTCGACAACTGGCCCACCGCCGTGGACGGCTCGCGCGCCGTGGCGCTTGGCCTGCCCGAACCCCCGCCTCTCAAGCAGATCGTTGAACAGTATCTCGAGACTTTTGGCCAAGCGGAATAAACCATTGCCGGCCGGCAAGCATTCACGCAGTCTGCCGTCACGAATTCTAATGCGACACAAGCCGATCAAATCCAAACTCTTTGTCCTGAACCGTCAACGTCTTGCCGAGCAGATGACACCAAATTCGCTTGCGGTGGTGAATGCGAACGATGTGCTCCCCACCAACGCCGACGGCACACTCCCCATGCAGCCCAACGCCGACTTGTTTTACCTCAGCGGCATTGAGCAGGAGGAAAGCGTGCTGCTGCTGTTTCCCGACGCGGCAGAGGAGAAACACCGCGAGATTCTGTTCCTGCGCCAACCCAATGAGCACCTGCAAATCTGGGAGGGCCACAAGCACACGAAGGCCGATGCCCAAAAGATTTCCGGGATCAAAAATGTGCAGTGGCTGTCGGAATTCCAGGTGATGTTTCGCTCCTTGATGTGCGAAGCAGAATCGGCCTACTTGAACAGCAACGAATACAAACGAGCCAAAGTTGAAGTGGAGACGCGCGACGCGCGTTTTATCCGCCAATGCCGGAAGGATTTCCCACTACACACCTATCGCCGACTCGCCCTGTTGTTGCACCAGTTGCGTGTGGTGAAGACGGATCTGGAAATTGAGCTATTGAAAGAGGCGATCGATATTACCGCCAAAGGCTTTCGACGGGTGCTGCGTTTTGTGAAACCAGGCGTAACCGAATATGAAATCGAAGCCGAACTGGCACGCGAATATATCAAGCGCCGGGGCAAGTTTGCCTACCCACCAATCGTCGCCACCGGAAAGAACAACTGCATACTGCACTACCTGCAGAATGACCAGATTTGCCGGAAGGGCCAACTGCTGCTAATGGACGTGGCTTCCAGCTATGCCAACTACAACGCAGATCTCACTCGGACTATCCCGGTGAGCGGCAAGTTCAGTCGCCGGCAAAAACGGGTTTACAACGCCGTCCTGCGCGTGCTGCGAGCGAGCATTAATAACGCCACAGTTGGTAAACTCCACCGCGACTGGACCAAGGAAGCCCAGTCCCACATGAACGAGGAACTGCTCAAGCTTGGCCTGCTCAAGCCCGGCCAAGTGAAGAGGCAGGATCCCGACAAACCCGCCTGCCGCAAATACTTCATGCACGGCCTCGGCCATCCGCTGGGCCTCGACGTGCACGATGTCGGCGACGCCAACGTCCCCTTCGCCCCCGGTACCGTCCTCACCGTGGAACCGGGCATCTACCTCCCGGACGAGGGGTTCGGCATCCGCCTTGAGGACGACATCGTCGTGACCGAGGACGGCCCGATCAACCTCATGGCGAAAATCCCAATCGAGGCCGATGAAATCGAATCCATGATGAACCGGTGATGCACGCGGCATGATCATGCTGCGCGCAGATTTGCAGGATTACAAACCGCCCAGGTTCGCACCGGGCGACTTGGTTTGCCATGTGCGTTATCATTACCGCGGCGTGGTGGTGGCGCATGACCCCAGGTGCATGGCCGGTGAGGCGTGGTATCAATCCAACCAGACCCAGCCGGACAAGAATCAGCCCTGGCACCACGTGCTGGTGCATGATTCAGCTTCGGTCACGTATCCCGCCGAGAGCAGCCTTGAGTCTGATGATAGCGGCGAGCCGATCAGTCATCCATTGCTGGACCAGTTTTTCAGCGAGTTTGCCGATGGACGTTACCAACGCAACGATGTGTACTGGCCCCGAACAAGTTCCTGATCCCTAATGAACAAAATCACGGTTCTCCTCTGCTTGTTCTGCGCGTTGATGCTCCAGACACAGTCCGCTGACAACCTGGCCAGAGATCAACTGGTGGCTTGGTGCATCGTGCCGTTCGATGCGAAGCAGCGCGGGCCGACCGCGCGGGCCGAGATGTTGGTGCGACTGGGTCTCAAGCGCGTGGCCTACGATTGGCGCGTGAAGCATGTGAAGGAGTTTGAGGAGGAGATTCTGCAGTATAAAAAGCATGGACTGGAGTTCTTTGCCTTCTGGGGCGCGCATGAAGAGGCGTTTCGCTTGTTCGCGAAGCACGGGATTCACCCGCAGGTCTGGAGCACCGCGCCCAGCCCGGAGGCCAAATCACGGAAGGCACACGTGGCCACTGCAGCCAAGGCGTTGTCGCCGCTGGTGAAGCGAACACGGCAGCTTGGCTGCAAGCTTGGCCTCTACAACCACGGCGGCTGGGGCGGCGAGCCGGCCAACCTTGTGGCGGTGTGCGAGTATCTTCGGGCGCATCACGATGCTGGGCACGTCGGCATTGTTTACAATTTCCACCATGGGCATGGACATATCACGGATTTCGAGAAGTCGCTGAAGCTGATGCAGCCGTACCTGCTCTGCCTCAATCTCAACGGGATGAACGACGACGCTCACCCGAAGATTCTGCCGCTTGGCCAAGGGCGGCATGAGTCGGCGATGCTGAAGGCCATTCGCCAATCCGGCTACAAGGGGCCGATCGGCATCCTCGATCATCGCAGTGACACCGACACCGAAGTCGCCCTGCGTGAAAACCTCACCGGTTTGAAGAAGCTTCTCAAGCAACTCGATGCCAGGGAGGCACTCAAGTCCTATCGAGATTAACTTTGCCTCCGAAAGCAAAAAAACAGGGCGACATGAAAGCCGCCCTGCACAATGAATGGAGTGTCTGCCGAGATCAGTAACCTTAACCAAGCAGTCTTAACGCTGATTGCGGTATAATATTGGCCTGTGCCAGCATGGCCGTGCCGGTTTGAACCAGTATGTTGTAACGAGCGAAGTTGGTGCTCTCCTTGGCAACATCCACATCCTTGATCCGGCTGCTTGCCGCCGCAATGTTTTCACTCTCGATGGACAACTGCTGTTCCGTCATGTTCAACCGCTGGATGTTCGCACCCACACTGGCTCGCATGTCCGACAGGTTCTGAATGGCTGTCGCGATATTGCTCAACGCCGCTGCCGCACTCGTCGTGGTTGTGATCGCAGAACTGGTTCCCATGTAGATGTTGGCCAAGCCGGTCGTCACGGTGCCCGATGTCATGTCCACCGCATTCATGCTGAATGTGTTGGCATCACTATCAACGGTCACATTATTACTGCTGCTTGAAAACAATGTCACAGTATTGTACTTCTTCGAACCGATGTCGCTGATGTAGCTCTGCAACTGGGTGAATTCAACGCTGTAGTTTGAGCGATCCGTGTTGGTTTTTGTGATGTCCTGGGACAGGACTGTCAGTTCACTCATGCGCTCAAGCGCCGTCTGTACCTTCTGCAGGAAGCCATCCTGTGTCTGGGAAAATGAAACGGCATTCCCCACATTGGCACTGGCGGCATCTGTTCGTTTCAATTGAGCATCCAGCTTTAGCGCTGCGCCCAAGCCTCCCGGATCATCCGAGATAAGGGTGTGTTTGCTACCAGAAGAAAGGCGAGCCAGTGACTCACCCAGTTTTTGAGAGGATTCAGTTAACAGGCGTGAAGCCCTTATTGCTGCAATATTGGTGTTGATTATCATGAGACATCTCCATTTGTCGTTTTATTAGCGTCCATGCGTGGAAGACCTTTTTCATCGGCGTCTTCCATACTCCACCGCGGCATTAGGCAATGCCACAAGTCATGGATTAAATCGACATGCCCACGATAAACTTTAGTAAAAATTGAAAATAATTAAATTTTCTTAAATCATTGCAATCAAACAAGTTAGATTATTTTAATTCAGAAAGAACGGTGATTTTTCTGCGTATTTCCCGAATTGGACCAGACCAATCCCCCGGTTCAGACTGACGGAGCAGTGTGGCACTGGGATACCAAGGGGAGTCTTCCCGGCCGAGCATCCAGCGCCAATCCGGCCCGTACGGGAGCAACACCCAGACCGCTTGGCCAAGCGCGCCGGCCAAGTGGGCGACGGATGAATCGATTGTGATCACCAAGTCCAGTGTCGTGACAAGCTGGGCCGTCTCAAAGAAGTCAACCGGATCGCACAGCGTCTCCTTCAGGCTCGGCGCGGCGAGCACCTCGCCGGCTCCTGGGTCGACCTGCAAACTGACAAAGTCGATGAGCGGCAACTCCAACAACGGCCTTAGCAGTTCAAAATCCATCGACCGCTTGCGGTCGTTGTCGTGACAGGGGTTGCCGGCCCAGCACAAGCCGACCTTTATCCGGTCTGCAGCAGCGGACCTGCTTTCGCTCCCGACATGAAGGTAGGGTGTGGCGTTGGGGATCGACGTGGGATCGGAGCAAAACACACCGCCCAAGTCCAGCAGCGAAACCTGATAGTCCACCGGCGGCAGCGCGCCTCCCCTTGGGATCACCTCACCCGCTCCGTTCACGGTCTCAAACAGACGCACCAGCTGAGGCTGGGCTTCAAACACCACCTCAGCCCCCATCTCCGCAACCCATGGCACGAAGCGGACGAACTGGATCGCATCCCCGAAGCCCTGCTCATCCCACACGAGAACCCGCTTACCGGTCAGCGGCTGGCCGGTCCATTTCGGGATGGATTGATGGCGCTTGGCATCCTGCAGCGACCCGGTGCCCCAGCGCCAGCGATTCTCGGCCCAGCCCTCCCGATACTCGCCGTTGAGCAACAGCGCGTGAGCCAGGTCGCGGTGCGCCTCGGCAAATTCGGGATGCTCCTCGACTGCCTCGCGAAGCAACCGGATCGCCTCCGGTAGTTGGCCAAGTTCGCGGGTTGTGTTGGCCAGGCTCACTTTCAACTGCCCGTCGGCCGGGGCGAGTTTAACACCACTCCGGAACGCATCCGCCGCTTGGCCAAGCGCATGCAGTCCCCGCAGCGCATTGCCCTTGGCTAGCCAGGCGGACGGTTGGTTTGGATTGATATGAACGGCTTTTTCGGCCACCTCCAGAGCTTCAGAACAGCGGCTCAACAGGTTCAAGGCTTGGGACAGGTTAATCCACGCCTCTGTGAAATCAGGCAGGACTTCGGTGGCCGCACGGTACGCCACGATGGCTGCCTCGATCGAGCCGGCCTGCTGCTGGGCCAAGCCTCTGTTGTAATTGACCACCGGGTTTTCAGGGACAACTTCCAGCGCTTGGTCAAACAATCGCAGTGCCTCGTCAATTTCCCCGGATTTGGCCCGTTCAATCCCCTCTTGTAGCAGTGCGTTGGCTCTGTCTTGCTCCGGCACGGGCCATTTGTCCCACCGGCAACCCCTTTGCCGCAACGGTTTTCTGGCACAAACGAAACTTACCCTCGGCGGCAATCCGGGCTATAGTGCCGTCGCATGATTCGGAACATCATTTTCGACTGGTCGGGCACGCTGGTGAACGACCTGCCCGGCGTCTGGAAGGCGACCAACCATGTCCTCGAGCAGGCCGGCGTCCCGACGCTCACGCTGGACGAATTCCGCAGCGAGTTCCAGTTGCCGTTCACCGGGTTCTATGCGCGGTTCACACCGGACATCCCGCTCGAGACGCTCGAAGGCTGGTTCCACAGCAGTTTCCGGGAAGTGTGCGGCGACATGACCGCCCTGCCCCATGCGAGCGACTTCCTTGATTTCTGCAGAGCCAAGAAAATCCGCTCCTTCGTTCTCAGCACGGTCAACCCCGAGTACTTCACCGTGCAGGCCGGCAATACCGGGATGGACGACTGCTTTGAAAAACTTTATCTCGGCATCTGGGACAAGCGTGAGAAAATCCACGAAATCATCCGTGAAAACAACCTGCTCGAGGATGAGACGCTGTACGTTGGCGACATGCAGCACGATGTCGAGACGGCGCATCACGGCGGCATTCACTCCTGCGCCCTGCTCACCGGCTACAACACGCTCGAACAACTCCGCCAAAGCAGGCCCACCGTCATCGCCACGCATCTCGATGAGTTGAAGACCCTCTTACTGGCCAACGACCTGTCCCTGCCAAGCGGCCCTGGCAAAGCGGACAACGGCCGGAGACCCGTCCCCACGGTT
>CAJWEP010000146.1 GCA_913030945.1 uncultured Verrucomicrobiota bacterium
CAGCTGCCCGGGCTGTCCGAGGCCGACCAGGCGAAAGCCAAAAAACTGGTGACCGAGGCTGCCTTCCTGGAATTCGCCCTTGTGCACAAGGATTCCGCAAGGCTGCTTGCCAACGACATTACCCCTGCCGGCTACAGGAAATACGCGCACACAACAAAGGACGCGCAGGGCAACAGCTTCACCGACCACTTGCTCGTTGAGACCGAAAACAAATACGGCCTGAAGGGTGAACATATCAAGAAAGCATCTCGCTCGCGTGATCCGCTTACCCAATCGCCCATGATCCTGTTCACCTTCGACCCTGAGGGAGCCAAGGCAATGGGGCAGTTGAGCGGCAACAACATCCGCGAACGAATGGCCATCATTCTCGACGGCAAACTAATGTCTGCCCCGGTCTTGCAGGAGCGCATCACCAGCAACGGGCAGATCACGGGTGACTTCACCTCGGAGGAGGCGGCCACCATCGCCCACGCACTACTTAACCCGCTCAAGGCACCGCTCAAGATTGAGGAGGAGATGAGCGTGGAGCCCAGCCTTGGCGCTGACTCGGTAAAGAGCGGCTTCAACGCGGCGCTGTACGGCGTAATCGCCGTGGCGGTGTTCATGCTTCTCTACTACTGGTTCTCCGGCATGGTGGCCAACTTCGCGCTGGTGCTGAACCTGTTCATCCTGATCGGCGTGATGTGCTACCTCAACGCCGCGTTGACGCTGCCTGGCATCGCCGGCATCGTGCTGACGATCGGCATGGCGATCGACGCCAACGTGCTGATCTTCGAGCGCATCCGCGAGGAACTCAAGGCCGGCAAGGGCACGCAGGGGGCGGTCGAGACCGGCTATAGCAAGGCGTTCGGCACGATCATCGACGCCAACCTGACCACGCTCATCGTTTCGGTGATCCTGATGACCATGGGCACCGGCCCGGTGAAGGGCTTCGGTGTCACGCTGACCGTCGGCATCTGCGCCAGCATGTTCACCGCGCTGGTGGTCACCCGCCTGGTTTTTGATGTGTTCAGGAACTTCGGCGCAGGCAAGAGCCTAGGATCGTTGATCTTCGCTAAACAGCCCAAGTTCAACTTCATGGGCTTAGCAAAGTACGCCTTTATCACCTCATGGATTCTGGTGGCGATTGGGATCGGGACCGGCATCAGCCGTGGCTCGGACGCCATGGGCGTGGACTTCAAGGGCGGCGACCAGATCACATTCGAATTCTCCGAAAAGAAGGACGTTGGCCAGTTGCGCAGTGCGCTTGGCCAAGCGGGTATTGGTGGTGCCATGATCCAGTACCAGGCGGGCGGCGGCAGCCGAGAGCGGCTCCAGGTCACGGTCGGATTCGGCAGCGGCGAGAAGGCCGAAAGCGCCTTGGCCAAGGCGTTCGCAGGGGACGAGAATTTCAAAAAAGTCAGTCAGCTACGCACCGGGCCAAGCATCAGCAACGAAATTTTGCAGGGCGCGACCAAGTCGCTGCTGATCGCCCTGTTCGCCATTTTGGTTTACGTCACATTCCGCTATGAGTTCTCGTTCGCGCTGGGAGCCATCCTTGCCATCTGCCATGACGTGCTGATGACGCTGGGCATCTTTTTCCTCTGGGGCGGCGAGTTGAGCGCACCGGTGATGGCGGCCGTGCTGACGATCATCGGTTTCTCGATCAACGATACGATCGTGATCTTCGACCGCATCCGGGAGGACCTGAAGCTTGGCCTGCCCGGCACGTTCACCGAGATCATGAACGGCGCGATCAGCAAGACACTGAGCCGGACGATCATCACCTCCGGCACCACCCTGCTGGCGGCAGGATCGCTGTTCCTGTTCGGCGGCGGCGCGATCAACGCCTTTGCCTTCGCGCTTTTAGCCGGTGTGGTTACCGGCACGTTCTCCAGCATCTTCATCGCCGGCTCGCTGGTGCTCTGGAAAAACAAGGGGGAAAAGCCGAAGCTGGCCGACGAGACTGTGATCACCCAGCACAGCATCTCGACCTCGGAGGCTTGAGGGGTGGCCGGATTGACTGAGGGCCGCCGGGAGACGCCCCTGGGCGGCTTTCCTTTTGAAGGTAGGCCACGCTTGGCCAAGCGCCAACGGAAAGAAAAACGGGCATGACACCCGCCGCAGCCACCGACCCCGCATTGACCGTCAACCCGATGGTTTGGCTCGTTTTCCTGGGCGTGGTGCTGGTGTTTCTCGCGCTCGACCTCGGCGTGTTCCACCGCAAACCGCGCGCGGTCGACTTCGGTGAAGCGCTGATGTGGACGACCATTTGGTTTTCGATGGCCATGGCGTTCGCCTTCTGGCTGGCACCCGTGATGACCGGGGAACAATGGCAGGCCTCCCACACCAAGCTGTTCATCACCGGCTACGTGGTGGAGTTGTCGCTTTCGATGGACAACGTGTTCGTGATCGCGCTGATTTTCACCTACTTCCGTGTGCCGCTGGAGTATCAGCATCGCGTGCTGTTCTGGGGCATCCTCGGCGCACTCGTGATGCGCGGGGTGATGATCCTTTCCGGGGCGGAACTGATCGAGCGGTTTCACTGGATCCTGTACGTCTTCGGCGCGTTCCTGCTGTTCACTGGCATCAAGATGCTCTTCGCCGGCGACGAGGAGGTGGAGCCGGAGAAAAATATTGTCATTCGTCTGGCCCGAAAAGTCTATCCTGTTGCAACAGAGTATGATGGACATCACTTTTTCACCCGACTGAGCGGTCGTCGCGCCCTCACGCCGCTGGCACTGTGCCTGATCATGGTCGAGACAACCGACCTCATTTTTGCAGTGGACTCGATACCGGCCATCTTCGGCATCACCACCGAGGCGTTCATTGTTTTCACGTCGAATGTGTTTGCTATTTTGGGTCTTCGGTCGCTCTACTTCGTCTTGGTGGGGCTGCTACGGCACTTCCGCTACCTGAAGTACGGGATGGCACTCGTGTTGGTGTTCATCGGATTCAAGATGCTGGTCGTCCTACTACCCCACGTTTGGGAAGGCCATCCCGCTTGGCTGAACTTCGAAGGCAACCACAACGCCGTCCTCGGCATCATCGGGGCGATCCTTGGCCTGTCGATCGTCGCATCGATGTTGGTGCCGGGAAAAACCGGAACCGATGCCGCGAAAGAGTGATGGCCAAGCGCTTGGCCAAGCCCGGCCGCCGTAAGATTTTTTTGTTGTATGAACAATAACCCTGACAAACTGATCCGGACAATAAGGAGGGTTCGGATTCCGGCGTGAAATATCGCTGGAGCCTCGCACCCTCACAACCGCTCTTAACAGGCCAACTCATTCGCGAGCTGCCGCTGTCGCCACTCATGGCCCAATGCCTCGTCAATCGGGGCGTCGCCAGCAAGGCCGAAGTCAGCGAGTTCCTGAACCCAAAGCTCAAGTTGTTGGCCGACCCGTTCCTGATTCCAAACATGGATGCCGCCGTCGAGCGGCTCTGGAAGGCGCGAGAAAACAACGAGCGGTTGTTGATCTATGGCGACTACGACGTGGACGGCGTCAGTTCCACGGCGTTGCTCACCGAGATGCTGACCGAACTCGGCTGGACGGTGCAACCGTACCTCCCCGGCCGCTTCGACGACGGCTACGGCCTGAGCGCCGAGGCACTCGAAAAATGCATCGAACAGTTCGAGACCGATGTCGTGCTCGCCGTCGACTGCGGCTCCACCGCCGTCGAGGCTATCGAGTTTCTCAACGAGCGGCAGATCGACATCCTTGTGCTGGATCACCACCAGGTCAGCGATCCGCCACCCAAGCCGTTGGCCATGGTCAACCCCCAGCTCAGCGATGATTACCCGAACTTCCAGGAACTGTGCTCCGTCGGCCTCGCCTTCAAACTCGCCCACGCGCTCGTCAAGCGCGGCCGCCAGGAGGGACTGCAAAAGGAGCGAGACCTTGACCTGAGACAATACCTCGATCTCGTCGCGCTTGGCACCGTGGCCGACCTCGTGCCGTTGACCGGCGAAAATCGCAAACTCGTCCGCTCCGGCCTTGAACAACTCGGCGAGACCGACCGTCCCGGCGTTGTCGCGCTCAAGAACGTGGCCAATGTCTCCAAGCCGGTCACCGTCTTCAACGTGGGCTTCCAACTCGGTCCCCGTCTCAATGCCGCCGGCCGGATGGACAACCCAGACGCCTCGCTGAATCTCCTCCTCGCCAAGGACCGGTACGAAGCCGAAAAGGCCGCCGAAACCCTCAACAACCACAACGACGAACGCCGAAAAATCGAGCGCGATATCTCCACCCAAGCCGTCGAGAGCGTCCGCAAGCGCTTCGACCCCAAAAACGACTTCGTCATTGTCGAGGGCAACATGGAGTGGCACCTCGGCGTCATCGGCATCGTCGCCTCCCGCGTCATGCGCGAGTTCTACCGGCCCACCTTCATCCTCGCCAGCGACGGTGACGGCTGGAAAGGCTCCGCCCGCAGCATCGAGGGCTTCGACCTCGCCGAGGCCATGCGCGGCTGCGACGACCTGCTCAACGACCACGGTGGACACGCCATGGCCGCCGGCGTCTCGGTCAAACCCGGCCGGCTCGACGCTTTCCGCGAACGCATCAACGAGATCGCCAAAAAAACCATCACCCCTGATATGTTCCAGCCGCCACTCAAGCTCGACGCCGGGACCGACCTCTCGGAACTGACACTCGTGCACATCGAGGAAATGAGCCAACTCGAGCCGCTTGGCCAAGGCAACCCGGAGATCCAACTCCTCGTCGCCGAACTCACCCTGTCGAGTCCTATTTACCGCATGGGGCGAGACAAACAGCACGCCAAGTTTTGGGTGACCGACGAGCACGGTGCCTGCGAAGTCGTTGCATGGAATCTCAAGCCTGAGGACGAGCCGCAAGACACTTTCGACATTGCCGTCGCTCCGCAAATCAACGACTTCAACGGCCGTCGCTCCGTCCAGCTAAAACTCATCGACTGGCGCCCCGCCAAAGGCTGACCCGCGCCTAGCCAAGCTGCTAGATCTCCACGCTGGCCATTTTGCGGATGCCAGCCCGCAGCGGCAGCCAGCCGAGCAGGAACGAGCCACCGAGAAACAGCGCCCAACCCAGCCAAAACACCGACGACGAGCTGCCGCCGAATGCCCAGCGCGACGTTGCTGCCATCAGGATCAGCATACCGACGATGTAGAGGAAGCTGAGCACGAGGCAGAGCGTGCCGCCAAAGCCGCTGACGATCTTGCTCGGGTTGTCCTCGCGGAAGTTCGGGTACACCGCGCCGAGGCCCACCGACAGCGCGTTGAGGGTGAACGCCATTACGCCGACAGTCAGCGTGAAGTACAAAACGCGCCCGGGCGGAATCGTGAGCATCGCACACGACGCCCCCACCAGCGCCATCGTCACGCCCATCGACACGGCGGTGGAAAAGAGGAACTTGGACATGAGTGTGCGGCGCATCCCGAGCGGTGCCATGCCGATGATCCAAATACGTTTGCCCTCGAGCGAGATTTGAGGGAACACAAACCGCGTCGTCAGCGTGGCGAGGTTCAGCGCGCACGCGCCCAGGTTGAGGTAGGAGGTGAGGTCGATCCAAAAATCGCTTGTCAGCTGGTGTGAGAAATGGCGCAGGTTCACGATGTATGCGATCAGCAGGCCAAGCAGGATCAGCGACTGGCCCCACTGCGTTGCGTCCCGCAAAAAAGTACGAATGTCCTTCACGATTAGCGCCCGAGTGTCGGCGCGGCCCCACCACAGCAGCCCGGCCAGGCGATCGAGCAGCTTGGGCGCGAACGGCGCTTGGGCAAGCGCCGATTTGTGCTTCCAGAATTTCCAGCCAATCGCCTCGCCGCCGCCCCGGCTGCTCACCACCGAGAGTGCCCCGTAAAAAAGGCCGCCCAAGCGCGTCAAAGCGAGGTAGCCGAAAAACAGCGTGTGGCTCAACAAAACCAGGCCGAAAAACAGCGTGCCCATCAGCGCTCCCTCGACCCACTGGGTGATGCCGCTCGATACCCAGTAGCTGGGCAGAAACGGGAACAGCGAAAACCGCGTGCGCGCCAGCAGCCGATCGACGACGTCAAGCACGCGCGTCTCGAGCATCTCGTCGGTCACCGTCTCCGGCTGCAGCCACGAGCTAGCAGCGACGATCAGCACGATCACCGCCAGCACGACGGCCACGCGGAAGGCGAACCGATCCACCCAGCGCGCCAGTCCCAGCGCCGCCCAACTGCCGAGGATGCCGGGCAGCACGACGAACAGCGCCACGAACAATGGCGTCACAAAATAAAAATGCCACGGCGCATTGTAGGTCGCGCCGTACGCCGCCACGAGCGGTGCGATCAAAAACAAAAACGCCCACGACGCCAGAATGCCGGACTCGAACACCTTCCACCGGTAAATGGCCTGGTGCGGCACCGGCAGCGTCAGCAGGAACTGGGTTTCCCTGTTGCGGAACAGGTTAGTGAAGTTGATGATGACGTTGCTAAGCAGCAGCAGCAAAAACAGGAATGCGAACAGCAGGAACATCATCCGCTCGATCAGCACCGGCCCCAGCCCGGGAAAGCTCGAGGTGAATTGCAGTCCCTTGTGAAACAGCACGTACGCCAGCCAGGCGTAGCCCACGACGAACAGGCCCATGAGGAACGCGTGCAGCCGCGACCGCGACACGGCCGACTTGAGCCGCCGCCAGTTTTGCGTGCCGTTGACCCCGGCCAACAGCCGCCAGTGCGGGATGGGCTGAGCGCCGTTCATGCTTTGTCGGTGGTCAGCGTCAGGAAAATCGACTCGAGCCGGTTGTCCTGGTTCGCTGCCAGCAGTTCCCCGTGCGACCCGACGGCGGCGAGGCGACCCTGGTGCATGATGCCGATGCGGTCGGCCATCTCCTCGGCAACGCTGAGCTGGTGGGTTGAGACAAACACCGTCACGCCGGCGTCGGCCTGTTCGCGCAGGATGTCCTTGAGCACGCGGGCGTGGTGCGGGTCGAGCCCGACCATTGGCTCGTCGAATACGACGACTTCCGGTGAGTGCATCAGCGCGGAAACGATGGCCACGCGCTGCCTTGTGCCGTGCGAGAGGCCCTCGATCGGCTTGGCCAAAAACTCGCCGAGATTGAACCGCCTGACCAAGCGCTCGGCTTCGGCCTCCATCGTGGTCTCCTCCATCCCGAACAGCTTGCCGGTGAACCGGAAAAACTCAGCCGGCGTCAGCTTGTCGTAAAGGAACGGAAAGTCCGGCACATAGGCCGTGCGGCGGCGCGCCTCGATTGGATTGGCACCGATGTCGAAGCCGCAAATCCGCACCGAGCCACTCGTCGGTTTCATTAGTCCGGCCATGACCTTGATGGTGGTGGTCTTGCCGGCGGCGTTCGGGCCGAGAATGACGAAAAATTCCCCTGCCGGCACGGTCAGGCTGATGTCGTCAACCGCCCTCAAATCGCCAAATTGCTTCGTTAATTGCTCGATTTCGATCATTTGTCGCTGCTTTTTCGCAGGGGGATGTTTTCGTTGGTGAACTGTAGTTGACCGGGAAAAGCGACCTGCAAAATCTCCCCCACGCGGCTCACCAAAATCGTCACCACACGATCTCCGGGAAGGCTGGCCTCGATGCGATAGATGCGGACGCGCGTGCTGCCAAACCGTACGGCGTCGTTGTAGGCGGCCCACTCGAGACCTAGCGCGAGCGGCTCGCCGGCCGCTTGGCCAAGCGGAACATTGGACGGCAGGAACGGCTTGAGCAACGGCGCAACAAGCGGCCCGGCGAACTGCTCGGCCAATGCGGCAGGGTTGCGCAGTTGGCCAAGCGGCGTCGTGCGTTCCCATTGGCCAAGCGCCCCGTCGTGTTTCACGATCAGCACCTGGTTGGTTGCCGTCGCCGCAAACTCCCATGTGCTGGGAGGTAGGTCGATCGTTGCGCTGACGCTCTGCCACTCGAGACCGGCATCCAGCGTCGAGCGAAGGGTGAATCGTAACTTCCCTTGCAGCGACTCGACATTGAGCCGGCCATCCAGCGCAAGGGTGTAGCCCTTGATCGACTCGACGCGGCCGGCCGGCTGGTTGGTGCCGCCGAAGTAAACCTCATCGGGGATGATTTCCCAACGGATGAAGCCAAGCGACCGGCCGTTCTGGAACACCTGCAGGTTAGAGGCATCGGGTGCATTGAAGATTTTGTCGAGCACCACGTCGTTGGAGACACGGCTGCCGCGGCCGGTGTCGCCGTACTCGGCGCGCCACAGGAGCGCATTCATCGCCAGCCAAAACAGGAGGATGACTGGGAAGGCCAACCGACGCACAGCGATAGATTACGGGATGCGCTTGGCCGGGATGTAAACGGTGACCCCCGGCTTGAGGTCGCGGGAGTTTCGCATCAGGCGAGGGTTGGCCGCCTTCAGGGCCGAGAACGAGACACCGTACTGCCGGGACAGACTGTAGAGGCTCTCGCCCGGCTTTAGCATGTGGGTCCGCGTCTGGCTGGAACGTGCCCCGTAGTTGGGCCGCGGATTGACGCCAGGGTTACCTCGGGGATTCACCGAGGGCGGCGGCCCGCCGGCCGCCACAGCGACCACTGGAACATCACTGCCGGCCTGCTGCAAACGGCCTCGCATGGCCTCGACCTGACTCTTGAGGTGGCCGTTCTCGCTCTTAGCCTTGGCCAGCTGCGTGCGCAGCGTGTGGATGGCATTGATCTCCGAGGGCGGGATGGGCGCCATGGCGATGTCCTTGGCGATCTCCTTTTTGCAGGCCTTGATAAAGCCCTCAATGTTGCCGGCGTGGCGGGAGTCCTGCTGCAGTTCGAGATGCCGCTGAAAATGGTAGCAGGCCGAGACGTAGTCGGTATTTTCGTTGCTCGGCTCGTAAAAGATTAGCCCCAACTCGAAATGGGCGGCGGCGTTAACCGGGTTGCTGGCGAGCGCCTTGCGGAAGGACAAAACCGCCCCGTCGATGTCCTTGCGAGCCAGCCGGCTTTTGCCCCGGACAAAATCGGGGTCGTCCTCCAGCCGGGATTGGCTTCCGCTCGTTGGATCGCAACCGATGGCGCCAACCACCAGTGCCGCCAGTGCCAAAACCCGTCCCAAAACGGACCAATATTTCATCGGCAAAGAAATAAACAGGAAACCTCCGGAAAGGCAACCTCCGTTCGCGCC
>CAJWEP010000147.1 GCA_913030945.1 uncultured Verrucomicrobiota bacterium
AGGTCAGCGAACGGACCCGTGTTGCCCTTGCTCACAAGCGTGCCAATGGAGAAAAGACCGGTGGGGATGTGCCCTATGGTTACCGGCTTAAAGCCGGCCGGCTTGTGGCACACGAGTCTGAACAGGAAGCCATAGCCTTGATTCGCGAGCTTCGCAGCAAGGGCCACTCGCTTCGTAGGATTGCGGAAGAACTGGAATCCCAAGGTTACCGCACCAAAACCCGACGCAAGCATTGGAACCCCAAGACTGTCTCGGCAATCATCGAAAGGGAGCGAATAGCTGCATGAACAGGGCAAAAACAATCCGATTTCCTGTTACCCATCGGTCGAAGGGTAACACCAACCCAGATCCAGAGGCTGGGAATCTGGCGGATGAGCCTGAAATGAAAGCGCTCTCCAGGATGATCGACGCCGGGGAAGTGGACCCCGACCGGACACTTGACTATCTGAAGGCAAAAACAGAAGCCGGCCTGGAAAAGAAATCAGATGGGGGGGGGAGGGGGTCGCAGATTTATGGGGCGGGTCTTGAGTATTAATGGATTTCTACTCATACAAAATCCACTAAAGGGGCCTTCCTTCTTCATTACTAAACCCTGATCGCGTCCGAACTCATATTGCGCCCATGCCGGCGCTTTAGAGCGGCCATTACATCCTCCAAGTCATAGCGAACGCATCGGCCAATCTTAATGTAAGGGACAAATCCCTCACTCCTCCAGTTTTCCGATTTCCTTGGTGTGCCACCTCCCCCTGGTCAGAATTACAAACAGTCCAACGGCCGCGGGCGTGAGCTTGTAGCCGTTAAATCGCGGGTCAGGGGCGTCGATCCCGAAGCCCCGAAAGCCGATTAGGTGTGCCTTGAAAGTTTCGCCATCCGAGCGGGTCCAGTTTCGACAAGCGCCCGCCAGGGCCTCCTTGTCCGTTTGCCCTTTGTTTCGAGTCCATGTCCGAAACGGCACGCCCTCAGGAACGTCGACGATGTCCTGCCCCTGTCGCGGCTGCATGCCCACCAAGGCGCTGCTGCACGCGGCCGATGTGCGGCACCAGGCCAGGCGCTCGAAACTTTGGGGGCTCGAGCCGGGCGAAGTCGGCTTCGATTTTCCGGCGGTGATGCGGCGTAAGGCGGCAATGGTTGAGGAGTTCGCCAGCTACCGGCGCAGCCAACTGCAAGACGGTCGCTTCGAGCTGAAACCGACCATGTCGCCTCTGGGCATTGAACCTCCACGTCTCATTCCTCGCGAACCCAAGTATAACCCTTTCTCAAAGTTTTCCTCAAAAACTAGCGGGAGATCTGCGCTCCAGCCTGCCATGGGAATGGTCACGGCAAGCGCCTATAGAATTGTCCTGAGAATGTTCATGGTGTGTCTTCACACCCTAGTTGTTCCCCGCATCTGAGACAAGCCCATGAGTCGCCCAGAACGTAAAACAGGCTCAGGGTCCGCCCAAGGCCCGAAAGATGGCCACTGTGTCAGTGAGCAACTCGGTGTGCAGGGCGAGTGACTGGCGGCGAGCGGTAAGGATGCGGCGTTCATCTTCCAGCACCTCAAGCTGTGAGACCAGCCCGGCGCGGAGCTTGTCGACAGTGAATTCGCGGACCCTCCCGGCCTTGCCCACAATCTCGTCGGCGAGTTTAAGTTGTTCGCGGCGGCGGTTGAACTGCACGGCGGCAGTCTCAACTTCCTCGAACGCACGCAGGGCAAGCGCCCGGTATTCGGCGGCCACAACGCGCGCGTGGGCATGCTCAGACCCCAACCTCTCAATCCGTTCCGGATCCCAGATGGGAATCTCCAGGCGCGGGCCAATCTCGGTCATCCAACTACGAAAAGGATCCGTAACCGAGCCGATCATGGTAAGCCCGCTGAGACGCAGGTTGAGTGAGGGGTAGAGATTCAAATAGGCGGCCCGTTCCAGCGCAAAAACCGAACGCAGACGGGCCTCGGCAGCGGCGAGATCGGGGCGCTGCCGCAGGATGTCCGCCGGCAACCGGGCAGGCAACATCGGGGCGACCGTGCCCGGCCGCAGTGGGACAACGGAATATCGGCTGCTGCCCGCGGACAACCCGCGCAACCGATCGAGTCGACGGGCGGCGGTCTCGCCCAGCATCCGAACCCGAACCCGTTCCCGATGCAGATTGACGATTTCGACTTCCTGCCGCTCGATCACCGCAGCGTCAATGAGCCCGGCCTGCAATCGGTCGCGGTAGATGGCCAGAATGGCATCCTGGTGTTTAATGGAGTCTTCAATGATGACCTGATCCTCGTGGTGACGGCGTATGGCGAACCAGGCGTTGGCGGTCTCGGCGGCAAGCAGGAGTCGGCCAGCGTTCAGGTCAGCCTCGGTGGCGCGGACCCTCTCCTGTGCCGCGGTGCGCTGGGTTCTCCATTTGCCCAGCCAGTCCATCTCCCACGCCATCGCGCCGCTGAGGGTCACTGGCTTCAGGCTTTCGGTTTTCGAGTCGGTTTCACGCATGCGTCGCCGGCCGGCACGCAAGCCGGTGCCAGCCGAAACCCGCGGGCGGGACCCGGCGGTGTCCAGGCGCCCCTCGGCTCGTGCCAGCGCAACGCGCTCGGCCAACACAGCCAGATTGGCATTGGAGGCCAGGGCACCGGTGATCAGGTGATTGAGCTCAGGATCCTTAAACCGCTCCCACCATGGCCCTTCAAAGGCATTGGTCATGCCCGGCCAGCTGACCGACCATGCCTGCGGCGGATTTACTTCCGGGAAGGATTGCTTGGGGTAGGGCCCCACACAACCAATGAACGCCACTGCCCAGCCCAAGGCGGCGCCCACGAGGCCAAAGCTGCGAAAAGCGCGGCCGACAAAGGCGAATCTGTTCGATGAATATCTCACTGCGCAGGTGTCAAATGGATCTTCTCGGCGTTGATAACCAGGGCATCACTGGTGGCGCCCGGAGCAACCTTGCCCTGAACAGTCACGTAGCTGCCGGGCTTAATGCCGCCGAAACCCTTGAGCGTTTGTTTAAGCACCAGCCCGCCATCATCGACGGCCTGAACCGTGGCGATGGATGTCTTGAGTTTCTCGTGCGTTTCACAGCAGGCATCCCACGGCGTCTTGCAGTGGTCGTCGGGATTGGCGTCACAACGAACCAGGGCCTTGGCATCAGCCAGGGTAAAAGCCGCCCGATTGTCAACGAACGGATCCACGCGTCCGCCAATGTACCCGGTAATCACAATCCGGGCGCCGGGCTCGACATTTTTGCGGGCCTCAACAACACCGACGGCATTCGCTGGCGCCGCTGCGGCAATCAAGGATTGCGGCAGTGGGACGGTCGAGGAAGCGGAAGGTTGTGGAGACTCCTGGTTTCCGCAACCTAGGGCGTAGACTGCGAGCATCGTGGCCGCGATGACCGGGTGTGTAATTTGATTCATGATGCGTGTTCCTGTATTCATGGTTTTGGGTTTCATTAAAAAATTCAGGCAGCCCGGAGGGTGGCGATGAGTTTCGGGCGCAGACAGCTCCAGGCCGGCGGCAAGGCACCGATGATACCCAAACCAACGCCGACGCCGAACCCCAGCGCTAGGATGTCGGGCTCGAAATTCAGCGAGAATGCACCGATGGAAAACGGGACGGTCAACCCGTCGAGCCATAACAATCCCACCGTGGCCGCAGCCAGCGCGCCCATCAGGGTCGCGGCCGTGGACTCCTGCAGCAGGCTGGCCAGTAGCGCGAAGCGGCCAAAGCCGACTGCCTGCAGGGCGCCAAACTCGCGAATGCGCGCGACAAAGGCGGCATACAGGGTGTTGAGCCCGCCGAACACCGCGCCGGCGGCAATGAGCACAGCGCAGATCCATGCCATCCAACGCACGGGCGCGTAAAAGCGCGCGAGCTTGGCGTAATAATCCGACTCGCGCATGGCAACGAGTTCAAGGTCCAGTCGCTGCTTGGTGAACAGGTCCGCGTCCTCAAGCTCGGCGCGGCCCAGGGCGACCACGACACACGATAGGGAATCCCGCTGGGTCAGGGTCAACAGATCCCCGATGTTCATCCACAACTCGGCCTCCATCACCGTCCCCGGCGCGTCGAAGACGCCGGAGATTCTCAGCTCCACGTCGTTGAATCGAATTGTCTGGCCGATGGCGAGCCGGGCGGCGCTGGTTTCCAGCTTGTAATGGGCGAGCCGGCCGACCATCACCTCGCCCGGGCGCGGGAAATGTCCCTCCAAAATCCGCACCTCCCGGTGCACCCACAGGGCGCGAGGCGTCACGCCGCGCAGCAGGGCCTGGCTCGCCCGGTCGCCGGAGATTTCGACCAGTCCGTTGTAGTGCACCTCACCAGAGACCGCCGGCTGCCCAAGCACCGTGCGCAGGCCGGGGATGCCGGCGGCGGCGATGTCCGGCACACTGGGCGCCACCTCACTGCGCTCGATGCTCTCCTCACTGCCCGCGCCAAGGAGGATGACATTTTGTGGCGAACCCGAGGCGATCAACACGCGGTTCATGCCGCGGTTTAGCGAGGCGGCCAACATCAGCAACAGCACGACCAGCCCGCTGCCAAGGATCAGCTGCACGCAACGACCGGGCCGCCGCACCAGGTTTCTTATGGCATAGGTAAAAGGCAGCATGTTCGAATCAAGTGGTTGGTTGCGTTATTTTTTTCATACCTCGCGCAGGCTGTGAACGATCGATTGACGGGTGGCGACCCAGGCCGGGTACAGGCCGGCGGCCAGCCCAAGCGCCAGCGCAACCCCAAGGCCGCGCAGCAACACCTGCAGATCAGGCACAAAGGCCATCGTGAGGCCCTCATTGCCGACCGTAATGCTTTGCCATTGCAAAAACCCCACCGAAGCGCCGACCCCCACCGCACCACCGAACAACCCGAGCAGCAGGCTCTCGGCCATCACCAGCCAGCCAATCGCCGTATCCGGATAGCCCAGGGTCATCATCACCGCGTGGTCGGTCACCCGCGAACGCACCGTCAACAGGATGGTGTTGGCGACCAGCCCCATGACCGCGACCACCGCCGCCAGCCCAAGCCAGCGCGTGAAACCGATCAGTTCCACAAGTTCCTTCGCCGTGGTGGCGAAAAAGGCCTTCTCCGGCCGGGTATCGGTCGGGTGCGAATCGGTGGCGAACAACTCGTCGATGGCCTGGGCCGCCGGTTCAAGTTGCCCGGAGGAACGCACCTTGACGTTAAACTGGGTAACCACGCCCAGCCCAACACGCGAGGCTTGTTGAAGGAAAGGCAGATGCACGTAGGCAACATTCTCGTCCTGCGCCTCATCGGAGCGGATGATGCCCGCGACATACACGGTGACCCCGGCCGCGTCGAACTGGTCTCCCACCCGCAACCCGCGCCGGCGGGCGAGGTTGCGGCCAATGAGCGCGGCGTCCTCCCGTTCCTGCCACTGCTCCAGTGAGCCATCCAGCACCGCGATCCCCGGCGCGAACCGCATCAGGTTCTCGGGCGGCACCCCGCGGAAGGCAACGATGTCCAGGCTGGCGCCGCAATTGTTGACAACAATTTGAATGGGGATCACCTCCTCCACCCCGTCCAGCTCGCGGATTTGTTCCTGGTAATGCTCGGGCAATCGGCTGGTGGCCGGGCAGAAACGGTTCTCCCGATAAACCACCAGCGTGGTGTCGCCGGCGGTAACCTCGGTCGCCTGCTTCAGCGAAGTCTGCAGGGTTTCCACTGTCGCAAACAAAAACATCCCCGTGATGACGCCGGCCATTGTCAGCAGCGAACGCACCCGGTGCCGCGACAACTGTTTGCCGGCCAGCACAAGCAGGTTGACTGGGGTGCGCAGGCTCATGAAGCGACGGCCTCCTTTCCAGTTTCCTCCTCCTGCGCGAGCCGCCCCTTCTCCAGGTACAGTTTACGGTCGGCGAACCCGGCGGCGCGCGGGTCGTGGGTGACCATCACGATGGTTTTCTCGTATTCACCCGAGAGACGCTGCAGCAGGTCGAGGATGGCCGTGGCAGATTCGCGGTCAAGGTCGCCCGTCGGCTCGTCGGCCACTAACAACGGGGGATCGGCCACCAACGCGCGCGCAATGGCCACCCGCTGCTCCTGCCCGCCCGAAAGCTCATTGGGCCGATGATCCATGCGATCGCCCAGGTCGACCAGCTCCAGCACTGCCTCCACTCGTTGCTCACGTTCCCTGCGGCTCAAGGGCTGGAGCAGCAACGGCAGCTCGACATTTTCAAATGCCGTCAGCACCGGCATCAGGTGGTACAGCTGAAAAATGTAGCCCACGTTTTCCGCCCGCCAACGGGTGAGCCGGGAACGGCCAAACTCGGTGAGATTCTCCCCGCCGACGAGCAACTCGCCCTCGCTGGGCGAATCAATGCCGGCCAGCAGGTTCAGCAGCGTGGTCTTGCCACTGCCCGAGGGGCCCATCAACGCGAGGAATTCCGCGCGCGCAACCGCCAGGTCCAGCGACTCCAGCGGGGTCACCTCGGCATCGCCCTTGCGGTAGCGCTTGGTCAAACTGCGGCATTGGATGAATGGCCCGGTCATGATTTTAGGGAGTGCGAAGATCCATCGAAATTTTACTTTTACGGGCCTTGATGCGGATGCCCTCCTTCAACGAGGCCGGCGGATTCACGATCACGCGGTCGCCCGGGCGAAGTCCCTCCATCACGGATGGGTATCCCTCCGGCCTGCCGGTCCCCAGCGTGACTTCACGCCGCTTGGCATGTTGACCATCAGCAGACAATACCCACACCTGGGCGGCCTTGCCGCTGCGATTTAACACCACCTCGGCGGGCACAAAGATCGTCAGTGATTCACGACTGCCCGATGCCGTTGAGGAGCCCTGCCCCGCGCCAAAAAACTCGCCCCGACAAAGCATCTCAGGGCGCAGACGGGGATCAGGATTCGTAATGCGCACCTTGGCCTGCAGGGTGTTGCGCTGCCGGTCCGCCTCGCCGACGATGCGCGTAACCGTGCCCGTGAATTCACGGTCCGGCAGCAGGCTGCAGGTGACCCGGACCACCTGGCCCACCGCCAGTTTGCCCGCGTCGGCCAGAGGCACGTCCACCCGTGCCTGGAGTTTGCCCGGTTCGTAAAGGATGGCGGCCGTGGCGGAATCGGCCATATCCATGTCCAGCATCAACCGCTTGCCCGGTGTCGCCAAGAGCCGCAACACAACCCCGTCAATCGGCGCCAACACCCGTGTGCGGGAAAGAGCCAGCTGTGCCTCCTCGCCCGCCACTTTCGCGGCGACCACGAGCTGCTGCTGTACCAAAACCTGTTTTTGCAGCCGAACCTGCTCGGCTTTCCATTCGCCAATCGTTGCCTCGGCAGTGGCCACTGCCGAGGATTGGGTGCGTTCACGCAACTGCGCCTGCACCAGGTCACGTTCAGGAATGGTGCCCGGCTTCAGGGCCTGCAACCGGCGGGTCACATCGGTCAGTTCCGCCAGGCGCGCGGATTCGCCTTCGTATTTGCGCGTGGCCGTAATCTCCCTGGCCCGCACGAGTGCCATCTCCGCATGCAGCGCGGCTTCATCGGCACGAGCCTGGGCCAACCGGGCCCCAGTGTGACGCAGAACCAGCCGCGCATCGTCATCCACCAGCGTGGCCAACACCTGGCCGTTGGTCACCGACTGGCCCTCAAGCACGTGCATCTCGCGTACAACACCGCTGTAGAGCGAGACCGCGCGAATGGGCAGTGGATCCGGCTCAATCCAGCCGGACGCCTGAAAAAGCAGCTGCGAAGCCCCTGAAGCCGGCTTGTCCACAGTTGCGTTCGAGCTTCCGGAGGACAACGCCACCGCCTCAACAAATTCCACCTCCAAGCCGGGCAACAAACGATCCCGAAAGGCATAGGCGAACAACGCCGCCAAGCCGAGCAACACGACAATCGGCAACAGCACGGCCCAAGCCGACCGGCGGTGCCGGCGTGGCTTGCCCTCCGACTTTTCGCCCTCCCCGGGCTTGTCAGCTTTCGGGGTGAGCCAATGAGGTTCAGGTTTGGTCATGTTGATTGCTTACCATTGGTGCGCCCAGTTTACGCAAAACATCGGGGCGCGGGATCAGGACATAAACGGATCCGCTCGTGTGGAACCCGTTCGCGACTCAGAAACAGGCGGCAATCAGACCAGAAGAACGCGCAAGCGCAAATGAAGGCGACAGGAATCCGGCGGCGAAGAACGGCCTGAATGGCTCGTCATGCCGCACCCATCCTTCTTTGAGGGAACACCCATGGAACATTGTTCCATCAGGAAACAAGAAATTGAAGGCGGAACAAAAACCACCGAGTCCTGGCTCTTCCAGCCGAATTCCGCAGAGGTCGCCAGCACCATCTGAACCGGCTCATTGCATGGATTCTGGCAGGGATCCGGGGTGTCGGTGCTGCATTTTTCCGTGCAGCACTCGGCTTTTTCCTGAGGCTTGGGCGTGAAAACAATTTTGCCGTCGCACTTGCAGATATAAAGTGTACCGGACAAAAGCACGAGAACCACCGCCAAGACCGTGGCGACAGCAACCTTGAACGGGCTGGTAAATAAATACCTCACTAGTCGATTGACCCTACAACGAATAAGGCTTAAATGCAAGCGCAATGCCGCCCACTTCACCTCTGAAGCCTGAGTATCCAACGGTGCCCCAGATCCAGTTGTCGAATCCATAGCGCAGGTTCGACGGCCCGGCGTGGGTATCGCTCGTCCCCCACCCTGTCGTCAGCACCTCGCGCACGTCTGCCTTGTCATCTCCGTCGGTATCCTTCAGGAACAGAAAGTCGGGCACGTGAGCGACGATGACCCCGCCGCGCGAGAAGGTCAGCGAAGTGGGAATGTTCAGACCCTCGGCAAACACGGTTACCTTGTCGCACTTACCGTCGCCGTCGGTGTCTTCGAGGATCTTGATCTTGTCGTTGCCGACACGGTTGGGCGTCATCTCGTTCGGGTAGTCGACCGTCTCAGCGACCCACAAGCGACCGCGCTCGTCCCAGGCGAGGCCGATGGGGTTGATGACGTCCGGCTCGCTAGCGAAAAGCTCCCGCCGCAGCCTCTGAACGTTACGAGCCCCCACCTGCCACCCCTCTTGCTTGAGCAGTCGTGTGATCTTCGCATATCCCAACTCCGGATGCTCAT
>CAJWEP010000148.1 GCA_913030945.1 uncultured Verrucomicrobiota bacterium
GCGCTGGACTGGCTCGACCGCTGCCGGGTACGCGGCCGCCGCGTGCTGATGCTCAACTTCG
Source organism: uncultured Verrucomicrobiota bacterium (assembly GCA_913030945.1). GTDB lineage: Bacteria > Verrucomicrobiota > Verrucomicrobiia > Limisphaerales > UBA1096 > UBA1096. Next base: position 62 of record CAJWEP010000148.1, read on the forward strand.
ACGAGGGCCGACCGGAACTCGACCGCCGTGCCTGGTGGAGCGCCTACCTGGCGGGCGGCGTCTGGGAGGCCCACGTTCCGCAGCCCTACGACCGACCCCTCTCCGTGTGGGAGCCGGTCTGGACTGAACTGGGTGGCACACAGGCCTTCATGGAGTCGCTGCCCTTTTGGGAGATGCAGCCCCGAAACGACCTTGTGACCGGCGGACTGGCCTTCTGCCTGGCCAAGCCCGGCCAGGTTTACGCCATTTATCTGCCAGCGGATGAGCGCGTAATCATCACTCTTCCCAACAACGAAGAGTTCATCCTGGAGTGGTGGAATCCCGCCAACGGAAAAAACGGACGATTCCAGAATGTCACCCAAGTCAAGGGCGGGAAAGTCCGTTTGGATCCTCCCGGAAAAGGCGACTGGGCCGCCCGGATTGGAAAGCGCACCAAATGACGTTCATGGGGTTACCTCTCCCCTTTCGCCATTTTTTCTTTAAGCGATCAAATTGGAATCATACGATTCGTTTTTGCCGGTAATTAAATTATGACACGGTCCATTTATTCTTTCGTGGTCACCTTGATTGCGTTGTGCGCCCTCAAAGTTTCAGGCACAGCCGACGATCAGATCATTGCTCCAAATGAAAAAAACAAGGCGGCCAAACACACCTTGCCCGGGAAAATCAAGAGGCCGCCCAATATTGTCCTGATTTTTGCCGATGACCTGGGCTATGCCGACACCGGCGTGTATGGCTCGAAAACAATTCCCACCCCGCATATTGACGCCTTGGCCAAGCGCGGTGTGCGCTTCACGGATTCCTATGTCACGGCCGGCACCTGCAGCCCGTCGCGCGCGGGACTGATGTCGGGGCGTTATCAACAGCGGTTCGGTTTTGAGTTCAACACCGCGGGCGCGGCGATCACCCACCGCGAAAGCCGCGGACTGGATCCCGCGGTGATCACCTTCCCCAAGGTCCTGCAGCACACCGGCTACGCCACGGGAATGTTTGGCAAATGGCACCTCGGCACGCGGAGTCATTTTCACCCGAACACGCGCGGCTTCGACGAGTTTTTTGGGTTTCTTGCCGGGGCGCACGGCTACTTCCCGGTGAAGAGGGAGGAGCGGGTCTACTCCACCGTCATGCGCAACAAGACGCATTTGAGGGAACCGGACTATCTGACCGACGCATTTGCCCGCGAGACGGTGCGATTCATCCACAAAAACAGGGACAAGCGGTTCTTCGCCTACGTGCCCTTCAACGCGGTGCACACCCCGATCGAGGCATCAAAGAAATATCTCGACCGCTTTCCGGACGTGAGGAATCGGCAGCAAAAAACATACAACGCCATGGTTAGCGCATTGGACGATGCGGTCGGTGCCATCGTTGCCGCGCTGAAGGAAACGCAGACGGAAAAGAACACGCTGGTGATTTTCATGAACGACAACGGCGGCCCGATCTACACGCGCGTCCAAAGCAACGCACCGCTGCGCCTGGGGAAGTTGTTCCTGTTCGAGGGCGGAATCCGCGTGCCCCTGATCATGAGCTGGCCGGGCGTGCTTGAGGCCGGGTCGATCTATCGCCAGCCGGTCAGTTCACTCGACATCTACCCCACCCTGTGCGCGGCCGCCGGGCTCGTCCTGCCCTCCCGACTGAAACTCGACGGCGTCAACCTGTTTCCCCACCTCAACGGCGAGATCGATGCCGCACCGCACGAGGCGCTCTTCTGGAGCAACGGCCCGAACAAGGCCGCTCGGCTTGGTCAATGGAAGATGGTCCAGGCCCACGATCACGTGTGGCTTTTTGATCTCGAGAACGACATCGGCGAAACAAAAAACCTGGCCTTGGCCAAGCCGGAGATCCTGAAGACGTTGCAGGCCAAACTTAAACAATGGCAGGGCCAAATGAAGCCACCCGCCTGGCCAAGCAAGCCCAACCGCCGCAAGGTCATGGTCGACGGCGCCCCCTACGAACTCAACATTTAATCACCACACCACAAGCCGACCCCATTCAAGGACTGTTTACCGGTCACTCGAGAGCCCGGACGGGGAAGAATTTTTAGAGCCAAGCCAAGTGCTGTCGGCTTGAGAGCGTTGAATCGTCGAGCCTTCGCGATCCTAGCTGCCTTGCATCATCAGGTCGACGTCCTTGGCTGGTTCGTCGGTCAGTTTGATATCAAAGTTCTGCACGAGCACGTCGATGACGCCGGGGGAAAGAAACGCCGGCAGGGTTGGCCCAAGGCGAATGCCCTTAACACCCAAGTGAAGCAGGGCCAGCAGGACGGCGGCGGCCTTTTGCTCAAACCAGCCGATATCGAAAGAGATAGGCAGGTCGTTGATATCCTCCAACTCGAACACTTCCTTGAGCTTGAGCGCAATGACAGCCAGTGAGTAGCAGTCGTTGCACTGCCCGGCATCGAGCAACCGAGGGATGCCCCCGATGTCGCCGTGATCCAGTTTATTGTACCGGAACTTGGCACAACCGGCGGTCAGGATGACGGCATCGTTCGGGAGAGTCTCAGCCACCTCGGTGAAGTAGCTCCGCTCCTTGTGCCGGCCATCACACCCGGCCATCACGACAAACCGCTTGATCGCTCCCGACTTGACGGCATCCACCACCTTGTCGGCCAGTGCCAGCACCTGATGATGCCCAAAGCCCCCAACGAGACTCCCGCTTTCAAGCTCGGTTGGCGGCTCGCAACCCTTGGCCATCTCGATCAATTCTGAAAAATCCTTCGGATTCCCGTCATCCGGGTCCGCGACATGTTTCACTCCTGAGAAACCGGTGATGCTGGTGGTGAAAAGTCGCTCGCGATAACCATCCTCCGGTTTCAACAGACAGTTGGTGGTCATCAGGATCGGGCCGTTGAATTTTAAAAACTCGCTCTTCTGCTCATGCCAGGCGCCCCCGTAGTGGCCCACAAGATGTTCCTGATTCTTGAACGCAGGATAGTAGTGCCCGGGCAACATTTCGCAGTGGGTGTACACATCCACCCCCGTGCCCTTGACCTGCTTGAGCAACTCGTCCAGATCCCGAAGGTCATGGCCGGAGATCAAGATGCCGGGACGGCTCCCCACCCCGAGATTCACCTCGGAGATTTCCGGTTTGCCGTAGGCACTGGAATGGGCGCCGTCGAGGAGTGCCATCACCTTGACGGTCGTTTCCCCGGCATCCAGCACCGTGGCGATCATGTCGTCCACACTCAGTTCCTCCGTGGTGGACGCCAGGTAACCCGTTATCTTATGGTACACCTCGTTATCCTCGCTCCCCAGCCTTGAAGCATGGTGCGCGTAAGCGGCAATTCCCTTGCAGGCGTAAACGAGCAGTTCACGCAGCGAACGAACATCCTCGTTCTCCGTCGAGAGCACCCCGACCGCCGGCGCCTTGGCCAGATAGTCCTCCCTGCTGCCGGGAGCCCACTGGGCACTGTCATGCAACTCGCCGTTCAGGTCGTGCTTTTGCTTGAGACTATCACGGATCGAAATACCCTCCGCGATGAATGAACAGATGCGATCCTTGTCAAAATTGGCGTTGGTGATGGTGGCAAAGAGGCTGTTGGTGACGAACCGGCCCGTTTCGCGATCCGTGCTACCCACCGCATTGCAGGCTACAGAGATCCCTTTCAGCACATACAGCAATGAGTCGTGCAGTGCCGACATCTCCGAATCCTTGCCGCATACGCCTGTGTCCACACATCCACTATTTCGGGACGTTTCCTGACATTGATAACAAAACATGCTCATTTTGATTTTGTGTATTTGTATATTGTTTATATCTGTTGCCCCGGCCCACAGGGAAGCAACTCCAAGCGAGCCAACGCTACTGGCAAAAAACCTTATGGCGAGAAAGAGAGTGGAGGCATTACATTTTCTGTTCTATCCTGTTCCTATATTGCTATAATGATAATTAAATCTTGATCCGTGTCATTTACCTAAACCTGCATATACCAAGAAGATTGATACCTTTTTTTTCTGCCCCTACACTGCCCGCGGATGGCTCCCAAGAACCGCAACCGACGTCCCCTCCCCCCCAAGGCCGACTCAGCCTTTGATTTGCGGTCCAGTAGGATGATCCCATCGCTGGGGCTGGCCGCTGCCGCTTTACTATTGGTGGCGGTGGTTGCAGCCGTTTTTTTTCATCCGGCCCCATCCCGTCAGCTTGACAATCGCAGCGATAAAGCCGGAGCGCCGCCGGGTGAAACTGAACACTGGCAACCGGAGGAACAGGCAAAGGCCTATGCCCGGTACGCCGGCTCCAAGAGTTGTCGTGAGTGCCATCAGGATCAGTTCGGGCTTTGGCTGGGGTCGGATCATCAGTTGGCTGAGCGACTGCCTGGGCCGAAGATGGACGCCGAGGCCTTCAACCCGCACCGCGAACTCAAACAACCGCACCGAACCTCAAGGATGTACACGGAGGGAGGGCTCTTTCATTTTGCCACGCAGGGCGCATCCGGCAAACAGGACATATTCGAGGTGGAGCGCGTCATCGGCGAAACCCCGATCCGGCAGTATCTGGTCAAGTTCCCCCGAGGATTGCTGCAGGCCGTGGATCTGTCGCACGATCCCCACAAGGACGAGTGGTTCAATGTCTTTGGCGATGAGGACCGCCAACCCGGCGAGTGGGGGCACTGGACCGGGCGTGGCATGAACTGGAACACCCAGTGCGCCTCATGCCACAACACACGCCTGCGAAAAAACTACGACGAAGCGACAGACTCCTACCGCACAACGATGGCGGAACGAAGCGTCAGCTGCGAAGCATGCCATGGTCCGATGAAGGCGCATGTTGAGTGGCGGAAACAGCACGCCGGTGGCACCGACAAAGACCCGACGGTGCGCAAACTCGACAACGCACAATGGCTTGCGGCCTGCGGCGCATGCCATTCGCGTCGCACGGAGTTGACGGGGGACTTCAAGCCGGGCGACCGGTATCTCGACCACTTTTCGCATGTCATTCCGGACGAGTCGAACATCTACTACGCCGACGGCCAAGTGCTCGGGGAGAACTATGTCCTCACCTCGTTTCTCAGCAGCAAAATGTACCATGCCGGCGTACGCTGCATGGACTGCCACGAGCCGCACTCCGCCAAAATCCTGCAACCGGGCAACGCGCTCTGTATGCGCTGCCACACCGGCACCTACCCCAACAGCCCGAAAATTGATCCCCCCACGCATACGCATCACAAACTGAACGGCGAAGGTGGCCAGTGCGTGAACTGCCACATGCCGCAGACGACCTACATGCAACGCGACCCCCGGCGCGACCACGGTTTCACCATCCCTGACCCGCTGCTCACAAAGGAACACGGCATTCCCAACGCCTGCAACCGTTGCCACGCTGACAAGGACACCGACTGGGCGCTTGCCGCAGTCGAAAAGTGGTACGGTCCGCGCATGGACCGGCCGACGCGAAAACGTGCCCAAACCATCGCGGAAGCAAGAGAGGGCGCAACGGGTTCACGGGACAACTTACTGCAACTGTTGCGCGAGGAAAAAACGCCGTTCTGGCGTGCGGTCGCTGCTGAATTGATCTACCCGTGGGCGTACGATCCCGAGATCACCTCCCAGTTGCTAGGCAACCTCAGCCACACAAACGCCCTGCTTCGCGGCACATCGGCGCGAGCGCTGGATCCGCTCGCGCGTCGGGGCGATTCCCGGATCGACGCTGCAATCGGAAAACTGCTGCACGATCCCGTGCGCAAAGTGCGCGTGGATGCGGCTTGGACACTGCGGGATCGTGTTGACCCGCAATCGACAGCCGGAGACGACCTGCTCCGTACACTGGCATACAATGTCGACATGCCCACCGGAGCACTGCAAAAGGGCGTGTATCATCTCGACCGGCACGAACCGAAGAAAGCGGAGCACTACTTCCGCCGGGCGATCGAACTGGACAGCTTTTCAGCTCCGCTCCGTCACGAGTTCGCCGTTGCACTGAGCATGATGGGGCAGACCAGCGAAGCGATCAACGTCCTGAAGGAAGCCATCCGACTCGATCCGGACGAAGCCGAGTACCATTACAAACTGGCGCTCGCGTGGAACGAAACCGGAAGAACCGACAACACGGTCTCCTCCCTCGTCAAGGCGGTGCAATTGAATCCCCGTCACTCACGCGCATGGTACAACCTTGGTCTCGCGCGCAACACAATGAACCAGCCCGATGCCGCGATTGCCGCACTGTTGAAGGCAGAAAACGTCGAACAAAACGATCCTGACATCCCGTACGCCAGGGCGACCATTCTTCTGCGGTTGCGCCGAATCCCCGAGGCGATTGAAGCAGCTCAACGCGCGTTGGAAATCCAGCCAGGCTACGGCCCCGCCCGCTCACTTCTGCAGGAACTTGGCATGTGAGTTTCGGTGAGCGCGTGCACCACCTAATGTATCCGAAAAATCCGGCTCCACTTGAAACTGAAAACTTGAAACTCTCCTCACCGTTTCAGGAAAGCGAGCAGGTTGGCCAACTCCTGCTTCGTCATTGTTTTTTCCAACTCATCCGGCATGAGCGAGAGTGCGCTGGCCCTGACAGCCTTGACATCGGCGCGAGCAATCGTTTTTTGGAAACCAAGCGGCAACTTTAGCGTGAGCTGGGTGGGCGTGTCGGCAGCCAGCAGGCCCGCGAATGTCTGCCCGTCCGCAGTGTCCACCTCGTACAGGGTGTTGCCGCCGTACACCTCGTGGTTCGGAACGACGATATGCAACAGCAGCGTCTCCGCCGGCTGATTGCGCAGTCCGGTCAGGTCCGGGCCAACCGGGTGCCCCTCGCCGCCGTGCGTGTGGCACATGGCGCAGACGCGTGTGTACACCATCCCGCCGGCGTCAACTTCAGCTTTCATTTTCAAAATCGGCTTGAGCGACTCGTAGGCTTTCATCCGGTCACCACCGGCCTTTTGGGCGAACAGTTTTTTTGCCCGCGAGCTGACCTGTTTGCTGCGCTCCAACGCCCCCCGACGTGACGGGGAAAGCGCGCTCACCGGCACAACACCCGACTCGAACGCGGCCATGAGCGACGAATGATGCGTGGAACGACCCAGCAGCACGCCAAGCACGGCCTCGCGCAACGCGGGTGCGTAACCACCCCAGCGCCGCTTGGCCAACAGCGCGTCGGCCACGCCGGTGTCACCGAAACGACCAAGTGCCCTTGCCGCGGCCAGGCGGACCGCCACCGGTTCGGTCGCTCCAAGCAGAGGCAGCAATGTTTCCCGTTCCGCCGCGAAACTCGAATGGCCCAGCAGCGTAATGGCGGCGAACCGCCCTGCACCGTCGTCGCCCTTGGCTGCCCTGGCCCGGGCGGACTTGAAGATCGTCTCGACGCTGGCCCGTGCCTCGGTATGGCCTGCCGCAAGGGCAGCGAGACCGGAACTGGAGCCGTTGATGAGGCCGTCGAGCAATGCCGTCCGCTCGTGCCCGCGCCAGCCGGAGTCGGCGGCCAAGTGCCGGGCGATCACGCCGGCGGTTTCCTCCAGCGATCGCGATTTGGCTATCACTTGGGCAAGCGCGGCGAGCGCCGGGGCCAGGCTTGGCCGCTTGGCCAAGCGCTGTTCCGCCAACACATCCAGCAACTCGACCGACAGGTCGCCCATTGAGGTGAGCACGGCGGCGCGGGTCCACCGGTCCTCGGCACCGGCTGAAAGCACGCGCGCGAGGGGCCTGATTTTTTCCGCGTCCCGCACCTGGCCAAGCTGCAGTGCGGCCTGGAAACGGAGGCGTGCGTCGGCCGAGCCGGCGAGTTGCTCAAGCGCGGCCAACGGTTGCGCTTGGCCAAGCCTGCCCTGGCTGAGCCGCAGTGTCGTCAGCGCGGCCGCCCTGGCCTCGGCGGTCGGTTTTTCGGCGGCAGCACCCGGCAGCACAACGCGCCAGATGCGCCCCTTGTCCGTGCCGGCCCGGAACGGCAACTTGTCCCGGATCGGCTCCGGCAAATAGCGTGGATGGTCGATGAATTGGCGAACCATGTCGCAGATGTACAGCGCGCCGTCGGGGCCGATCGTGACGTTCACGGGACGAAACCATTGATCCGGCGACGCCAGAAAATCGCGGCCGGGCGTCGGATGCTCGGCGCGGAAGGTCGCCCCGCTTGGCTTGAGCACCTGACGCTGCACGAGATTTTGCGCCGACTCGCAGATGAACGCGCTGCGCCCGCGGATGCAGATGCCGCTGGCGCCGGTGTAGGTGCCGGAATGCTGCTGGTTGATGAGACCCGGAATGTAGGTGGCCGCCGTCGTGTCGGGGCTGATCGGGTACACCCGCGCGGCGATCGGCACGACGTTCTCGACGGTGTCGGTGAATGCGAAATGCGGATTACGCTGCAGGATGCCCGGCGAGAGCACAGCGTGCATCAGCGGATTGCGATTACTGGAGACAAAGCGGTGGCCCAGCGCGTCAAAACACTGGCCAAACTGGCCCGTGCCAACGAGGGGTTCATAAACAAATGTCTCCGGGTGAAACCGCCCGTCCTGCCGCTTGGCCGTCACGGCGGGGCGCTCGGGGTGCAACGGGCTGGTGACCTTCGCGTCGGTGAGGCCGCTGGTGATGTAGATCCAGCCATCCGGCCCCAGCGCGGGAGCGGCCACACGGAGCTGCTCGCTGCTGCTCCCGGTGCCGAAACCGGTCAAGACAACCCGCCGCACGTCGGCCAGCCCGTCGCCGATCGTGTCCTTGAGAAACCAGATGTCCGGCGCGCAGGTCAGGAACACCCCGCCGTCCCACGGCAGGATGCCGTTGGGAAACGTGAAGCCTTCGGCGAACGTGGTGCGTTTCTCGAACCGCCCATCGCCGTCGGCGTCCTCGAGCAGTGCCACCGTGCCAAGCGTGAGCGGGATCTTGCCGAGTTGCGGGTAGCTGCGCCCCTCGACAACGAA
>CAJWEP010000149.1 GCA_913030945.1 uncultured Verrucomicrobiota bacterium
CGGTTTCGCGGGAGTCAACTGACATATCAACATATCTTGATATGTTGATATGTTATGATTTATTCAGAAAAACAAAGCTTTTGAAGAAATATTTGAACTAACCCCTTCCCTTTTCCAGAAAGCTTGATCGACTAACCGTCGAGCGCAGTGAACAGTGAAAGCCGGTCATGCCGATGATTGCGGACAACCCGAAACCGTTTGACCGCGAGCCTACCGCAGGACGACCTCGATGGGCATCAGGCGGAGGGTGAAGTCGAGGGCGTTTTCCAACTCGTTACTGAGTGAGTCGAGTTGCCGCTCGTAGGGGGCGTTGACCATGTCGTTCAGCACCCGGTCGGAGATCAGGCTGGCCATTTGGTCGTCGCTGTTTGCAGCCAAAACAATCCACTCGGATACTTTTTGAGGAGAGTCGACCACAACCTGTTGAGGGGCCGGTTTCAGGGCCAGGGCCAGGGCGATGCCAGCCAGGCCTCCGGCAAAAATCCAGCGCCACACCTTGGCCAAGCCGGGCGTTGGCCGGGCTTGTTTTTCAGCTTCCGCACGGATGGCGGCCATGATTCGCTGGTGGAGGAACGGCGGAAACTCCGGTGCATCCTGCTTGGCCTCGTCGCGGAGACGCGACTCGATGTCAGGCCAAGCGCTCGGTTGTTTTTCGTCTTTCATGGTTCGATTCGCTCGTTTAGCAGTCAAAACCGGTTCCTGCGGGCATCTTTTCAGCGAGTTTTCGGCGGGCGCGATGCAGCAGTACTTTCACTGAGCCGACACTCCTATTCATTACGCCTGCGGTTTCGGCAAGGTTTCGCTCTTCGCCATAAAAATGCCACAGTGCGGTGAACTGGCTTTCGGTGAGCAACGCCCTGGCCCGGTTCCAGACGCCTTCAGCCTGTTCGCTGGCGATCAACTCGCTGTGGGGGGTGGTGTGGGTGGCCCGATCCGCATGCTCCACCTCGACGGGCCGCCTGCGACGAAAGTGGTTGATGGCCAGCCGCGCGGCGATGGTGTAAATCCAGGTCGAGAAGGCATATCGCGGACTGTAGCGGTGCAGCTTGCGGTAGGCCGTGACGAAGGTGGATTGCAGCAAATCCTGCGCAAGATGATGGTTGCCGGTTTTCTGGTAAAGAAAGGCGAACAACCGGCCCTGAAGCCGGGTGACCAATTGCTCGAACGAATCGATGCAGCCCCCCTTTGCAGCAACGGCCAGCGCGAGTTCCTCCTCCCTAGACTGATCCCGCTCCGTGTTGTCCGGGGCCGAGGCAGGCTTGCACTTCGGCGTGGGCCGACTCTCTGCCGGAACCGCCATCATCGAAGCTGTAGCATACTGGATCAAGGCTGTGGCAGGTCGATGTCGAGATCCTTCAGGGCCGGATCGATCATCTCGAAAATTTTGTCCACGCCGATGGAAAAATGAATGGACATGTTCGTCTCTTTGCGCGTGACCTTGAGGCCCTTGAGGATGTCCTTTACCTCCGGATTCCCATCCTGGTTCAATTTGGCAAAACCGATCAGGCCGTTCACCATCGCCTCCAACTGTTCGGCCGTGTCGGCGTCGTAGGTGTCGACGGCGAGGGAGAGGATCAGTTTCCCATCTGACTCGCCCATCACGAGAGCAGCCTGCTTGACCATTTGCCTAAGGTTCTCATCATCGATCTCCCCCTTGAGCGACTCGACATCGGCAAAAGCTGTGATGAATGCATTCGTCGCTTTTTTGCTGATGTTCCCGAGGCTGGACGGGATTTGTTTCGCTGCACCCTTGCCGTTGACAAGGTCTATGCCCTTGGCGGCCAACTCGCGGCTGGAAGCCAGCACCGCGGTGGTTTCACTCACAAAACTGACGTAACCGCGATCACCTCCACTCCGGTCACCAGCGCCATGAATCTCGTGGTTGCCGTGCTCTGTTTTGCGGTAATGCTCGTCCAGCTTCATAAACGCAAGCAACTTGGTGTTTTTCGCCCCATGCTTCACAACGAGGATGGCGTTGTCTTCCTCCCCGTTGCCGGAAAGGGTGGCCCCGTGGATGGCCGTAAACGGATCAAACCCGATGATCTCAACCAGGGCATCGAGTTTTTCCCTGCCCTCATCCTCGCGAATTTTCTTGAGGAAAGTGGAGCCGATTTTCGAGGCCCGGAAGGTGTCCAAGTCCAGATGTGCCAAGAACTTGGCATCCTTGGTGATGTTGGCCTTGTCAACTTTTGCCGCCTGGCCGACGGCAAGTGACAAGGCTAGTGCCATTATGCTGAACAAAGTCTTTTTCATTGTGCTTGTTTTTAATTGACGCCGCTTCGACGCTTCATTGTGAGGTAATACAAGGGACTTATTTTAAAAGTTACGCCCACTGCGAAAAAAGTTGCCGTTACTGCCGACGGATGGTGGCAAAGCCGGCATCCTGCGTTGGTGCAATGTAAAGGCTCATCGTTTTGCCATTGCCAGCGACGCTGGTCTTGTTGAGCGAGCCGTCCGGCGTGAGCGAGAACTTGGCGGTGGACGAGTCGCCGCCGTTCACGGCGCTGCGAACCTGGACCGAGTAGTCCATCCCCGAAAGCGTCTCGAACTGCAGCTTCACCCGACCACCCGCACCGACCTCGACCAGCTCCGTTGCCACCGAGTAGCCAAGGTTCGGGAACTCGACGCTCACGGCGTCGCTACCGTTGTAAGTGGTGGTGTACGCCTTAAGCGAACTTCTGGCAGGACTCTTCACCACCTTGCCGTTAGGCTCGAACTGCGATCCATGAGCTGCGCAGCGAAGCCCAACCTCTTTCTTGAATGGGTTCACCGCGACACCATTGTGTGTGCACTTGGCTGACACGGCATAAAACTGGTTGCCCGGCATGCGCGTCACCACGATCTGGTTGATCTGGGACGGGATACCCGGGACGCGCAGCCGCACCGAGCCGTACGAATTCTTGAGCTCCGAAAAGTCATCGAAGCGCATTCGGAACACCGCCGTTTCCCCGGCCTGCACTCCGGACAGAAACCAACGTCCGGGTCCCGCTCCGCAGGCGCCTCCGCACACCGAGGCGAAAGCCAGTGTCCGCAGGGCACCACGCCGATTCATTTGTTTCTCCAGCGATGTCATGGCTCCAAATACTTGGCCAAGTCTGCGCAAAATCATGTTCAAGGAAAACCAAAAACTTCGCTTGGCCAAGCGGACAGTTTTGCCGTTTGACAGCCGCCCCGGATTCGGGCTTGCTCCCGCCGGTACTTGGCCAAGCCGGGGCCGGTGCCCTTCCATGACAAACGACCCCGACCAAATCGCCCGCATTGAAACGTACCTGAGCGAAAACCTGTCTCCCGCCCGGTTCAGGCATGTGATGGGCGTGCGGGAAGTGGCGTTGACCCTGGCCAAGCGCCACGGCGTCGACGAAGCCCAGGCCGAGCTGGCTGCCCTGCTCCATGACTGTGTGAAGGAACGCCCTAACGACGAGCTGCTCGGCTTGGCCAAGCGCCACGGGCTGCAAGTGGACAAGCACGAGCAACAAATGCCCGACTTGCTCCACGGCAAAGTGGCGCCGTTTGTCGCTGCGGAACGATTCGGGGTGAACGACGAAACCGTGTTCGACGCCACACGCTGCCACTCCACCGGCGCGGTGGAGATGGGGCCGCTCGACCAGGTGCTGTTTGTTGCCGATTTTTGTGAGCCAAGCCGTCCCTACACGGCGGCGCAGGACGTGCGCGAGTTGGCCGAACGCGACCTCGAGGCCGCCGTGCTCGAGGTGATGCAGTTCAAGCTCCGCAAGACCCTGCTCAAGAAACAACCGGTGCATCCCGACTCGTTCCACGCCTACAACGCATGGGTCGACAAACGGAGCCGTGACGAGGCCGACTGACATGGTTCTCCCGCTCCCGTGAAACTCCGCGATCTCAATCCCGGCCCCGGTATTGGCGCCAGCGCCTGGCATGTCGAGATGGACGGCCACGGCCTGCTGATGGATGCCGGCACGCATCCCAAGCACGAAGGCACCGCGGCGTTGCCACTGTACGACATGATCCGGAACCGCCCCGTCGACACCATCGCCGTCACGCACTGCCACCACGACCATGTCGGCTCGCTGCCGGTGGCGCTGCGAATCTTCCCCCGCGCCCACGTGATGATGACCGAACTGAGCTACTTCATCGTCGAGCGGGTGCTGCACAACTCGGTCAACGTGATGAAGCGACAGGCAGAGGAACAGGGCGTTGCCGAGTACCCGCTCTACTCCCATCGCGAGGTGGATGAGCTTGCGCCACTTTTCCAGGGCTACCGCTACAACCGGGAGATCGAGTGGGGTGCGTTTGAGAAGGCGGCCAGGGGGCTGGCCTCCCCGACGCTCGAGTTCCACGACGCCGGCCACGCGCTTGGCTCGGCCGGCATCATGGTGCGAGGCAGACAGGAAACCCTCTTTTACACCGGCGACGTCTGCCTGCACGATCAGACCCTCCTCAAGGCGGCCCGGTTCGGGGAGGTGCAGGCCGACGTGATGATCATGGAAACCACCCGCGGCACCCGGGAAACGCCCATCGGCTACTCCCGCGCCGGCGAGATCGAGAAACTCGTGGACGCCATCGACGCCGCGTTCGGGCGCGGCGGTAGCGTGCTGATCCCCACTTTCGCGCTGGGCCGCACCCAGGAAATGCTGGCCACCCTTGCCCTGCTGATGAAAGAGGGGCGGCTCCGCGAACAACCGGTCTTCATCGGCGGACTGGGCCGGGTATTCACCGAGATTTACGACCTGCAATCCCACCGGGCCAACCGGCAGCACACCAGCCTACAGCTCAACGAGGCGCTGGACCTGTCCGTGCTTGATCGCGACCATGCGGCCACGATCAAGCTCAACAAGGGGCGCCTGTTCGTGATGACCGCCGGCATGCTCACCGAGAACACCACCGCCTATGAGCTGGCCAAGCGTATGGTCGCGGAGCCGAAACACGGCATCTTCTTCGTCGGCTACGCCGATCCCGAGACACCGGGCGGCCGGCTCAAGGCGGCGACGGCTGGGGAGACCTTTCATTTCAGCGACAGCGCAGGCGACTTGGCTAAGCGCTGCGACGTGCGCGACCTCGACTTCACCGCGCACGCCAACCGCGAGGCGCTGCTGGAACTGGTCGGCCAAGTGGAGCCGCGCACACTGATCCTCGGCCACGGCGACCCAGAGGCACGCGCCTGGTTCGAGGAACAGATCCGAATCCGTTGGCCGAAAATAAAAATTCTTCAGCCTCAACCGGGCGAAGAGATCGAGGTTTAAATCCAAAAAGCGGCGGTGAAGAGTTGCTTGCATGCCTCTTCACCGCCTGGAGAAACGCAGCCTGAGCTAAGCTGCCTGTTTCCCTCTATTCAAGACCTTCGATTCAACCTTTTGGAGTGGTGAATCCCGGTCTTGGTTCACTGGTCGCAGCATCGGCAGGCATTTGCTGACTGCAGAGCTGGTTCCAGCTTTGTCCTCCACCCGGTGCATGGGTAGAAAAAGAAACCCCTGGCCAAGCGGATGCACTTGGCCAGGGGAACATGTATTACGAACTGTACCCTGCCTCGCCGTGACTGTTCAGATCAAGTCCTTCATCCTCCTCATCCACATCGACCCGCGCTCCACCGGTCAGAAGATCAGCGATCTTGAAGGCAATCACCGAAACAACCGCGCTCCAGATGATCGTGACAACGATACCTTTTAACTGTGCAAACACTTGAAGACCCATGCTATCAAGTGCCATCCCGGATCCACCAAAGGTCTCTGCTGCACAAACACCGGTTAATAGAGCGCCCACAATTCCTCCTATACCATGTACACCGAATACATCTAAACTATCATCATAGCCCAGTGCTTTTTTCATTGAAGTCGCACAGAAATAGCAAACAACTCCAGCGGCAAGTCCGATGATGAGCGCTCCAATAGGACCCGCCGAACCGGAAGCAGGCGTTATAGCAACCAACCCTGCAACAGCACCCGTAGCAATACCTACAGCAGTTGGTTTCCCGGTTTTAATCCATTCTACTATCATCCAACTGAATGCCGCAGTGGCCGTGGCAACTTGTGTTACCAACAGGGCCATGCCGGCCGTACCATCGGCCGCGAGCTCACTACCGGCATTAAAACCAAACCAGCCAACCCAAAGCATGCTAGCTCCAACCACTGTCAAAGGCACACTGTGCGGTGGTATTGCAGTTGATCCGTATCCTTTTCGTTTACCAAGCATAATACAGGTTACTAATCCTGCTACACCTGCGTTGATATGAACGACTGTACCACCGGCAAAATCCATTGCATCCCAACTTGAAATCAATCCACCACCCCAGACCATATGCCAAACCGGTACGTAAGAGAACGTAAACCATAGTGCGCAAAAAATTAGAACTGAACTAAATTTCATCCGCTCTGCAAAAGCCCCCACAATAAGTGCTGGAGTGATAATGGCGAAAGTCATTTGAAAGGTAAAAAAGACCGACTCCGGAATACTTCCATCAATCGTATCAACACCAACACCTTTCAAAAATAATTTACTAAAATCGCCAATGAATGCGTTGCCTTCTCCATAAGCCAAAGTGTAGCCGTAAATTAGCCATAAGATGGTCATTAGGCAGGTGATT
Source organism: uncultured Verrucomicrobiota bacterium (assembly GCA_913030945.1). GTDB lineage: Bacteria > Verrucomicrobiota > Verrucomicrobiia > Limisphaerales > UBA1096 > UBA1096. The sequence goes on from CAJWEP010000149.1 coordinate 6,557, forward strand.
GCAAAGCATTGCACAAGGATCGACAGAATATTCTTGGCACGAACCAATCCGCCATAGAACAGGGACAGGCCAGGGATGGTCATGAACAGCACTAAAACTGTCGCCACAATCATCCAGGCGGTATCTCCTGAATTTAGTGTTGCGACTTCTTCTGCAGCCGGAGCCACTTCTTCAGCCGCAGCGGGAGCGGCCTCGGCGGCGGCGTCCTGTGCCATCAAGGTTTCAACCGGTAACAATGTTACCGCCAATACGAACAGCGCACTCGCAAGTGCGCCTAAGAGGGTTTTTTTCTTCATGCTCATTAAGGGGTTATTGCGGCTCAACAAACTATTCGTGCCAAGCAACACATCTCATCGTCCTTTAGCATCGGCCCTGCCAACCCGAAAAAACAACCCGGCCTGGTCTTCCTTAACAGATTGGTCAATAAAGACTTAAAAAAAATCAGAGCCACGGGGCAACAGCCCAAAAACCTCCAGGCGCATGTTGGCTTTTTTTCGTGGTGAGCATTTTGTAACAGTTTGGCCAAGCGCTTGGCCGCTGTTACTTCCCGGCCCAGTAGTCCACCACGAACACATCCTCCACCACCGGGCCGACCAGCTCGACGAATTTCTTGTGGGCCGGGTGCACGAGGTAGGCATCGCGGTCCTTTTCCGACCCGAACGTGATCAGGTAGCAGTGCTTGAACCCCTTGTTAAGCCCCTCGGGGCTGTTGTTCGTCCCCTTCTCGAACGCCTTGATTTCGGTGATTTTATTTTCCAGCGCGGCAAACGCCTTCTCTACCACGGCGATCTTCGCCTTGGTCGCCTCGGCCTTGTACTTGAAACAGACAAAGTGCCGGAGCTGCTTCGCCTTCTTTTTGTCCGCCGCCTCAGTGGTCATACCCGCGTACAGCACCCCCAGCCCGACAGCTAGGCCCAACAGTCTTGAAATGTTTTTCATGATTCAAAAGTGAACGACCAGCAGACTCCCAAAGCCCACAAATCAAAGCAAGATTTGATAATAAAAATGCAATCTTCAATTTGACTTCATACTCCATGCCTCTACAATCGCGCCCCGTGAAAATCCTGCTTGCTGTTAGTTTACTGGGCACGTTTTTGTTTTTCGACAACGCCGTAGCTGCCGATGATTCCATCAAGCCTTTCCTGGCGGTTTTTGGTAAACCGTTGAAAGCGGCCAAGATGCCCCAAAAGGCTGTGGAACGTGCCAGAGTCGAACTTGGACGCACGCTCTACCACGAAAAACGTCTCAGCCGCGACAACTCCATTTCCTGCAACTCCTGCCACGACACAGTAGGCTACGGAGTGGACGGCAAGAAGTTCTCGCTGGGCTTTGAGGGTCATCTTACCGGACGCAATTCCCCCACCAGTTTCAACGCGTTCATGCATGTGGCCCAGTTTTGGGATGGCCGCGCGCCAACCGTCGAGGAACAGGCCAAGGGCCCCATTCTTGCTGGAGGCGAAATGGCCATGCCTTCCGCCGATGCAGTCGTGAAGAAACTGAACAAGATTGACGGATACAAGGCACTGTTCGAGGCAGCCTTCCCTAAAAACGATCCGCCCATCACATACGACAATGTCGGCAAGGCCATTGGCGCCTACGAGCGACTGTTCGTCACACCAGGACCGCTGGACCGACTCCTCAGGGGCAGGGACAACGCCTTGTCTGAAGTCGAAAAGCGGGGACTGCAAAAGTTTGTCACCACCGGTTGTGTTTCCTGCCACACAGGCAATCTGCTGGGCGGCATCTCCTACCAGAAACTTGGCGTTGTCAAACCGTGGCCAAACCAAAAGGACCAGGGCCGGTACGACCTCACCAAGAATGAGGCCGAGAAGATGTTTTTCAAGGTGCCCAGCCTGCGAAACATTGCCAAGACCGCGCCCTACTTCCACGACGGCTCAGGTACCACGTTGAAGCAGGCCGTTCAGATGATGGCCACCCATCAACTTGGCCGGGAGTTGTCGAATGAGGATGTTTCGGACATTGTCGCCTTCCTGAACTCACTCACGGGCAAGTTAAACTCCGCCATTGCAGCCCCACCGAAAAACTTTCCCGGCAGATAAGAGCGAGGAATCCTGATGTGCGTTTGAGCCAGGCGCACAGCACAAAACAGGGCTTGAAAATCCAGATAGGAACTGTCAGCGTGACCGCCCTTCGCAGGATGCGCGGTTAGCTCAGTTGGTAGAGCACTACCTCGACACGGTAGGGGTCACTGGTTCAAGTCCAGTACTGCGCACCATCTTCCGACTCCCTGATTGCGTTCCCGGTTTGCTCCCTTGGCCGGGCCGGTCTCGCCCCGCACCAAGCGGCTTGCCGGGATGCCGCCCGGCGGGTAGAACCGG
>CAJWEP010000150.1 GCA_913030945.1 uncultured Verrucomicrobiota bacterium
AAACTTTGACGGCGGATTGTGTACTGGACGCGAAGGCGGTCCTCGGTGAAGGCCCGGTGTGGCGGGCGGAGACGCAGGACTTGGTCTGGGTGGACATCGAGAGTGCCCGCGTCTGCTGCTTCAATCCGGCCACGGGCGAAAACCAAACTTGGGATGTCGGCGAAAAACCCGGCTTGGCCGTTCCAACCAAGCAAGGCGATCTGATCCTCGGGACGAGTGTCGGCTTCGTGCGGCTCGACTTGGCCAGCGGCGTGCTGTCGCCGATCATCGATCCGGAGCAGGACTTGCCGAACAACCGTTTCAACGACGGCAAAGTCGATCCGGAGGGGCGGCTTTGGGCCGGCACGATGGGGCTGGACGAGGCGCCGAACGTCGGCAGCCTGTACCGGCTTAATCGCAACCTCTCCACCGACAAGTTGTTCGACCAGGTCACCATATCCAACGGCATGGCTTGGACATCCGATCAAAAGACGTTTTACTACATCGACTCGCCGACTCGCCGCGTGGATGTGTTCGACTGCGATATGGCTGGCGGCACGGTATCGGATCGACGGACGGCGTTCGAGTTGCCTGAGGGCATGGGCTACCCGGACGGCATGAGTATCGACAACGAGGGGATGCTCTGGGTGGCGTTGTGGCAAGGCTGGGGCGTCGCGCGGTTCGCGCCGGGCGGGGCGCTCCTGGCCAAGGTGGAAGTACCGGTGGAGTGCGTGACGTCCTGTTGTTTCGGCGGCGAAAACTGGGACGAACTCTACATCACCACTTCCAGCCGCGACCTCGACGAGACGGGCAGGGCGGAGCAGCCACTCGCCGGCGGACTGTTCCGTTGCAGGCCGGGCGTGAGCGGCCCTCCGACGAACCTGTTTCTCGGCTAGTCGGTGATGCTTTCGCCGATGATGCGGCGGTAGGTTTTCTCCGCGTGATCGTAGGTTGCGTTGAAGTCGGCGATTTCGTCCTTGCCCATGAATCGAAGTTTTTGCGAGCGACATTTTTTTAGTCCTGCTAGACACCACTCGGCGCTACGCTTGGAGGCCCGAATCGGCTTGCCATCGACGAGCACGAACACCGGGTTGGTGTGTGACGAGGGGAGGATACGCAGCGCGACCCAGCTGCTGAACTCGATCGGCACCTCAAATGCGATGTCTTGCAACTCACCGTCGGCGACGATTTCTTTTTTTGCGATGGCATAGCCGTTGATGATCACTTCGACCGGCACCTTGCGTGTGTCTTTGAGTCGGGCGCGCTCGATGTGCCAGTACGGTTTTTGGTCGTAGCTGCGGTCGGCCAAGCCCTCGATCGGTGTTTCGTTGAGCCGGGCGGCGATCTTGGCCGTGACCAGCACGGTGTCCGCCTTGGCCAAGCGCAATTCGCTGCCGTTCACGCCCATCTGCACGTTGTTGACTTGGAAGTCGATTAGATGGCTGCGTCCGTCGCCGACGTAGTTGCGTCCGTTGCGGATGCCTTCGCACCAGTCGTTGTAGGTCAGCCGGCCGTCAAGCTTGACGTACGACCGCCCAAGGCCGACGCGTTCGCCGTAGATGCAGGGGAAGTCGGTCTCACCACTGATGCGCGTGCGGAAGCCGCAGTTGAGTGTGTGATACCAAATATTGAGTTCCCAAACTGACGGCGTGTCCACCATCGAGAGGAAGTCCACGGCCGGCACCGGCTGGCCGTCCGGCCCCGGCACCATGTGGGTGACGTCGGCGATGTATTCGTTGGCGCCGATGCCGTTGAACGGCGGCACCTCGTAGGTCGGCAGGGCGGGGCCGGTTTGGTTGAGTCCCCAGCCGGAATGCGCCGGGCCGACGAGCGCACCCTGCCGCTTGGCCCAGCGGAGGGTGTTAAGGCATAGCTTGGGCCAGTGGTGCTTGGATTCGCCGCCTGGAAATATCTGCTCGCGTAGGCGTAATAGGCATAAATGGCCCGACTGGTGGGAGCCAAACCCGGAAACCTCGACATCGTAGCGGAGCAAATAGGGGAACTGGGAGACAATATCGTCTTTGCCGGTGAAGAATTGTTTTTGATAGTCGAAACACGGCCCCCAAGTAAGGTTGGCACCGACCTTGAGGTCCTCGCCGAGGCAGTGGCGCATCATGTCCGGTGCGTGGACGCCTTCGGTGGGATTTTCATAGTGGGCACAACCGGCGGCGTGGATGTGGTGATCGCCCGACCACCAGCCCATCAGCGACGGATCGACCCAGCGCTTTACCTGAAACGACTCCGTTGTATCCGCGTCGCCGACGGCAATGGTCCGGGTCTGCGGGATCGACTCGGGGCCGCGATAAAAGCGAACGGTGTAGGTGCCCCTCGGCAGTTTCACGTGTTCGCCGTCGGCACGATAGATTTGCGGATGAAAATGAAAGTCGGGTGCAAGCCGTTTGGCCTGTGACGGATAGACATGGCCAAGTTTGTCGCGAAACTCAAAACCGGCCGTGGTCGGCTTGCCGTTCTCGTCGAGCACCTTAAGTGTGACCTTGCGAGCCGGTTTGCAATCGAAGAGCAGATTGACCTCGTTTCGAAAGCCGAGATCCTGTGTTCCCTGGCCAACGTCGAAGCTGAGCTTGGCATCGCGTTTGCCGGCGTCGCGGCTGTAAAGTTGGACGATGCGATATTCCAAGGCCAAGCCGCTGAGCGTCTGGGTGAGAGGTTGGGAGTTGTGAACGGCCAAGCCAAGCCAACGATCCACGATCTGATTCTGCGGCGAGCCTGCGAGTGGTTGAGCGTTTGGGCTGCTCGCGCGAAGCTCCGCAGTGACACCGGCTTCGTTGTTCACCTTGACCAGAAAGCTGCGCCAGCCTTGCTCGAGCAATTCACGCCTGGCTGGACCGGCTTTCACCTTCACCCGTGACTCAGGGTTGATGTTAATCCCGACCAGACACTGGGCATCAAGGATTTGCTGAACCGCAGCGACCGCTTTGGTACCATCCACTTGGTCAAGCGTTTGGTTGAGGCTTCGCTTGGTCTCGGCAGAGAATGATTCGCCGAGATAATCCTTGGTCTGAATAAGTCGCTGAATCTGCGCCCTCAGCGGCTGAAGATCCACATCGCTGACTTCAGGAAGTGATTGTGCCTGTGAGACTTGGCAGGTGACAAAAAGCCAAAGGATGGCAGTTTTTCGGAAAAAAAAAGAATTTTGCATGGTTTCTGCTAGGTTACGAGATAGCGAATATGGGGCAGTTTTACTGTAATACAAGGGAAAATCAGCTGTTTTTTTGGTTGAAAAAAAAAGTAAAAAGTTTGTTTTTTCGGGTTGACACTATCGGAATCGATACAGAAACTACCGAAGCCGTTCGCGGTAAAAGACTTTAATAACAGAATCATGAAGAAGAACATACGTATGAGTATCGGCGTTGCGGTCGCAATTATTGGAGGATCAATCGTTTCCGCCAGTGCAGCTGTCGACAAGGACGCAATCAAGGCGGCTTTCTCAAAGGCCCCGGGCGCAGAGATGCCGTACATTGCCAACTCGTTGGTGGCAAAGGCGAAGAAGGTCGATAAGGCTGAGACCGCTATGGAGGTGTTGCGTGTGTCTGTTGCCAAGAAGCCGGCCGTTTGTGTGTCTGTGGTCAGTTTCATTTGTGGACTAGTGCCCGATGCGGCTGCTGACATCGCAGCGGAGGCAGTCAAGCTGACCCCGCAGTACACTAAGGACATTGCCAGGGCTGCCGCCAAGGCGGCACCTGCGAAGATCGACAAGATCACAATCGCGATTCTGAAGGTCACCAATGTTAAGAAGCATCAGATGGTTTACAATACAGTTGTGGCGGCAGTGCCGTCCCTGTTCAGGACAGTAAACCAGGCGGTGTTGGCCGGTGGTGGTTCTGATTCAAAGGGCGTTATCACTACGGTGGGTAGCCCGATTTCAGCGCTGGGTGCTGACGGGTCTGTGGTTGGCACAGATGCATTCCCTAGTGGTGCTCCGACGCCGGTTAGCGCGTCCGTGGGTCTTGATCCAGCGCGTTACAACGCTCCCTGATCTATTCTTGATTCAGCTTTTAGAAAACCCGCTTAACGGCGGGTTTTTTTTGTGCTAACCCTTTGTCGTGTCCGTGGCCGACCTGATTTCTGATTTCATTGTTCTTAATCAACACGACAATATCGCCACTGCACGACGGACTTTACAGAGCGGCACTTCGGTGGCTGCGGGTGAGAGTGGGTTGGTGTTGAGGCAAACTATTCCTGGAGGCCATAAGGTTGCTTTAGTGTCGATCAACGCAGGCGAGCAGTTGGTGAAGTATGGCCAGATCATCGGCTTTGCGAAGGCCGGCATCGAGCCCGGGGACTGGGTGCACACTCACAATGTCGAATTGAGGGTGGTTGGCAGAGACTACCGTTTTTGCGATGAGATAGCCGAGTTGCCTGCGCTGGAGGGAGATCAGGATACTTTTCCTGGCTTTGCTCGCCCTAGCGGCAGGGCCGGTACCCGCAATTATATCGGCGTTATATCGAGCGTTAACTGCTCCGCATCGGTTGCACGGTATGTGGCCGACCACTTTCGATCCGGTGACTTCAAAGGTGATTTTGCTGATGTGGATGGCGTGGTGGCCTTCACTCACAAGGGCGGTTGCAGTTACGATCCGAACCACGGCCACGAAGTGTTGCAGCGTGTCATTGCAGGGATGGCACGCCATCCAAATATCGGCGGGTACGTGTTGGTCGGGCTGGGCTGCGAGGTTAATCAAGTTTCCGGACTGGTGGAGAAGTATCATCTCGACCGGTCGCAGGAGGGCGAGCAGGCGCCGGCGTTCCTGACCATTCAGCAGACTGGCGGCGTCCGCAAAACCGTCGAGTCAGCGGTGAAGGCGGTTGAAAAAATGCTGCCTGGTGTCAATGCGCAGCGGCGAACCGCACAACCGGTTTCCAAACTCGCCCTGGCGATGAACTGCGGCGGCTCGGATGCCAACAGCGGCATCTCTGCCAATCCCGCATTGGGCATTGCCTCTGACGAACTCGTGCGGCAGGGAGCGGCCTCTGTCTTTGGCGAGACCACTGAAATCTACGGTGCGGAACATCTGCTCACCCGCCGTGCCGTGACGCGCGAGGTCGGTGAGAAACTTGTCTCGCGGATTCGCTGGTGGGAGGAGCACACCGCATTGTTCGGCTCGACGATCGACAACAATCCTTCGCCGGGAAACAAGGATGGCGGTCTGACCACGATTTTCGAGAAGAGCCTCGGCGCGGTGGCCAAGGCGGGCCAGGCGCCGTTGGCCGCCGTTTACGACTACGCCGAGCCGATCGAGGCCAAGGGCTTGTGCTTCATGGACACACCGGGCAACGATCCGGTGAGCATGACCGGCCTGGTGAGCGGTGGCTGCAATATCGGCGTGTTCACCACCGGTCGCGGCAGCGTGTACGGCTGCAAGCCGTCGCCGTGCATCAAGATCGCGACCAACACCCCCGTGTACAACTGGATGGAGGAGGACATGGACATCAACGCCGGCACGATTCTCGATGGCACTGAGACGGTCGGGGAGGTCGGCCGGCGGATTTACGACAAGATCCTCGCCGTGGCCGGAGGCGAAAAGACCAAGAGCGAACTCGCCGGCATGGGCGACGAGGAGTTCGCCCCGTGGATGCTTGGCCCGACCCTGTAGCCCAATGGATATCGTCAACCTTGACCAAGCGGAACCGTTTCGAACCAAGGATGGCTCGGAGATTCGCGAGTTGCTGGCACACCGCAACTCCGCCATTCGCAACCAAAGCCTGGCTGAGGCACGCATCCCGGTCGGCGGCTCGACGATGGAGCATTACCATCCCAGGGCGGAGGAGATTTACTACATCACCCACGGCACGGGGCGGATGAAACTTGGCCAAGCGGAGCGGGAGGTGCGGCCCGGCGACGCCATCACGATTCCGCGCGGCCAGGCCCACAAGCTCTGGAACACCGGCGACGAGCCGTTGCGCCTGCTGTGCTGCTGCGCGCCGGGCTACGAGCACGACGACACCGTCCTCACCGAGGTGGGCGAAGCATGAGAGATTGCATCGGCTTGGTTTTCGCCGCAGATTGCGCTTGGCCAAGCGCCAAGGCCAAGGGGATGTATCAATCCACGACTGTCCGACTTTTTATCAAGCCGTTCTGCGGCTGGTGCGCCGAGGCTATGGAGTGGCTCGACAGCAACAGGATCAAATACAACACGATCGACGTGATGTCCGACCGCGCCGCCTGGGACGAGATGGTGCGGTTGAGTGGGCAGAACCGTGCCCCGGTGATTGAGGTCGATGGAGAGATGCTGGCTGACTTTGGTACATCCGAGCTGGCACGGTTTTGGGAGGAACTCGGTTGACGATTCAACAAGGTATGCCCGACGCGATCACCCACCAGCAGCGCAAACGCATTCCCGAGTGGCTCCGGCTGAAGCTGCCGAGCAGCAGCGCCTTCACGCGGACGCGCAGTTTGCTGGAGGAGTTGGACCTGCACACGGTTTGCGAGAGTGCTAAGTGCCCGAACCACTGGGAATGCTGGAGCAAGGGAACGGCGACGTTCATGATCGCCGGCGACCGCTGCACGCGCGCCTGTGGTTTCTGCTCGGTGAACACCGCCAAGCCGCTGCCACTCAAGGGCGAGGAACCGGAGCGGGTCGCCGAGGCGACATTCCGGATGAGGCTTGGGCACGTCGTGATCACCTCCGTCGCCCGGGACGACCTCGCCGACGGTGGCGCCGGTCATTTTTGTGCCACCATTGAGGCAGTGCGCCGCCGGAATCCCGGCATCGTCATCGAGGTGCTCGTGCCGGACTTTCTCGACAAGAACGATTCGCTGCGAAGGGTGCTTGATGCCAAGCCGGAGATTTTCAACCACAACCTCGAGACGGTGCGCCGGCTGACGCCAACGGTGCGTTCTCGTGCCCTGTACGATCGGTCGCTAACGGTGCTGCGCAAGGCCAAGGAGCGGAGTGGCGGTGCCGTTTACACCAAGTCGGGCCTGATGCTTGGCCTCGGCGAGACGGAGGCGGAATTGCTCGAGGCAATGGCCGACCTGCGCCTGGCCAAGTGCGACATTCTGACGTTGGGCCAATACCTGCAGCCGAGCCTCTGCCAATTGCCGGTGGCGAAGTACGTGATGCCGGCGAAGTTTGACGAGTTCGGGGCCAAGGCGCGGGAGATGGGCTTCCGGCACGTGGCCAGTGGCCCAATGGTGCGCAGTTCGTACCACGCGGACGAGTTTCAGTTGCGGCCTGAGGCCTGAGTTTTTTTGATGGCACGCAGTAAAACCTTTGCAAGCCCGCGCGCCGATTTCACACTCGCCGCAGTTGTGTTGACGAAGGCGCAATGGGTGATCCCGGTTTTTTGGGCGTGTCTTTTGGCCGCCAAGCCAAGCCAGGCGATTGGCCAGGCGGCGGCGAGTACCGGGCGGTTCCGCATTGCGGAAAAATCGGCTGACAGCCTCCGCATCTCCATCCTCACCGGCACCGAGTCGGTTCTTGAGGCCGACGGCATGCTGGCCTTGACCGACCCGCGACTGGTCACGGTCACCGATGAGGGCAAGACCAACCTCGTGTTCACCGCCACCGAGTGCCTGTACGATCAGGACAAAAAAACTATCCGCTCACCCGGAGAACTCTCGCTTTCCACGGGCGATGGCCAGATGCAGCTCAAGGGCGTCGGTTTTTCCGGAAATCTGGCCGGGCCGACGTTGTCCGTGTCGAGCAATGTCGAGGCCATGCTGGACAAGCGTTTCAGCCGGCTGACGTTTGGCCAAGCGCGAAAAAAAAAGGACGATCCGCAAGCCGCACCGGAGCTGCTTCAAATCACTTCGCGCCAGTTTGAACTCGAGCCAGGCCGAGCGGTTTTTCGCGGCGCCGTTTCGGTGACCGATGCCGACGGCACACTGGGAAGCGACTCCATTGTAGCTGGCCTGGGGGAGGACGACTGGGAGGTGCAAACGATCCGGGCGGCCGGCGGTGTGCTACTGCAGACCGAACAAATCAAAACCACCAGCGAGCAGGCCGACTATGACCTAGTCGCCGGTTTGATTGTGTTCAAGGGCAACCCAAGCTGGACGATGGGCGAGCGTTCCGGCCGGGCCAATCTGCTGATGATCCATCGCGAGTCGCAATCCGTGAACGCCGAGGGGGATGTCTACATGAAACTTCCGGCGGACTCCGAGGGGGAGGGCGGTTTTTTTGATTTTAAAACGTCGGGAGACGGGACGGCGGACGGACACCCGCTTGAGATTCGCTCCAATGTTTTTTTGTTTCAGTCCGCGACTCCGGGTAAAACCGGTTTTGCGCGGTACATTGGAGCGGTTCGGCTGGCCCGCGGAGAAAGCCGGCTGCGGTGCAGTTTTCTGAGCGTGCGCTTGGCCAAGGGCACAGGCGGAGTCGTGGAATCGGTCAATGCCGCAGTCGGTGTCAGGCTGGTGCAGGGGGAGAATCAACTCACGGCACAGACAGCCACTTACGACTTGGTGCAAAACAAGATCCGGTTCCGGGGTGAGCCAAGGTGGAACTGGAGCACGCAAAGCGGCCAGGCGCGCTTGGTTCAGTTGTCCCCGGCCGATGGCGTTTTCAGCGCGAGTGGAAAAGTGAGGATGCAGTTGCCCCGGCCCGAGGGAGACGGACGGTTTCTGTTGCCTGCCGAGAGCGACTCGGCGGCAAAAACGGAACCCAGCGGCGAGCCACTGTTGGTCGCTTGCGATTCATTCGAGTACCGGCAGGCGGCGGAGGCCAAGGGGCTGGATTCGGCGACGTTCACCGGGAACGTTGTGTTGACCGGCAACGAGGGGTTGCGGGTGCAGGCGCAGCGGGTGGCGACGGGGATCGACCCAGGTGCGGCCGGCCTTGTATCGCTCGATGCCGTGGGCGG
>CAJWEP010000151.1 GCA_913030945.1 uncultured Verrucomicrobiota bacterium
CCAGACCGCCATCCAGAACTTGGCCGATATGCGGGCCAATGTGGGTGCGAACCTCAGTCGGTTGAACATGACCGACGATCAGGTGACCATCCTGAATGAGAACATGTCAGCTGCCAACAGTCGGATTAAGGATATTAATGTGGCGAACGAAACCACCGAATTCGCCAGATTCAACATCCTGGTTCAAAGTGGCACGGCAATGTTGGCGCAGGCCAACATGCTTCCTTCAATGGCTCTCCAGCTCATTGGTTAACAGAATTGGGGCAGAGGGTCCTCTTTCCCTTGTGGAAGGGTAGTGACCCGATCCTCGTGCAGCGTGGGGCAGCGTTTTGGCGCTGCCCCATTGCTTTTTTTCAGTGGGTGAAATTGGAAAGGTCGACCTCCCAAGGGGTTGGGGCATCTGTGTGATGGCCCTTTGTGTGCAGCTTAGGTTATGGACTTGTCATTAACCTAACAGGGAGGCCGACCAATGGATCGCGGTTGGCCCGGGCCGGAGGCCCCGCAAACCGCAAATATGTCCAGAGTTTCATGCGGAGATGTTCAAACTACGGTTGGAATCTGATCCTCGTGCAGATCAAATTCACCGCAACACTGAAGCAAATAGCAAAGAACAATGGAAATTTGCGCAATAATGCACAAACTCAAGCTCAACAAAGCAACGCGTATGCCAACCGGCAGTCGGTGCGGAATGTTTCCTGTTTCTGGCCCATTTACTCGTTTTTTTTCCATTATTTGCTAATCCTGCCTCATGCGGGAGTTTGGGGCGCAACTGGATCGTTTTTCCGCTCTCGACCAGGTCGTCGTGCCGGACTTGTGGCAGCAGGAGGCGGTGCAGCATCTGCGGGCCGGCCGGGATGTCATCGTTCATGCGGCGACCGGCGCCGGCAAAACTTTCATTTTCGAGTTGTGGTCCAACGAGGGCCGCAACCCGGGCCAGGCGATTTACACTGTGCCGACCCGTGCCCTGGCCAATGACAAGCTTGCCGAGTGGCGGGCGCGGGGCTGGAACGTCGGTATCGCCACCGGCGACCTGTCGGAGAACCTCGAGGCGCCGGTCATTGTTGCCACGCTTGAGACGCAGAAGAACCGCCTCATCACCGGCGACGGCCCAAGATTGCTGGTGATCGACGAGTACCAGATGCTCGGCGACCCCGACCGCGGTCTCAACTACGAGTTGGCCATTGCCATGGCGCCGTCCCGGACGCAGTTGTTGCTGCTCAGCGGCAGCGTGGCCAACCCAAGGCACGTCGTCGCCTGGCTGCAGCGCTTGGGTCGTGACGCGGAGTGGGTGTGGCACGATGAGCGGCCGGTGCCGCTCGAGGAGGTGTACGCCGGCATGCTCAATTACAATGTCCCGTCAGAGATTCGCGGCTATTGGCCGAGGTTCGCCGCCAAGGCGCTGGCCGAGGGGCTTGGGCCGATTTTGGTTTTTGCACCACGCCGCCGCGCCGCTGAGGCGCTCGCCGCCGACATTGCCCGTAACCTGCCGAATCCGAACCCGCTCCAGTTGAGCGCCGAGCAGAGGGAACTCGTCGGCGATCGCTTGACCCGGATGCTGCAGGCGCGGGTGGCGTATCACCATAGCGGGTTAAGCTACGGCGCACGTGCCGGCGTGGTCGAGCCCTTGGCCAAGGCCGGCCAACTCCGGGTCGTCGTGGCGACGATGGGCCTGGCGGCCGGCATCAATTTTTCCCTGCGCAGCGTCACCTTGGCTGCCGACTCCTACCGGCGCGATCACTTGGAAGTGCCAATCCGGGCGGATGAGATTCACCAGATGTTCGGGCGTGCGGGCCGGCGTGGCATCGACGAGGTTGGTTACGGCCTGGTTTCGCGAAACGAGATTCGCATCCGCGACGGCCATCCCTGTCTTCTCTCCCGCAACGGCCTCGTGGACTGGGCGTCTCTCCTGGGCCTGATGCACGGCGTGGCGGAGCAGGGACTCGACCCGTATGCCGAGGCGGTGCGTGTGCAGCAGCGGCTGTTCAGCACCCAGCCGATTCTGCTCGGCATGGAGTTCGCAATGAAGCATCCGGACGCGCCGTGCGGCCTGGGCACCGACTCTGAGCGCGCCCGGAAAGCCCGCCGCCGGGTCCGCGAGATGCTCAACAGCCAAGGCGGCTGGGAGCCGTGGCCCAAGGCCAAGCCGGTGCCGCTCAGTGAAGTGTTCGTCCCAAAAAAACCAAGCGGCGACGAGGCGGCGGACGAGCGCTTGCTGCTTGGCCAAGCGCCGGTGCTTCAGCCGGCGTTGCTGGAGCCGGAGGTGCTGCGGCGGACCGGCGCCGGCGAGTTGGTGCTGCTCGCAAGTGTTCAGGCGTATGGCCGGGAGCAGAAGGTGGCGGATCGGCTCAACAATGAACGCCTCGATCTGGCCAAGTGGGTGCGGCGCCTGACAGGCTGGCGCCTGCGCGTGGTGCCGCTGAAGCTTTGGCAAAAAAAAATCCAGCCGCTCCTCGAGGAAAAACTGGCGGCAAACCTGACGCCGGTAGAGCAATTCCGGCGGGAGGGCAACCGGCTGCTTGTTCAGTTGCGCTTGGGGCAGCTTGCGGTTCCGGCCCATGTCGATTCGCACGGCGTGGCGTTGTGGCGGCCGGAGGAGCGGCAGGTGGCCAACCCGACCTGCGCCGGTTGCGAGTTGTACAGCGAGTGCCGCGAACTCAGGCCGGCCACCGGTGTGGCGCTGCTGTGGAAACGGCTCAAGCTGGTTGATGAAAACGGCCACCCGACCCGACGCGGTCGGATCGTCAGTTTTTTTTCACAGAGCTACGGTCTGGGCGTTGCGGCGGCGCTGGAGGACGAGTCGCTGCCGATCGGCGAGTTGGTGTACGAGTTGGCCAACCTAGATGCCGGGCACCGTTTTGGCAGCGAGGAGAATCGCTGGGAGGGGCGCATCCCGATCGCCTGCCGCGAGCGTTACGGCGACGTGACGGTGCCGGGCTATCTCGACGCCGGCTTGCCGGTGCGTTACGGCGCCGGCGCCGGCCAGTTCGTGGCGGCGATGCACGCCGACCCCGCCGACAAGGCCAGTTGGGTGACTCCTATGCTGGGTGCGGGCGACATCGATCGCGCGGTGATCGAGTGGCGCAGTCTGCTGCGGCAGATCAAGCACTCACCTGAGCTGGACTGGGCGCGCTGGGCGGAGTTGCAACAACAGGCCGGGGTCATTCTTACCGAGACCGAGTCGCCGACGCTTGCCGGGTTGCCGACGCTGGAACATCACCAGCAGGGCAGGGTGGATCACCGTTTACAGTTGCGTTCGTACTGAGGCGCACTCTCAATGGCAGCTTATGCCATCGCATGTTCCGCTTCTTTTCAGGGAGTCGCAGGTGGCGGAGAGCTGGAGCTTTTGCGATTTCACGGTGAAGCCCAATTTTTGACCGATCTCCTCCTCGATCGTTTTGATCTGTTCGCTGTCGAACTCCACGATCTTTTCGCAGTCCTCGCAAATGAGGTGGTGATGGTTGGGGTGGTCGGAGTAGTTGGGATCGTAAAACTTGTACGGCTTCCCAAAGTCCATCTCATGCAGAAGGTCGCTCTCAGTGAGCAGAAGCAGCGTGCGGTAAACCGTGGCGCGGGAAACGGAGCGATCCTTTTCGCGCGCCCAATCGAGCAGTTGCTCGGCGGTGAAATGCTCATCAGTATCGAACACCGTGTCGATGATGACTCGCCTCTGGTCGGTGTTGCGAAGTTTCTTTTTCTCAAGAAAATCGATGAATTTCCTCTTCGCTGCCTCTCTCGCTTCCGTCCGCACGGCCGAGACTGTCGCCCAATTGCACCGCCAAGTCAATGAGACTGGTCTCAAAAACTCACCCGCAATCGCCGGTTGTCGCGCCGCCGGCTTTCGGGCATCTTCGGCCAAGCGCTTGCAAGCGCGACTTATGCCCGGGCAACCGACCAGCGACCTACCCGAAGTCAGCGTGGTGATGCCATGCCTCAACGAGGCCGAGACGCTTGCTGTCTGCATTCAAAAAGCCACCCGCTGCCTCGCCGAAAACGGCGTTTCCGGCGAGATCATCGTCGCCGACAACGGCAGCACCGATGGCTCGCGGGCCATCGCCGAGGCCGATGGCGCACGCGTTGTGCCGGTCGAGGCCAAGGGCTACGGTAGCGCGCTCATGGGCGGTATCGCGGCGGCCCGCGGGCGTTTCGTGATCATGGGGGACGCTGACGACAGCTATGACTTCTCTGCGCTCATGCCGTTCATCGAACGGTTGCGCGACGGCAGCGACCTCGTCATGGGCAACCGTTTCCGAGGCGGCATCGCGCCCGGGGCCATGCCGCCGCTGCACCGCTACCTAGGCAACCCGGTGCTCAGCGGCCTGGGGCGGCTGTTTTTCCGCTGCCCGGCCGGTGATTTTCACTGTGGGCTGCGCGGGTTCAGTCGTGCGGCGTACGACCGAATGAAATTGCAGACGACCGGCATGGAGTTTGCCGGCGAGATGGTCGTCAAGTCGACGTTGCTTGGCTTGCGAATCGCCGAGGTGCCAACAACGCTATCACCGGATGGTCGCAGTCGGCCGCCACACTTGCGAAGTTGGCGTGATGGCTGGCGAAACCTGCGGTTCATGCTGCTGTTCAGTCCGCGCTGGCTGTTTCTGTATCCGGGCCTTTTGCTCATGCTGATTGGCCTGGGCGTCGGCGGATGGCTGTTGCCCGAGGCACGGCAGCTTGGCCAAGCGAAACTCGATGTGCACACACTGGCCTATTCGGCATTGGCTGTGCTGCTCGGTTTCCAATCGGTGCTATTCGCGTTATACACGCGGACGTTCGCCATTAAGCAGGGGCTCCTTCACGAGAGCCCAACGCTCAATAAACCGTCCCGCTACATCACACTCGAGACTGGATTGGCGGTCGGTGGAGTTTTGATGCTGGTTGGCTTTGGCGGGTCGGTGTCAGCGACGCTCGGTTGGAGCGAAAAGGACTTTGGCCAACTCAACCCTTCGGTGGTGTTTCGCCAAGTGATCCCATCGATTTTGGCCTTGGCTCTTGGTTTTCAAATCGTGCTTGGCAGTTTCTTTCTCAGTGTGCTTGGCCTGGAGAGCAAGGGAGGCGAGGGGTGAAATGGTTCGATCGCGTTATTCGAAACTGGCGCATTCGTAAGGCACTTCCGCACTTGGACAAGGCCAGGCGAGTACTCGACGTTGGCTGCGGCGACGGCACACTTATGCGCCGCCTTGCTGGCGATGATTTCATTGGCGTGGGTATTGATCCGCGCTTTGCCAAGCCACAGGACGTGCCCGGCGTGCAGTTCGTGAAAGGAAATTTCCCCGACGACCTGCCGGCTTGCGAATCGTTCGAGGTGATCACGATGTTGGCTGTGCTTGAGCATGTTCCTGAAGAATCCAAGCCAACTTGGGCGACGGCCTGTCACCGGTTGGTTGATGTCGGCGGCTTCGTGGTGTTGACCGTGCCGTCGCCCCGGGTCGATGCCATTTTGGCTGTGCTGCGATTCTTCCGCTTGGCCGATGGCACGGCGCTGGAGGAGCATCACGGCTTTGACCCGGGCGAAGTGACGCCGCTGTTCGAGTCGGCCGGCTTCAGCTTGATCACGCACAAGACATTTCAATTGGGTTTGAACAATCTGTTCGTCTTTACAAAAACTGCCTAGTTCATTTTGTCGTCCAAAAAAACAGAGAGTGTCAACGAACCGAAACTGCGGTTTTGGCTGCAGATGTCTTGGGTGGTGGCGTACGCGCTGATGCTGGTGTCGATGCTGAACAACTTGGCGCGGCTGAACACTGATGCCATCTCCTACATGCGCGTCGGCGAGTATTGGTCGGTCGGCAATCTCGGCTTCGCGGTGAACGGTTACTGGGGGCCGCTGCTGAGCTGGTTGATGGTGCCGTTTCTGTGGCTGGGCGTTAAGCCGTTGCTCGCTGGCAAACTGGCGATGCTCATTTCGGGGATGGTGTTTTTTCACGGCAGCCTGTTTCTCGTTCGCTCGGTGGGGCTTCGGTTGATCGACGAGTTGATCGTGGCCTGGGTGCTTGCGTTGACGATTCCCGGCTGGATGTCGAATCACGTGACACCGGACCTGCTGGTCGCCGGGTTGATGGCCTTTGCGCTTGGCCAAGCGGTGTCGTCAGATTGGCTGGCAAATCGCCGGCGGGCGCTTGGTACCGGCGCGACCTGGGGCTTGGCCTACCTGGCCAAGGCGGTGGCGTTGCCAATCGGCGTGGTGGTGAGTGTTTTGCTGGCGCTATGCTGGCGGCTTGGCCAGGCGGAAAACCGGCGGGCGGCTTGGCGGCGGTTGGGCGTGTCGCTTGGCCTGTTGGCACTGGTGGCCGCGCCTTGGATCACGGTGTTGTCGCTGAAATACGATAAGCCGACGTTCTCGACTTCCGGCCCGATCGCCCATGCGATCGTCGGCCCGGGCAATGACCGGCCGGCACCGCATCCGTTCGGCAGTACGATTTATCAACCGGAGCCGGGACGGGTCACGGCGTGGGAGGACCCGAGCCGAATGGGCTACGACTACTGGTCGCCGTTCGGGAGCGGCGAAAATTTCTGGCATCAACTCACGCTCATCGGCCGCAACGCCGGAACCGTTTTTCAGTTTTTGGCGGCCTTCGACGGAGTCGGGGCATTGTTCGGATGGTTCGGAGTCGGGACGCTGGTTTTCGGCTTGGCGCTGTTCGCAAAATGGCCATGGGCAAAAAACTGGCTGGCCGATCGCTGGCGATGGATGGTCATCCCGCTGATCTGCCTTGGCGGCATTTACCTCCCGGTTTATGTCATGCCGGTGGATCAGCGCTACTTCTATTTGTTCCTGCCGCTGGTCATGATTCTCACACTCGGCCTCTTTTCACCATTCTTTGCAAATAAAAGGCAAACCGGCTTAGTTTGGATGTTGGTTTTTCTACTGCCGCTATTGTGGCATTTGCCATCAAGATATTCTGCCGGTTTATATGCGCAAAACTTGGCCAAGAGGATGGAGGAAGCCGGATCGGTGGGGCCGATTGTGGGCTCTACATTCTTCTCGTCAGAAGGCCATCGGCTTGGTTTGTACGTTGCTTGGCATCTCGGCCAACCTTGGCTCGGCGACGTCAGGTCCGCTTCACTTGAGGCGTATAAAAACTCAGGAGCCAGGTTTACAATTGCCATCCCCAACTCACCGTTGGCCAAGAAGTTGGACGCCGATCCGGCTTTCAAAAATGTGACGGCCGCATTGGGCGATCAGGATGGGTTCCAAGTTTACGAGATTTTGCCGGGCCAGCCGTAGTTCATTTTTCTTTCCCGGCGGAGGGGCTGGTTTTATCTTCGCCGCAGTGTAAGCGATGACGTGAGTCATTCGTTGCAAGGAGAGGCGCAATGGAAATTCAGGTTGGGATCATTTCAGTTTCGGATCGTGCGACGCAGGGAGTGTACGAGGATGGCGGTGTGCCGGCGTTGAAGGAGGCCGTAGCCGGTTACGGCTGGGCCGTAGCTGCCGAAGCGGTGGTGCCGGACGAAGTTTGTGACATCCAGCGTGCGCTGCGCGAACAGGTGAACAAAGGCTGCCACCTGATTTTGACCACCGGCGGTACCGGGGTCTCTCCGCGCGATGTTACCCCCGAGGCAGTGCGCGAAATGGCGACCTGCGAGTTGCCCGGCTTCGGCGAAGTGATGCGGATGGAGTCGTTGAAAATCACGAAGAACGCGATCCTCTCGCGCAACGTGGCCGCCGTGATCGACTCGGCGCTGGTGATCTGCCTGCCCGGCAAACCCAAGGGCGCCGTCGAGTGCCTCGGCTTTGTCGAAGGCGCCATCCCACACTGTATCAAGGTGCTGCAGGAAGTGCCGACGAGCTGCTAGCCGCCGCGCTTGGCCAAGTACTTGGTTATTTCGGGATGCGGACGATGCGGCGGATGTTGCCGCTGAAAAGCTTGTCCTGGATTTTCGTGTCCGGGATCAGTCGGCGGAGGATGCCAATTGTCCGCGCGCCGATGCAGCTTGGCCCGCGCCCGATGATATCGTTGCAGTCGCTGCCGAAGATCAACTTGTTCTGATGGCGCTCGATGAACTTGACCGCGTGCGCCTCGTCGCGGATGAGCGCGTTTTGCCCGGAGCCCGCCGACAGGTCGCCGAACATGTTCGGGTAGTCGCTGAGCAGCCGGTCGCTAATGCCAGCCGGCATGACGGCGCCCTTGGGGTACATGACCGTCTGGTCGTGGTTCTTGTCGATGTTGCCCCACCAGGTCTGTGCGTGGCCGATGAAGTTCACCTTGGGGAATTTGTCGAGAACCTTGTGGAACCGCTCGATGCCTAGGTTGTAGTTGCCGTGCTCGAAGTGCATCAGCACCGGCACATCGTATTCCTGGGCCAGCTCAGCGATGCGCTGGATGTGTTTCGAGTCGCACTCGACTCGGAACTTCTGCTCCCCGATTCCCACTGCGCCCTTTTTTAAAAATGTCTCAATCGTTTCGATGCACTCAGGATGGTCGGCAACCTCGTTGGCGAAGTGGACGTAGTGGCGCGGGTTTTTGACGGCGATCTTGCGGACGGACTTGTTGCCGCCGCAGTTGGCGGCGAGCCCGTACAGGCGGCCGGCCGGTAGCAACACGGTCCACCGCACACCCAGTGCCTTTTGGTGGCCCAGCAGTCGTTCGTCACTGCGTCCACTATAGTTCGTGTGCTGGTGCAGGTCGATGATCTCCTGCTTGGCCTCGCGGCCAAGCGCCTGGCCGGGCAGGGCGGCACCGGCCGCCGAGGCGGCGGTCGTGGCCAAAAACTGGCGTCGGGTCAATCGTTTCATTTTCGTTAACGTGTTGACCAGATCGTAGTTTTCGCGCTTGGCCAAGGCGATCCTTTTCTTGG
>CAJWEP010000152.1 GCA_913030945.1 uncultured Verrucomicrobiota bacterium
TTGCGCTGGGCCTTGATCCACATCCAGTCGACTTCGATCCGCGAGGCGTTGACGATGAGCAGGTAGCGATCCTGGCCAAGCCGGTAGGCGTAGAGGTCGTCGATGACGCCGCCGTTGTCCTGGCAGAGGAGTGAGTACTGGCCGCTGCCGGGCTCGAGCTTGGCCAGGTCGTTGGTCAACATGTGGTTGAGAAACTCAAGCGTATCCGGGCCGTCGAACAGGAATTCGCCCATGTGTGAGATGTCGAACAGGCCGGCCGCCTCCCGGACGGCGAGGTGTTCCTGCGCAATGCCGGAGTAGAGCACCGGCATTTCCCAGCCGCCGAATCCGACCATCCTTGCGCCCAGCGCGGTGTGAGTCTTGAAAAGTGCGGTGCGTTTCAGGCTGTTTTCCACCATGACCGAGGGCCGGGCAGTGTAGGAGCTTGGCCAGGCGCACAAAAGCTTTCGGCCCCAATGCGGGCATCTTTTTGACCGGAAGAACGGGTTGCTTTCCGACGATAGAGTGTCATTCTCCGGCCTGTTTTGTGTAACTTGGCCAAGCGCCAAGACGTAGTAATTTTGTTCGATCGACCGATTTTGAACCAAAGAAAGCAATGAAAACGTTACCTTTTCTTACCAGGGCAGCCAGCGGAACTCTCGCGGCAACCGTGATTTTGGCCGTTGGTTGCGGCCAGGCTCCCGATTCCGGGGAATCCTCCGCGAACTCAGCCAACATCGAGGCGCTTCAAAAAGAGAACGCTTCGTTGAAAAAGCAACTGGCGGATGCACGGTCGCGCATCGACAGCTTGAGAGCCCAACTCAATGGAGCCGATGCACCCGTCGTGAATGGGGGAATGTCCGCGGAGGAAATCATCGACGAGTTGATGAATGTCAAATTGACCACAAAGAACCGGCGGGCAGCCGAACGCCGCGTGCAGTTCCTGTTCGAGAGCCTCATCCAGCAGGGCGATGCCGCCGTGCCGCACATTCGCGCCTTCCTGAACAAGATGGAGGATGTCGAGTTTACGGTGCAGCGCTCGGAGGATGAAGAGGAGGGTCGCGGCCGTGGCCGGAGCCGCGGCAATGACTGGGCGGAGCGGCTTCGCGGCCGCACCCGTGGCTCGTCTCTTGATTTTGAAAAGCCGCCCTCGTTACGCATCGGGCTGATGGATGCCCTGAAGGAGATCGGCGGCAGCAGTGCCGAGGCGGCGCTGGGCGAAGTGCTCTCGAAAACCGGGCGCGGTTTTGAGGTGGCTTATGTGGCCAAGGCTGTCCGCAGCATGATCGGTCCGGATGCCTTTCGCGACGAGGCGGTGGCAGCCGCCCATGAACTGCTGAGCGATCCGCTCGAGATGCCCAACCCGAACAGTTTTGACCGGAATGCTAAACGCTACCTCTACAGCGTGCTGGAAATGTATAATGACCAGACTTTCATCCAGTCCGCACAGGGGCTGTTGGTGCGTGATGATGGCAAGATCGATGATACCGTGCTCGATTACCTCGACGACGTCGGCAAGGAGCAGGCGATGGACGCCATCTATCAAGCCTTCAGCAGCGGGAATGTCACGGATCGAGGCGATCTGGGCGACTTGGCCCGAGCCGGCCTCAAGTACACCGGGGCCAACCCCCAGGCGAACCAGATGTTCAAGGACATCATGTCCAGCGACGAATACGATGTGCGGGTCAAGTGGACCGCACTGCGCGAGATGGACGATGCTGACGATGCCACCACCTTACAGGCTAGGCTAAACTTGATGCAGGGAATTCAAGCTTCCGGTGATGACGCCACCGATAAGGTTGTACAAATGTACACCCGCCAAATCGAGGCCAAGGTCAACGGTGAGGAGTTTGATATGCGTAAGGAAATGCAGAGTTTAGGGACTGATTTTTGGCGCAATGCGTTTGGCAGGGGCGAAAACAGGGACCGTGGAGATCGCGGAAGTCGTGGTAACAATCGGGGAGAAAATCGACGGAACCAGCCGACCATAGTTCCTGCTCCCTAATAGTCAGTTTTGAGGTTCTGCTTTCAAAACGCAGAAAATCATACGGTGTATTTGTTTATGTAACAGTTGCGTTGACCATGGAAAATGTCATCATTTACTCTGTTTTGTGTAATCAGTTGCGCGTAATGGATGTTTTGTACAAAGAGGTTCAATATCGCTCTAAAGTAGGTATTCAATGAAATTGGCAAAATTGCTCCCAAGGGCAGAAATCGTGATGATCTCGGTTTCGGCTGTTTTGTTTGTCGGCTGCGGAAAAGCGCCATCGACGGATGGCTCTGCTGCAAACGCCATTCAGGCCGAGGCGCTCCGCAAGGAGGTCGCCTCGCTCAAGGCCAAGCTGGCCAACGCCCAGTCGCTGCTCGAGAGCCTCCGCGAGCAGATCGACAGCGGTGGCGCACCGTCCGTCACGGGCGGCATGTCCGTGCCGGAGATACTCGATGAGCTGATGCAGACGAGCATGAGCTACAAGAACCGGAGGAGGGCGCAGCGCCGCTTGAGCTACCTGTTCGAGAGCCTGGCGCTCCAGGGCGATGCCGCCGTGCCGCTCATCCGCGAGTTTCTCAACAAGATGGAGGACGTCGATTTTGCGGTGCAACGCGAAGGCGAGAGCGACGAGGAACGCAAACGACGTTACAGCCGTTTCCGGGCCACGCTCAACTTTTCACAGCCGCCAACGCTGCGGATCGGCCTCATGGACATGCTGGCGGAAATCGGCGGCGACCACGCGGAAGCCACCATTGCAGAGCTGCTCTCCAGCACCGGTCGGGGGTTCGAGATCGCGTACGCCGCAAAGATCATCCAGGGTTGGCTCGGCAAGGACGCCTACCGCACCGAGGTGCTGGCCGCCGCGCACGAGTTGTTGCTCGACCCGGTCGAGGCCGTTGGCGGAAACCATTTCGATCGCGTGTCCAAGAACTACCTCTTCATGGTGCTGGACATGTACGACGACAAAACATTCATTCAGTCCGCCCAGGGAATGTTCATCAACGATGACGGGCGGATTGATCGCACCATTCTGGATTATTATGATAATGTCGGCAGAGTGGACGCGCTGGACGCCATGGTGCAGGCGTTCCGCAGCGGCCGGGTTCACGAGGATGACATGGACAATCTTGCCGAGGCCGCCTCGAGATACGCCGGCATCAACCCGCAGGCCGACCAGTTGTTCCGCGACATCATGACCGGCGACCAGTACAACATGGAAACCAAGATGGACGCCATCCGGAGCTTCACCCAAAGCGACGGCGACCCGAGCACAGACCGCATTCCTCCAAATGTGCTGCAGGCGCGGCTGAACCTGGTCAACAATCTTCACTATGATGAATCCGATCTGATGGGCAAGGGCATGCAACTGCTGGCGCTTCAACTCGAGTCCCAAATCTCCGGCGAGAGGCTTGACGAACGGAAAATGAGGGATACCGCCTCGCGGCTTTTCAGAGATATGCAGAAGCGCGAGAGCGAGAAACGCAGATCCGGCCAAAGGGCACCCAGCGGGCAGCCGACCATTGTTCCCGCGCCCTGAGCCGCGCGAATCCCCTTGCAATCCCATTTCAAACGCCGGAAACCTTCCGGCGTTTTTTTGCGCTTGGCCAGGCGCACCCCAAGGAGCTATCCAGCATGACGCCAGCGGGCATCACCCGAGAGCAGTGGAAACTAATGGCAGTGTTGTCACTATTCTGGGCGACGCTGTTCGCCTCGCTGGGCATCTTCTTTCCGTACTACTCGCTCTACCTCAAGGAAAACCTTAGACTCAGTGGTCAGGATGTCGGCTTGGCCATGGGTGTGTTTCATCTGGTTGGCCTTGCCGTGCAACCATCATGGGGCTACCTCGCCGACCGCACCGGTGCCCGCAAAATGGTGCTAGTCGTTATTACGCTGGGGATGGCGCTTGGCTTTATCGCCTTATGGTACGTTAAAAGCTATGCCGCGCTGTTGGTGGTCTCGGTGCTCTTTGCCGCGTTTTACACCAGCCTCATTCCGCAGGGGATGGCACTTAGTCTCGGTCTGCTGTACCGCTCCAGCACCTCACACTTTGAGTGGGTGCGGGCGTTTGGTTCGGTCGGTTTCCTCATCACTTGTTTTGGCTTTCCGGTGTTCCTGGACTGGTATCAGACGCGGGAGGGACTGGTCCCGGTTATCGATGGCCCAGCCGAGCCCGGCCTTGGTATTCTTTTTCCAAGTTGCGCCGTGATCATTCTGCTAACAACTGTCGTTGTCTTTTTCATTTCAAACCAAAAAGTTATCCGCGAGAAGGCACAGCCGGGCGCTTGGCGGATTCTGGTTACCGACCGAAAATTCCTGCGCTTTCTCGTCTATGTGTTCCTCGTCAATTTCGTGCTCGACGGTCCGATGTTCATGTTTCCGATTTTCGTCAAGTCGATCGCGCCGGAAAATACCCTTGGCACGCTCAAATGGCTTTGGCTTATCATGCTGGTCCCGGAGATTATCGCGATTGCCTTTGCCGGTCATATCCGTCGGCGGATCGGCGTGCGGTTGTTGATGTTTGCCGGTCTGGCCGCCGGTGGGCTGAGATGGCTAGCTTGCGGGTTCTTCGGCGACTTGCCATTCGTATTGCACGCCTCGATGCTGCTGCACAGTGTGTACGTGGTCGGCGCACTGGTGGCCATGCCGCTGTGTGTGAATTATCTGGTACCGACGCAACTCCGTTCCACCGGCCAGGGCTTGGCCACCATGGTCAGTTCCAGCCTGGGCGGCGGCATCTGCTCGAACTTCGCCGCCGGCTGGCTGATCGATCATGTCGGCCCGGCCGCCCCGCAGCTTTACGGTGGCGTCGGCGCGATGCTGCTGCTCCTTGTTGCCCCCCTCCTCGTCCCCAGGGTGACGCCCAAGCCGGTGGAGTGATCAAAGCCGCTTGAGCAGGTGGTCCAGCTCGGCGTCGGTGTTGTAAAAGTGCGGTGAGAGGCGGATCAGCCTCGAGCCATCGCGCATCATTCGCAGGGACACCTTGAAGCCCGCTTGGCCAAGCTGCTCCGCGAGCGACGCCATGTCTTGGCCCGGTTTGCTAAACGTGACGATGCCGCTGGCATTGGTTTCCGGCGCGTCGGCGTGCAGCACGTCAAAGCCCTTGGCCAGGAGCTCCGGCACGAGCCGCCGGCGCTTGGCCAAGAGATCAGCCGCGATGTTGTCCAAGCCAAGCGCATCGAGCATTTGCAGCGAGGCGTGGTGGCCGACAATGCCGAGCAGGTTGGCGGTGCCGGCCTCGTAACGGCGGCTGTCCGGCTTGTAGTCGAGTGTCTCCTGCGCGATGAAGTCCGGGCAATTCAAATTGTGCCAGCCCTGCACCACCGGCTTGAGCCGGTCCTGCGCCTCGTGCTTCACGTAAAGGATGCCGGAGGCGCACGGGCCGAGCATCCACTTGTGCGCATCGGCGGCGAGGAAATCGACATGCTCCACCGGCGTCGGGAACGCGCCCATCGTCTGGATACCATCGACACAAAACAGGATGCCGTGTAACCGCAGCTCACGGCCGATCGTGACGATGTCGATCCGGTATCCGGACACGTAATGGCACGAGGCCAACGCTGCCATTCTCGTGCGCGAATCAACCAGTGCGAACACGTCCTCCGGCTCGATCCGCCCGGGCTCCCTTGGCTCGATCCGCTTCAATTCAACGCCCTTCTCGGCCAGCGCCATCCACGGATAAACATTCGACGGGTAGTCGTCGCCGTGCACGATGATGTTGTCGCCCGGTTGCCAGTCGAGGCCCTGCGCGATGAAGCTTAGGCCAAGCGAGGTCGGCCCGACCAGCGCAATTTCGCGCAGTTCCGCGCCGAGCAGGCCGGCGGCGAGTTGCCGGGTGTCGCGCAGCAGATTCGGGGGCATGAACTCCTCCTGGTCGCCGCCGGTGCACGCGGCGGCGTAGTTGCTCATCGCATCGTGCACACGCGTCGGCAGCGGGCAGACACCCGCATGGGCGAGGTACACCTTGTCCCGCGCTACCGGGAACTCGCGCAACCGCAACGCCTCGTCTGACTGGATTTGCTCGATCGTCATCCCGACGCGCAACTCGGGTGCCTACTTGATGAGCAGCGCGCAGTCCCGGCGCGAATCCTGATCGAGGCAGGTGCGGAGGTAGGCGACGATTTGCCCGTGCATCCGGCGGCAGCGACTACACCAGCGCTCCGCGCCGACGATCTGCTTGACGCAATCCCTAAGCCCGTTGAACTGGATGATGTTGGGCGAGCGTTGGAGGTTGGCCCGCACCTCCTGGCGCAGTTGCTGAAAGAAAAACAGCTCGAAGCCCTGCCCGGTGGTTTCGGTGGCCAGTTTGCGCAGGTCGGTTTTCTCGATGCGGAGGTTCACGCCTGGATCCTGATCGAACACGACGTCGAACCCGAACCCTTGCAGCACCTTGCCCAGCGCGTTGGAGAACTGGTCGACCGAGACGCTGGAGTATTCCTCTTCCTCGCGGAAGTAGTGCACGACTGCCTTGAGTGCCTCCTGGATGGTTTGAGGTTCGATGAGGCTGATGGCATCGCCCAGCAGTTCCTCGGTGATGGCCTCCGCCGAGCAGGGGAGCAGTTCCCCTGATGACATCCTAAAAACCAGGTAGTTGGATCGTAGCTGTATCATCCCGGGTTCCGAATTTCTGGACCGCTTCCAGAAACTCGGCTGCGTCGTCGAAACGCCAATACACGCTGGCGAACCGGACGTAGGCGACGCCGTCCAGTTTCTTGAGCTTCGCCATTACTTTGCCGCCGATTGCCTTCGAGGGCACTTCGCCGTCAAATTCATCATACAACTCGTTCACGACTTCACGAATCATCTGGTCGATGGCATCGGCGCTGACCGGGCGTTTTTGGCAGGCAACCTTGATGCCGGACTCCAGTTTGTCGCGTGAGAATCGTTCGCGGGCGCCACCGTCCTTGATCACCATCAGGTTGCCGCGTTCGATCTCCTCGTAGGTGGTGTAGCGCTGGTTGCACTTGAGACATTGGCGTCGGCGGCGAATAGCCAGTCCATCCTTGGACGAGCGGGAATCGACCACCTTGTCTTCAACACAACCGCACTTCGGGCAACGCATAATCCCTGTGCCAACACAATCGAGTGTAGCTGCCCAAGGAAAGTACACAACATGTAGTGTGTCAATAGCGCTAAATGAGTTTTTTCGCAACTTACGAACACCGCCTGGCAAATGCTGACTGGACAGCTTGGTCGTCATCGGGAATCTTGACCACCCCGTTTTTTGGGATTCAACACTTACCTCATGAATTCATTGACTCGTTTTGCCGTTGCCGCCGCTTGGTTCTCATTGGGCTTGGCCAATCTCCATGCTGCGGAAGCCAAGCCGCACGTCATCCTGCTCAGTGGCGAGTCGCTGTACGACTCGTCGACCACGCTGCCAAAGTTTGCCAAACAGCTTGAGCAGGAGCACGGCTATCGCTGCACCGTGATCGTGCGCAAAGAGGAACACCGCTTTCCCAGTCTCGACGCGCTTGGCCAAGCGGATCTCGTGATCGTTTTCGCGCGCCGCATGCAACTCCCCGCCGGGCAGCTTGGCCAAGTGAAGCGGTACGTCGAGTCCGGCAAGCCGGTCATCGGCCTGCGCACTGCCAGTCATGCGATTCAAAACTGGCTCGAGTTCGATAAGCTCGTCCTCGGCGGCAACTATCAGGGCCACCACAAGAATAATCTGTCCGGCAACGCCTCTGTCGTACCGGCGGCCAAGGGGCACCCGATCCTCGAGGGCGTTGCAAGCGAATTCAAAATGGGCGGCTCACTCTACAAAAACACCCCTCTGGCCAGGGCGGCCACCCCTCTGCTAACCGGGGCGGTCGAGGGCCACCCCGCCGAGCCGGTGGCATGGACGCACAGCTACAGGGGCAACCGCACGTTTTACACCTCGCTCGGCCAGGCCGATGATTTTGCCAACCCGAACTTCACCAAGCTCGTCACGAACGCCATCGGCTGGTGTCTCGGCGCTGATGCCAAGCCGGGCGCCGCCGCCGTCGCGGCCAAGTACGGCGTCGAGCCGGGCGAGCCGTTTCGCATCGGCGTCGCGCTGTTCGAGAAAATGTGGCGCGACGACAAGTTGACATTGCTCGACGTCCGCACCACGTCTGAGTACAGGGCCGGCCACCTGCCCGGCACGAAGTGGATCGACTGGTTCTCACCCTCTTTCGCCGACGAGGCGGCCAAGCTCGACAAGGATAAATTCTACCTCGTCTATTGCGCCGGGGGCGTCCGCAGTGCACGTGCCTGTAAAAAGATGAGCGGGATGGGCTTCAAATATCTGGTCGATCTCGCTCCCGGTTTCAAGGGATGGAAAGCCGCCGGCAAGCCGATCAAGAAATAAGGTGACCCAACAAGCCAAAGGCTCAACAAAAGGGGCAAATGATCTGACATGACCGACACCCCCAAAAATCCGCCAGACCCAAACGATGGACAACGGATGAGAGAGGCGTTGCGCTTGGCCAGGCGGGGCAGGGGCGAGACATCGCCCAACCCGCTCGTCGGCGCTGTGCTGGCCAAGGGCGAAAAAATCATCGGGCGCGGCTGGCATCGCCGAGCCGGCTTGCCCCACGCCGAGGTCGAGGCCATCTCCGACGCCAAGCGCAGGGGCAACCCGACCAAAGGCGTGACTCTTTTTGTCACGCTCGAGCCGTGCTCGACCAGCGGCCGCACGCCGCCCTGCACGTGTGCCATCGTCGGGGCCGGCATCTCGAGGGTGGTTGTCGCCGCGACCGACCCGAATCCCGCCCACGCCGGTCGCGCCTTCCGGTGGCTCAGGCGCAGGGGCGTCGCCGTCGAGCGTGGCATGCTCGCCGATGAAGC